>JAGWOZ010000136.1 GCA_028870715.1 Betaproteobacteria bacterium | reverse complement strand
AGGGCGCCGACGAGGCGTTCGATACGATGCGTTACAGTCGCCCGGAGATTGAACGAATTGCCGAGGTGGCATTCCAGGCGGCGCGTGCGCGCAAGGCAGCCGGCCACCCCGGAAAAGTCACCAGCGTGGACAAAGCCAACGTGCTGGAGACCTTTCAGTTCTGGAAGGATGTCGTCACTGAAGTGCACGCCCAGTACCCTGATGTCCAGCTTGAGCATATGTACGTCGACAATGCAGCCATGCAACTCGTGCGCGAGCCCAAGAAGTTCGATGTGATCGTGACCGGGAACATGTTTGGTGACATCCTGAGCGACGAGGCGGCCATGCTCACGGGCTCCATTGGCATGCTCCCATCAGCCTCGCTGAATGCCGACAGACGCGGTTTGTACGAACCCTCACACGGTTCGGCGCCCGACATCGCGGGCAAAGGGGTGGCCAATCCTTTGGCCACCATCCTGAGCGCAGCGATGATGCTGCGCTACTCGCTTGGAGAGCCCGAGGCGGCGACCCGCATCGAAAGGGCAGTCCAGATCGTGTTGCGGCAGGGTATGCGTACGGCCGATATTGCGGAGCCGGGTACGCGCACCGTGGGTACGGCGGCGATGGGCGACGCAGTGGTGGCAGCCCTGGGCTGACCCCCCATGAATAGATCCAAATCGGATGCAAGAAGATGGCAAACAAGCGAGTAGGACTGATCGGCTGGCGCGGGATGGTGGGGTCCGTGCTCATGCAGCGCATGCGCGAAGAGGGTGATTTCGCCCACATTGATCCCGTATTTTTCTCGACGAGCAATGCTGGTGGGCGTGCCCCGGACTGGGCCTCGACGAGCATCCGGCTGCAAGACGCGTATGACTTGGAGGCGTTACGTGCCTGCGACATCATCGTGACGGCCCAAGGTGGTGATTACACCAGCGCAGTGTTTGACAAACTGCGGGGCAGCGGTTGGGGCGGGCACTGGATCGACGCGGCCTCCACCTTACGCATGCGCGATGACGCGGTCATCATTCTGGACCCTGTCAATCGCTTGGTCATCGACGCCGCGCTTGCTCGTGGTGGCAAGAACTGGATTGGGGGAAACTGCACCGTGAGCTGCATGCTCATGGGCGTGGGCGCGCTGTTCAAGGCTGGTCTCGTGGAGTGGATGAGCAGCATGACCTACCAGGCGGCATCGGGAGGCGGAGCACAGCACATGCGTGAGTTGCTTGCCCAGTTTGGCACCCTGAATGCTGCCGCGAGGCCGATGCTCGACGATCCGGCCTCCGCGATCCTGGACATTGACCGCGACGTCATTGCCACCCAGCGCGCACTGCCGCCGGATGCCACCCGCCACTTCGAGGTGCCTCTGGCCGGCAGCCTGATTCCATGGATCGACAAGGATCTGGGCAACGGGATGTCGCGCGAGGAATGGAAGGGCGGCGCCGAAACCAACAAGATCCTTGGGCACGCCGGCAGCGCAGCCATTCCGGTGGATGGATTGTGCGTGCGCATCGGTGCCATGCGTTGCCACAGTCAAGCACTCATGTTCAAACTCAAGCGCGACGTGCCCCTGACCGAGATCGAGGCCATCATCGCCAGCGACAATCCTTGGGTGAAGGTTGTGCCCAATACACGCGAGGCCAGCATCCGGGAGTTAACCCCGGTGGCCGTAACGGGCACCCTTTCCATTCCCGTCGGGCGGCTACGCAAGCTTGCGATGGGCACGCAGTACCTGGGCGCGTTTACGGTCGGTGACCAGCTCTTATGGGGTGCAGCGGAACCACTGCGTCGCATGCTGCGTATCCTCCTTGCGGCCTGACTCAGCGCACCCTCAGGTCACGTCTCCAAAGGGGGCCAAGGGCACGCCACTAAGGCTCCGATATGGCCTCAACGCGACAATTCAGGCCGTTTGGCATGTTCAGCGATTGGCCGAGCTTGTCAGGCTAACTAGCGGATGCTATGTTGATTTAACGATCAAAATGCAGTGTGCCGTGAACAAAGCCAAAGCTCAAATCAGGGGGTTCAAAGTGGCCAATTGGCGTCAAACAGTGGGCCTGGTATGTTTGGCGGCCTTGCCAGGGGCAATCTCGCAGGCCTATGCATTTGGCTTGGGCCATGCCACGGTCAAATCCGCCTTGGGTCAGCCCCTGCGCGCCGACATTGACATCACGCAGATGACGGCTGACGAAGCCTCCTCGCTCAAGGTGGGCGTGGCGCCGGCATCCGCCTTTCAGTCGCGCAATCTCAGCTACAGCAGCATCCTGCCCGACGTCACCGTCACGCTGGAGCACAGGCCGGACGGGCAGCCCTACTTGCGCCTGACCAGTTCCCGTCCCGTGCAGGATGCCTTCGTTGATGTGCTGCTGCGCGCGTATTGGGCCAACGGCGAGCTGACGCGGGATTACACACTGCTGTTCGATCCGCCGAATTTTCAGGAGCCACAGCCAGCCGCCGCCATTGCGCCTCAGGCGGGGCCGCAGGTCTCTGAGCGGCTGGCGCAGCCGGCCGCGGTTGCGCCAGTTGCCGCTTCGGCAGCGCCGCCCGCCGGCCAGGGCGCCCAGCGCACCTACACGGTGCGCAAGGGTGACACGCTATCGAGTATCGCCCGCGGGCTGGGTATCGAAACGGTTTCCCTTGACCAAATGCTCACGGCGCTTTACCGGGCGAACAGCGGTGCCTTCATCGACCGCAATATGAATCTGCTGCGCGCGGGGGCCGTCCTGCGTATTCCGAGCACCGAGGAAGTGCAGAGTGTTCCGCCGAAGCAGGCGCAACAGGTGATCATCGCGCAGAGCCGCAGCTTTGAGGCCTATCGGCGCAGGTTGGCTGAAATGACCGTGCAAGCCGCGCCCAAGGCGGAGTCGAACGCCCGTCAGGCCAGCGGCAAGATTCAGACCGAAGTGCAGGAGCCGACACCAGCGGCGTCCATGCCCAAGTCGCAACTCAAGTTGGGCCAGGCCAAGGTCGGTGCCGCTCAGGGCCTCGCGGCGCAGGCGAACCTGATCGCAGCGCAAAAGCAGGCCGAAGAGACCGCGAAGAAACTGAGCGAGGCCAAGGCCAACGTCGCTGCATTGTCTCAACTCGCGGCAAGCGCCAGCGAAGCGGTAAAGGCCGCGGCAACGAGCGCCCCAACTGCGGCTGCTGCCGCATCGGCGCCCGCCGCGAAGGTTCCTGCAGCCCTTTCCGGGGCTGCGCCTGCGTCGATGCCCAAACCCGTGGCCTCGGTGCCCAAGCCGGCGCTGCCAGTTCCGCCGACGACCGTGGCCCCCAAGCCGGTGGCCAAGCAGCCGGTGGCCAAGCAGCCGGGCGTGCCTGAGCGGGGCTGGCTTGCCAGTCTTCTCGCCAATCCTCTGTTCGCGCCGGCTGCAGCGGTCATTGCCCTGTTGCTTGCGGCAGGGGTATTCCTGCGCCGCCGCGCGCAGTCCAGACCGCAGCGGGATAGCTCCGTATTTGACAGTCGGCTGAGTGCGGCGGACAGCTTCTTTGGTGGGACTGGGGGTGAGCGAGTCGACACGCGCAACAGCACCCTGGGGTCATCGGTGGCCTATTCGCCCAGCCAGCTCGACAGCAGCGACGTGGATCCGGTGGCCGAGGCCGACGTGTATCTGGCCTATGGGCGTGATCTGCAAGCCGAGGAAATTCTCAAGGAATCGTTGAAAAACCATCCGGATCGCAGCGCTGCGCGGTTGAAGCTTCTGGAGATCTACGCCAAGCGCAAGGACGTGAGATCCTTCGAGATGACGGCTGCCGAAGTGTTTGCGCTCACTGAGGGCGTCGGGCCTGACTGGAAGAAGGCGCAAGACCTGGGTCGCAATCTCGATCCGATCAATCCCCTGTATCACAATACGGTGCCTCCGAGCACCGTCAATGCGCAGTCCACAATTCCGGCGAGCGACTTCGCGCCGACGGGTTCGTCAGGGCTGACATCGCCGGCGACGCAGCCGGCTACCGAGTTGCTCACCAGCTTGCCGTCGATCATGGGCTCCGCGGCGTCCGGGAGCGCCAAGCCGGAGGGCTCTGGACTTGATCTCAATCTTGACCTCGTCGGATCATCGGCAACGGCACCGAGGGCTGATGCAACGGCCGCTCCGGTCAGGGCCTCGGATCCGGTGAGCGCGCCACCTGCAGCGCCCGCTGCCGGGAACCCCGATGCGCCCTTGAATTTTGATTTTTCCAGTTTTCATGCTGCAGACGCTAGCGCATCCATTGCTGAACCCGGGCCGGCGCATCCGCCGAGCCGACAGCCCCTGGAGTTCGATCTTGGGTCACTGTCGCTTGATCTCCCGGCCAGTGGCGCCTCAACGTCGGCCGTTGCGCCTGTGAGTCGCGATGCCGCACACGCCGGGCCACTCACCGAGCCAATGCCCGAGTCGGCGGACGACTTGGACACGCGCTTGGCGCTGGTGGCGGAATGCCGCGCCATGGGCGACTTGGATACGGCTCGCAACCTGCTGCGAGAAATCATCGCCGAAAGCGGTGGTGAAGCCAAGGCGCGAGCTGAGAAGATGCTGGTCGAACTCGGCTAACGCCAATGTGTCGCCGTTGGAGGCGGGCGCAGCGCCCATGCGTATTGCCCTCGGGCTAAGTTATCGGGGCCTGTCGTACCTTGGGTGGCAGAGCCAGCCAAGCGGTCACACCGTGCAGGATCGCCTTGAGGCCGCACTGGCTCGCTTTATCGGTGCACCGGTGCGCGTAGCCTGTGCGGGCCGCACGGACGCTGGCGTGCATGCGCTGCAGCAAGTGGTGCATTTCGACTCCCCCGTGGTGCGCGAACCGTTCTCCTGGGTGCGTGGGGTCAATGCCTTCCTGCCGCCGGACATCGCGGTGTGCTGGGCGCAAGAAGTCGGAGGCGCATTTCACGCCCAGAAATCTGCGCAATCGCGCCGTTACCGTTACGTTCTACACCAAGCGGCCGTGCGTCCAGCGCTGCTTCAGGGGTTGGTGGGCTGGACGCACCTGTCACTCGACGCCGACGCCATGCGCACCGGCGCGGCACTCCTGCTTGGTACCCATGATTTCTCGGCATTTCGCGCCAGCTCGTGCCAAGCGAGAACCCCCGTCAAGACCCTGCTTGCCGTGAATATCGCACGGCAGGGCACCATGTGGATGATCGACTTTGAAGCCAACGCCTTTTTGCACCATATGGTGCGCAATATCATGGGTTGCCTGATCGCTGTAGGCGGAGGCTCTCGGGATCCGCAATGGTTGCAGCAAGTGTTGATTTCGCGCACGCGCAGTATGGCCGCGCCAACCTTCATGCCCGATGGTCTGTACTTCCTTGGGCCACGCTATGGGTCACAATGGGAATTGCCCGAGCCCGCTGACGACCGGCCCCTCCTCCTGACCTAGACGTCCCACGCTCCACCAAACCCCATGCATCGCACACGAATCAAGATCTGCGGCATCACCCGCGTTGAGGATGCCTTGGCGGCCGCGGAGGCTGGGGCCGATGCTGTGGGGCTCGTGTTCTATCCCCCGAGCCCACGATGCGTCACCTTGCACCAGGCGGCGCGCATCGCCCGGGCCCTGCCGCCATTCATCAGTACGGTGGCGCTGTTTGTGAATGCGCAGCAGACGCAGGTTCGCGCAGTCATGGATGCAGTGCGGCCCGGCCTGCTGCAATTCCACGGTGATGAAGAACCGGCGGAGTGTTCCCGCTACGCCTACCCGTATATACGGGCCGCCCGAATGCGTCCAGGCCTGGATTTGTTAAACTTCAAAGCTCGATTCACGGATGCCCAAGCTTTGTTGCTCGACGCGTATGTCGAAGCCTACGGCGGTGGCGGTGAGATTTTCGATTGGTCACTGATTCCAAAAAGCGCCGACTTTCCCATCGTTTTGTCTGGTGGGTTGCATGCGTCAAATGTGGGGCAGGCCATTGCGCGGGTCAGGCCTTGGGCGGTTGATGTTTCAACAGGAGTCGAGCTGTCCAAGGGCGTGAAAGACGCATCAGCCATGCGCCGCTTTGTTGCGGCCGTTCGCGATGCGGATGCTGCCGCACGGGACTAAACCCGTCTCCGTGCGACTTTCCGGCGCAAGCCGCCCCGTTACGGCATACGAATTCCCCAATGTTGAACTACGCATATCCTGACGCCCGTGGCCACTTCGGTCCTTATGGTGGCTCTTTTGTCGCTGAAACGCTGTTCAAGGCGCTCGATGAGCTCAAAGAGGCCTATGAACACTACCGCACCGATCCTGACTTCATTGCCGAATTCCAGCGCGATCTCAAGCATTTCGTTGGCCGCCCAAGCCCGATCTACCACGCCGAGCGGCTGAGCCGCGAATTGGGCGGCGCGCAAATCTACCTCAAGCGCGAAGATCTGAACCACACCGGCGCGCACAAAATCAACAACACAATCGGTCAAGCCATGCTTGCCAAACGCATGGGCAAACCACGCGTCATTGCTGAAACCGGGGCCGGGCAACATGGGGTGGCATCCGCCACGGTGGCGGCACGCTACGGCATGGAATGCGTCGTGTACATGGGCTCGGAGGACGTCAAGCGCCAATCGCCGAACGTGTACCGCATGCATCTGTTGGGGGCCAAGGTGGTGCCTGTCGAAAGCGGCTCCAAGACCTTGAAGGATGCACTCAACGAGGCGCTGCGAGACTGGGTGACCAACGTGGAAAACACGTTCTACATCATTGGCACCGTGGCCGGCCCGCATCCGTACCCGATGATGGTGCGAGATTTCCAGCGTGTGATCGGCGACGAGTGCCTCCTGCAAATGCCCGAGATGATCGGGCGTCAGCCCGACGCCGTGTTGGCCTGCGTGGGCGGGGGCAGCAATGCCATGGGCATTTTTTACCCCTATCTCGAACATGAGAAGGTGCGCCTGATTGGTGTGGAGGCGGGTGGAGAGGGGCTAACCACGGGAAGGCATGCAGCTTCGCTCTCAGCGGGGACGCCGGGCGTGCTGCACGGCAATCGCACCTACCTGCTACAGGACGCCGGCGGCCAGATCATGGAGACCCATTCCGTATCGGCAGGGCTCGACTATCCCGGCGTGGGTCCCGAGCATGCGTGGTTGAAGGACATTGGGCGCGCCGAATACGTTGCTGTGACCGATACTGAAGCGCTGGCGGCTTTCCACAAGTTGTGTCGTACCGAGGGCATAATCCCCGCGCTGGAATCCAGCCACGCACTGGCGCAGGCCATGAAGATGGCGCCTGAAATGCGCAGCGACCAGGTCTTGCTGGTCAACCTTTCGGGCCGCGGTGACAAGGATATTGGCAACATCGCTGATCTCACTGGCGCGCAGTTCTTTTGCCGGCCGTCATGCCGTCAGGAAGCAGCACGATGAGCCGCATCGCATCGACTTTCGCGCAACTCGCAGCAGCCGGGCGCAAGGCGCTGATTCCCTACGTGACAGCGGGCGACCCTCTTCCCGAGGCCACTGTGCCGCTGCTGCATGCCTTAGTGGCGGCCGGCGCTGATGTGCTCGAGCTGGGTATCCCGTTTTCCGACCCCATGGCTGATGGCCCGGTCATCCAGCGCGCCAGCGAGCGAGCGCTGGCGCGCGGTGTGAACCTGGCGCAGGTTTTGGGTTGGGTGCGCGAGTTTCGAGTGCAGGACGACCGTACGCCCGTGGTGCTCATGGGTTATGCGAACCCCATTGAACGCTTCGGGGTGGCAGCATTCGTGCGAGAGGCTGCGCAAGCGGGAGTGGACGGTGTCCTGGTGGTTGACTATCCACCGGAAGAGGCAGCTGACTTTGCCGTGGCGATGCGTGCGGTCGGAATCGACCCCATTTTCCTGCTCGCACCCACCTCCACCGAAGGGCGCATGGAGCAGGTCGGTCAGTTGGCCAGCGGCTACGTCTACTATGTGTCGCTCAAGGGCGTAACTGGCGCGGCCAACTTGGACGTACAGGCCGTATGCGAGCGATTGCGAGCCATTCGCAGGCATGTGCAGCTTCCGCTGGGCGTAGGGTTTGGCATCCGGGATGCAGACAGCGCTCGGGCGGTCGCAGCATGCGCCGATGCCGTCGTGATCGGCTCGCGCATTATCGAGTTGATGGAAAACCAACCCGTCGCGGCGGGCCTGCAGGCTGCAGCCGATTTTGTGCGTACGATTCGCATCGCGATCGACACGCCGGCGTTGGCGGTTGCCGCCACGCAGGCGCACCAAGACTGGAGTGCATCATGAGTTGGCTTGAAAAACTGCTTCCCCCAAAGATTCAGCAATCGGAATCTGGCAGCCGCCGCCAGATGCCCGAGGGCCTGTGGATTAAATGCCCTTCATGCGAGACGGTCTTGTACAAGACGGATCTGGAGCATAACCAGTACGTTTGCCCGAAATGCGCGCACCATATGCGCATCGGGGCCAGGCAGCGCCTGGACGCGCTGCTGGACGGCGAGGGTCGCTACGAGGTTGGCCAAGAAGTGCTGCCGGTCGATTCACTCAAGTTCAAGGACAGTCGTAAATATTCCGAACGCCTGAAGGAGGCCTTGGAAAATACGCAGGAAACCGACGCACTGGTGGTCATGGGGGGCGCGATCCAGAGCATTGCTGTGGTTGTGGCATGTTTCGAATTCGAGTTCATGGGCGGCTCAATGGGGTCCGTGGTCGGTGAGCGCTTCGTACGCGGCGTCGAAACGGCGCTGGAGCAGAAGGTCCCCTTTCTTTGCTTCACCGCCACGGGCGGCGCGCGCATGCAAGAAGGTTTGCTCAGCCTGATGCAGATGGCAAAGACCAATGCTGCCCTGGCGCGGCTGGCGAGTGCGCGCATCCCCTATATCAGCATCCTGACCGACCCCACGATGGGCGGTGTGTCGGCGAGCTTCGCCTTCGTCGGGGACGTGGTTCTGGCTGAGCCCAAAGCCTTGATCGGTTTCGCTGGCCCACGGGTCATCGAAAACACTGTGCGCGAAAAGCTTCCCGAAGGGTTCCAGCGCGCCGAATTTTTGCTGCAAAAAGGCGGCGTGGACCGTATTGTCGATCGGCGCGAGCTGCGCGACGAATTGGCCCATCTTCTGGCAATGCTGCAGCGCCAACCGGCGGATGCCGTTGCCGGCTGATCGCGCGGCGCAAAAGCCGAATGCGATCAGCGTGACGGCACACCGAGCCGCGGGCGACGAGCCCATGCAGCATTGGAATTTGCAGCAATGGCTGGCGCACGCCGAACGGCTGCATGCGCAGGCCATCCAACTTGGTCTTGAACGCGTGGAGCGCGTGCGGGCGGTGCTCGATCTGCGATTTTCATGCCCGGTGTTCACGGTGGCGGGAACCAACGGCAAGGGTTCGACCTGCGCGTTTATCGAACACATCCTTCTGGCAGCGG
>JAGWOZ010000374.1 GCA_028870715.1 Betaproteobacteria bacterium | reverse complement strand
TTGCAAGGCGGGAGTGGTGGAGTGATAGACCCCCACCGCCGCCCAGGTATTGCCATAACGCCGCACAGCCCGACCATACAGTCGGGCGGCGGCCAGGATATGGGTGCAGGGCTGCATGACCGTCTGCGTTGTCAGACCCAGGGCTGGAAGATTCCTGCTATTGACTTGCATGACACCATAGTCCGTGCTGCCGTCGCTGTTGCGGTGCATGCGCCAAGGCAAAAAATGGGATTCATGCCAGGCGATGGCCATCAGCACCTTGGCATTGACCCCGTAGGTCTGCGCGGCGTGGCTAAAACACTCACCGCCAAGGGGTTCGGCTTGAACCGGCCGGGCCTGTGCCAGGTTCGCCAGGAGCAGCAAGGCGAACGCTAGTCCCCGCATCGCGCTTTGAGGGCGTGGAGTTGGGCATAGGTGATGACGCGGCTTCCTGCTGTGGCTTGGTGAATGGCCTGCGCCATGCAGGCCGAGTCTGCGCCCATCTGCAACTCCGCAGCGTCCACGGGGAAACGATTGATCCGGGCGCACCCGCGGTGCGTCCACAAGGCTGCCCAGGTTGCTTGATGGCAAGCCAACTCCGACCTCAACGGTCCGACCACGCATCGTCCGCAACGCCGGGGGCAGCGCCGCTGTCGTCCGACCAGCTCGACGCATCGGTCAACCCAAAGTTCTGATCGTCGGGGATCGGTGCATCCAAGGTGTTGTTGCCGGGCAGGATGGCGCCCTGCCCGGCTCCAGACGTGCCGTGATCGAACAGCTTGTCCACCAGGGCCTCACCCACCGCGAATCCTGCCCCTGCGGCCAGCCCCGTGCCCAAGGCACCCATCAGACTCGGTCCTGCGCCCGTGCCGGGTGGTTGGGCCAGGGGGTAGCTCCCAGGGTTGGCACCTGTGAGGTAGCCGGGCACCTGAAACTGCCCAGAGGTTGCGGTCCCTGGTGCGTAAACCATGGGGCGGCGGGTCTGCGCACGGTAGATCGCTGCCAGCATGACGATGAAAGCCAGGGAACCAAGGATGGCCCACAGGATGAACCCGTGGCTCGCGGACTGTGGGGCTGTTGTGTGCGATTGCAGTTGCTGCGTGAACGTGGCCAAGGTCTGCGGATGGACAAAACCCATGGCGGGGTCGAGTTGCTGGGCGCGGGCGAGTTCGGCCTGGGCGCGGGACCACTGCCCTTCCTTGGCCAGCAAGCGTGCATCGATGTAATGCGCCTTGCCTGAATTGGGGTCGGAGGCCAGGACTTGCGCCATCTCCTGATTGGCCAGGGCGAAGTTGCCTGCCTGGACGGCGGTTTGAATGTCGTGTGGCGTGGGTCGTGTGGCCCAGGCCGTGGCGAGGGCGAAGGACGCGAACAAGGCGATCAGGACGAGGGTGCGGGACAGGACACGCATGGTGGTGGTCTTGGGGTGCAGGTTGCGGGAGGTCGCACGGAAAAGATGAGGTTGCCATGGCCATGCTTCAAGCGCAAAACCACGCTGCAATGAGAGATTGGCTCAGCGCGGAACGGCGCCGTCAGGTTATTTCAGATGCGCGTTGAGCAGCTTGGTCATCTCGAACATGCTGACCTGGGACTTGCCGAAGATAGGCTTGAGCTTGGCGTCGGCATTGATCATGCGTTTGTTGCTGGGGTCTTGCAGCCCGTCAGCCTTGATGTGCTC
>JAGWOZ010000135.1 GCA_028870715.1 Betaproteobacteria bacterium | reverse complement strand
CGGGCGCGGCCGGTGATCTCTTTGGTCGCCAAGCATACGTCACGATTGGTGGGGCTTGGGGAACTTTCGGTGCAGGCATGCAAATGGACCCTGGGCTTATCGCATCCGCCAGTACTGAGCCACGCGGGCTTCCGAACTCCTTCAGCATGTTGTCGCAGTGGGTCGTGGCGACAGTCTTTAACGGTGCCGGCGCGGGGGCGAGTGGCTCGTTGCAGGGCGGAGTCTTTGACCAAAACGCGCTTAGCTACACCTATGCACGGAATGGTTTCTATCTTGGCCTCGAGCATGCACTTGGAGGCGTTTCGGGCAGCGCTTTGGCGAATACGACGTCGTCTCTCGGATTGTCCTACACCGCGTCCGGATTCACGGGATCGTTTTCTTTTGTGCGCGCAAACAGCAAGACGCCTGGAGCCGGGAAGCAAAGCGAAATCGCCGTTATCGGTGGCGCGTACACCTTGGAGCCCTATGCGTTGCGAGCACAGTTGGGAGATTTCAGGTCCGCTTACGTATCGGGAATCGCTGGTCACGATGTGCGTGCGTGGGGTATCGGACTGGACGCCAAGATGTTCCCGAAGCAGGTTTGGAACATTTCATATTACGGCGCGAAGGACAGCGGAGCCAGTTTCGGAGGCAAGGCGACCGAACTGGCGCTGATGGATAGCTATGAATTGCTCAAGGACATGCAAATGTATGGACAGATTGCGGCTGTCAGGGCTGACGCGAACGCCGGTTATGCGGCAGCGTTCGGAGGAATCTACACAGCAGAGAACGGGTTGACTTCCGCGGCCGGCGAGACAACGACGTTTGTCGGCGTTGGTATGCGCTACGTCTTCTGATCGTGCTCAGCGTAGATCTGCACGTAACAGTCGCGGAGTGGCTCCGGCGTGGGTCAGTACAAAGGAAGTGTCGAGCTTCGCATTTTGGACCAGGGGAATGATGTGAAATTGTTGGTGGCGGTCAAGCGTGTGGCGGATTACAACGTCAAGGTCAGAGTGATAGCCGACGCGAGCGGCGTCGACCTGGATGGCGTGAAAATGAGCATGAATCCTTTCGATGAGATCGCGGTGGAAGAAGCCGTGTGCCTGAAGGAGAAAGGGGTGGTCACCGAAGTGATCGCGGTGTCGTGCGGGGTGGCCCAGTGCCAAGAGACGCTGCGCACCGCGCTGGCGATTGGCGCCGACCGCGGCGTACTGGTGCAGACCGAAGCTGAGCTGCAGCCGCTGGCGGTGGCAAAGCTGCTCAAGGCGGTGGCCGAGCGCGAGCAGCCGCAGCTGGTTATCCTGGGCAAACAGGCGATCGACGACGACTGTAATCAGACCGCGCAGATGCTTGCCGCGCTTCTGGGCTGGGGCCAGGCCACGTTCGCCTCGAAGGTTGTGGTCGACGCCGGCACGCTACAAGTCACGCGCGAGGTTGATGGCGGGCGGGAGACGGTGGGCCTGAAGATACCGGCCGTGATCAGCACCGACCTGCGCCTGAACGAGCCGCGCTACGTGACTCTGCCCAACATCATGAAGGCGAAGAAAAAGCCCGTCGCTACGCTCACGCCCGAGGGGCTCGGCGTGGACGTTTCGCACCGGCTGAAGACGATCAAGGTGGTCGAACCCCCGAAGCGCAGCGCAGGCGTCAAGGTGCCAGACGTGGCCACACTGCTCGACAAGCTCAAACATCAAGCCAAAGTGATCTGAAGGAAACCCATGACAGCAATCGTCATTGCCGAACACGACAACCGCAGCATCAAGGCGGCGACGCTGAATGCAGTGGCGGCCGCTGCGGCCTGTGGCAACGAGGTGCACGTGCTGGTGGCTGGAAGTGGCTGCACGGGTGCCGCCGATGCCGCTTCGCGCATCGCCGGCGTGGCCAAGGTGCTGTGCGCAGACGCGCCGCACCTTGGCGATGCGCTGGCCGAGAACCTAGCCGCGCAAATCGTTGCGCTGGCCGGCAGCTACAGCCATATCCTGGCGCCGTCCACCACCTCGGGCAAGAACGTGATGCCGCGCGTTGCCGCGCTGCTCGACGTGATGCAGGTCTCCGACATCATCCAGGTGATCGAGGCCGATACCTTCAACCGTCCGATCTACGCCGGCAGCGCGATCGCTACCGTGCAAAGCGCCGATGCGGTGAAGGTCATTACGGTGCGGATCACCAGTTTCGAAGCGGTGGCCGCCGAAGGCGGCACGGCCTCGCTGGAGAGTGTCACTCCCGTGGCTGACACGACCCTAAGCCGCCTGCTCGGTCGGGAGCAGACCACGAGCGATCGGCCGGAGCTGTCGAGTGCGAAGATCGTCGTCTCCGGCGGCCGCGGCCTAGGTTCGAAGGAGAGCTTTGAAGCCGTGATGACACCCTTGGCCGACAAACTTGGTGCTGCTTTAGGCGCCAGTCGCGCGGCGGTCGACGCCGGCTACGCGCCCAACGACTGGCAGGTCGGGCAGACCGGCAAGATCGTTGCCCCGGAGCTCTACGTCGCTGTGGGCATCTCAGGCGCGATCCAGCACTTGGCCGGGATGAAGGACAGCAAGGTTGTCGTGGCGATCAACAAGGACGAGGAGGCGCCGATCTTCGGCGTGGCCGACTACGGCTTGGTCGCCGACCTTTTCACTGCCGTGCCTGAGTTCGTGGCAAGCCAAAGCTGAAAGTGCACACAGATCAAAACCTGTGGTCCGCGCCGTACCTCACGACAGCGCAAGCTGACGCTCGGGGGATTCCGCCGTTGCAGGAGCTATCGATTTGAACGATGATCGCGAATACCACATACGCTGGGCTGCGTTCGGGGCGGGTTAGCGGCAGATTCGGTCCTGCCGGCAGTTCGCCTCGCATCGCTCGAACCACTTCGTTGGACCCAAGGGCCGTGCGCAAACATTTTTCAACTCAAGGTACAAGGCCGGATGATGCAATCGGCCAATGGCGCGAGGCAATCGCAGCGACCTATTTCAACTTGCAGCTGACCTCGCTTGACGGTCAGCCGCTGGCAGGCAGTCTGGAGGCGTGGGATTTGGCCGCAGTGCAACTCTCTCGGCTGGAATCGACTGGCCTGCGCTACCACCGTTCAGCGCGAGACTGCAGGGCACAAGACAGCCAGGCATTGCTTACCGTTCCGCGTGATGCAGATGTGGAATTTTCGCAATTAGGGCGTACGACGCGTTGCTCGCCAGGACAATACCTCCTGGAGATGAGCGATGCGCCATATGACTTCGGGTACGGCCGAACCAATTCCATGTGGGTTCTGAAATTTCCTTCGTCGGCGCTGAAGGCGCGAATTGGCGACCCAAGCAAATTTTCAGCGCGTCAATACGACTGTACGACGGGCACCGGACGTCTCTTTCGAGACTACTTGCGCTTGGTCGTGCAGCACTGTGAGCAGCAATCCTCGGTGAATACTCTCAGCCTGATCGGCACGCACCTGATCGATCTTCTGGCAATCAGCTTGCAGCAACACCCGGACGCGCTTCAATCAAACGCTTCGCCGGTTCGTGAGGCGCACCTTGTTCGGATTAAGGCGTTCATCCTTCGCAACCTTGCGGATTCGGCGTTGTCGCCAGAGGGGATTGCGCGCGCATGTTCGATTTCACCGCGCTATCTGCACTCCCTGTTCAAAGACACTGGGGAGTCAGTGTCGATCTGGATCAAGGATCAGCGCCTCCAGGCGGCATATCAGGCATTGAACAGCGCTAGTTCGATGACATCGATCGCTCAACTGGCCTACGGGGTCGGGTTTAGCGACCAAGCCCATTTCAGCAACGCCTTTCGGCAGAAATTCGGGCATCCTCCAAGCGATATGTTTAGCAAGTTTCACTCGAAGACGTGACATTGCGCGAGGTCCAATGTTTGGCCTCGGAACTGCCTTGCGATGTGGCGTGCGCAGTGCGACCAAATGTGGGCGCCGTCGCGGCAAAGGAAGTCGTCGACTGCGGATGATGCCAAATGCGCTATTTCAATTTTTCTGCGTATTGGTTGTCTTGCCAATCGACTCGCTTCATAGGGTATCAAGCCTGGGCCCGTCGTCGGCTTGCAGCAGAAGGTTCCGTAGATGCCGCCATCGCTCAATCGAATCGGGACACTGAGGTGGGCGCCGACCGGCACGGCTGCAGTCGCCGGCAGCTTGCGCGCTTCGGCAAGCTCCATGGCAGCCTGGATCAACTCGGGGCCATCGATAACGCGCTGACAGTAGCTGTCCTCCAGAGGATCCGAACTCCCAACACGGATCGGGACGTCGGAGGCCAGCGGGTCAACGCAGCGAAAGATGCGTCCTTCATCCTTGAATTGCGAAATGAACGCGACTTCCATACCAGCGAGCGTGCGCATGGAATGCAACGCATCGAGCACCATGTCGTCGGCATGGCGATGGTTTGGACTCATGGAAATCATTTCTGTCAGAAGGATGGACGTTCATCTGATGCGGGAGTCATCGAGTCGCGCATTATTAGAGTATTCGACACGGTATCGGCCAATGTGTTGCGCTACAAGGTGGAGCCGGTCTGTGCGTGCCAGCGCGAATTTGAGCGGGTGCCGATTCTCCTATGACTATGTGCTGTCTATCTTCAATGACGGCGCAACTGAAGTCCCGGGCAAATGCTCCTGATCACGCGCTCGTCGGTGCGCTTGTCAATCCGGCATCAGCGCCCACACCACTGACGATCTATGGTTGCGCCACGCGGCGCCTGACCAATACGAGCTTGGTGCGATTCGGAGAGCTGAACGCCGGGCGCGTGCTGCGGGCGTTGGAGCGGGAAGGAGTGATTGCCGCGTCGGGTTCAGCTTGCTGCGCTGGCAGGGGCCAGCCGTCCCATGTGCTGCTGGCCCAAGGCGAGAGCCCTCAGCATGCGCGTTGCGCGGTCCGGTTTTCGCTCGGACGCCGGACCACGTCCGAAGAGATCGACGCAGCACTGTGCACGGTGAGGCAAGTCCTAGGGTCCCTGCTGAACACGCGTCACTGACGGCAATGTCCAGGGCAGCAGCGAGGCGTGGAAACTCAGGCGTCTAAGCCTTCCCCACACGACCGCCACGCCATGTGACGGCGCATCGTGCGGGGGCGGAGTCAACATTCCGATGGGCGCCTTCGTGCTAGGCGCGTTTGAGAGGGCAAGCGCGATCCAGCTTGCGGATTGTGAGGTCGGCGCATGCCCGCCGGTCGGTCGATCGTTGATGTTGCTGCGCATCATGAGATCAGACTTTGGTTGATGGGTGTCAAGCTTGCTGGGGGACAGGGCCAGGAGAATGTATCACCGATGCCGCCAATTCAATGACGTGACAAGGGTGCGTTGGCCGCCATCAGTGCCGACGGCAAGTCCCGCGCCTTATGACTTCGAAACCTGTTTCAAATCGATGACAGGATCCGTTGTTCTGGAGTTTTTCGGCCCTCCGCTTGACCGACGCGGGAGATCCGCAAGCTCTCCTGCGTGTTTGGATGACGCGTCGGCCAGCGTCGAAATCGTTTGGTTGACAGGGCCGAATTCCCGGTTTGATCAAGACCATAATCATGCAACCCTTTCAAGACAACCGTTACGTTCATTCTGAGGCTGCAGTGCTTCAGTATCCACGCGTCCAGAATTTGTTCCTCAGGAAGGCGTGAAAAATCTTGATGCAATTGGCAGATGGTGCGTTGCTTGACGGGTTGCGCGATCAAACGCTGCTGCAGCTTCGAGCAGGTGATTTGTGGTCATGGGTCAACCCACCGAAATATCGCTTGGTCACGAATCCGGCGAATGGCGACGTCATTGCTCGGGTGCCGTGTCCAGGGGCTTGCGAGGCAAACAAGGTCGTTCAAGCCGCGAGCATCGCCTGGCGATCCTGGCGCCTCTATTCCTCCGGGCAACGCGCCGCGTTGCTGCGGCGATGGCATGATTTGGTCCTTCAGAGCGCCGACGATTTGGCGCTCATCATCACCAGTGAACAAGGAAAGCCACTCGCCGACGCTCATGGCGAGGTGATCGCCGGCGCGGCTTATCTCGAGTGGTTCGCCGAGGAAGCCAAGCGGATCCGCGGGGAGATCCTCAGCGACGGTTCGGCCATGCGGTCCATCACGGTGCTGCAGCCCATTGGTGTATGTGCCGCGATCACGCCATGGAATTTTCCACTCTCGATGATCACGCGCAAGGTGGCTCCGGCGCTGGCCGCTGGGTGTCCGGTGATCGTCAAGCCCGCCGAGCAGACGCCATTGACGGCCATGGCGCTGAGCGAGCTGGCGCGCCGAGCCGGCATTCCTCCAGGGGTCTTCAATGTGCTGACCGCCGACGCGACAGATTCCGTTGACATCGGGAGCCTGCTTTGCTCGCATGCGGCGATCAAACATATTTCCTTCACGGGGTCGACCGAGGTCGGCCGTGCGCTGATGAGCCAGGTTGCGCCTGGCCGCAAAAAGCTTGCCCTTGAACTCGGAGGCCATGCGCCCTTCATCGTCTTTGATGACGCCGACTTCGATGCCGCCGTTCAAGGGGCGATGCGCAACAAATTTCGCAATGCCGGGCAGACCTGTGTCGCCGCAAACCGCCTGTATGTGCATGATCGGATCTATGACGAATTTCTGGAAGCTCTTGTTCAGGAGGCACGGCAGTTGAAGGTCGGCAATGGCTTCGAGAGCGGGATTTCGTTTGGGCCTCTCATGCATGAGGATGCTCTGCAAAAGGCTGAACGCCACGTCGAGGATGCGCTGAGCAAAGGCGCTCGCCTGCTGATCGGCGGCGGGCGCCTGAAGCTGGGGCCTCATGGCCATCGATTCTTTCAGCCCACCGTACTCGCCGATGCAACTGCGGACATGCTTTGCGCCCGTGAAGAAACGTTCGGACCCATTGCCCCGGTCTTTCGCTTCCAGAATGAGGCAGAAGTCCTGTTCGCCGCGAACGCCACAGAGTTTGGCCTGGCGGCCTATCTCTATAGCCGCGACATTGGGCGGATTACCCGGATGGCCGAAGCTCTCGAATTTGGCATGGTCGGAGTCAATACAGGACGTCTGTCATCCGAGGCAGCACCCTTTGGTGGCGTGAAACAGTCTGGACAAGGACGGGAAGGTTCCCGTCACGGAATCGTTGAATATCTGGCGTCGAAAACCATCTGCCTCGATGCCGGGTTGGGCTATTGCAGTGATGCCAACCGCGAGATGCTGCGCAGCCCTGACGCGACCATCGTTCTTGCCTGAATCGTGAATGGAACAGAGCTGAGGACGTTCAAGGTGATTCAGTTCGCTGCCGATACGAGGCTACGCTGGGCAATATCCGTCAAAATCGCCAACTTGGCCTTCCGATGGAGTACAGTGATCGGAACGCCGCATACCATGTTCCATATTGCGGCACGCCGCGCCTGATGCACTGATGGATGCATCTGTGCCATCACCCTTTTGCGGCTGACATCAAGATTGAACAGTGCCAACGCTCAAAACGCCTGCGTCGCATTTTTTTCCGCCCCAAGTCACGCATCTTGCCAAGGCCCCAGCCGATTGACGACACCAACGAGGTACTCCACCCGAGCCTAAATCTAGGCTTTGGGGCTACGCGGCGGTCAGGTCTTTCTGGCTTGCATAGGCCGAGCTTCCTACACACGCTGCTCATTGCCATGCGCCAGTTTGGGCAGCGGATGTTTGTCATGCGCGTTGGCCGCCATCACCACGGCGCACAAGGCTGCCCACGGCACGATGGCCTGCATGGTCGCCAGGAATTCGTCGCGCCGCATGGGCTTGCGGTATTGCGCGTATCGCTATAGCGAGTCGGCGGCCATGGCGAGGCTCTGTTTTTGCTTCATCGCAGGTAACGCTTCAACCTAGGGTAGCGGGGATTCAACTTGGCAAATCCTTACCTTCCCGCCTCGTCCACGTGCACAATGCGCCCGCGGCGCGCCACCTCCGGCTGCGCTCAAGTCCCCGTTGGCGAACGCAGAGACGGCTGGGGTTGACCGGGTAAACCGGCAGTCGCCCGTATAGTCCACACATTGCCCCTGCCGACAGAAAAGATCACTCATGCCCTTCCTCGATTGGGTCAACAAGAACCAGGCTAGGGAAACGTCCCGTGACGTGCCTTACCACTTGCTCCACCAAGAACAGACCTTCGGCGACACCTCCGACAACCTGCTGATCCAGGGCGACAACCTGCTCGCCCTGAAGGCTCTGGTGCCGTTCTATGCGGGCCAGGTGAAGTGCATCTTCATCGACCCACCGTACAACACGCAAAGCGCGTTTGAGCACTACGCCGACAAGCTGGAGCACAGCCAATGGCTGTCGATGATGTACCCGCGCCTGGTGCTGCTGCGCGAGCTGCTGGCTGAGGACGGCTCGATCTGGGTGACCATCGACGATAACGAGGCGCATTACCTCAAGGTGTTGATGGATGAAGTGTTTGGTCGGGGGCATTTTGTGGCAAACGTCGTATGGGAAAAGAAATTTGCGCCACAGGCCAATTCCGTTTGGCTGTCTGACTCTCACGATCACGTCCACGTCTACGCGCGTCGAAAAGATCAATGGAAGGCGAATCTCCTAACCAGGAATGAGGCCGGTATTGCCCGCTACAAGAATCCCGACAATGATCCGCGAGGGCCTTGGATGTCGGACAACTTCACGATCAGCCTGACTGGGGGGCAACGTGGAGCCCAGTTTGCAAAAACCGGCGTTTCACCAAACATCTACGAGATCACAACACCAGGCGGGAAAAAATTTTGGCCTTCGCCAGGCCGCTGCTGGCGCGTGACTGAGGACCGCTACCGAGAGCTTCGCGCTGATAATCGAATCTGGTTTGGAGAGAAGGGCAATAACGTCCCCCGATACAAGACTTTCTTGGCCGAAGTGCAGGACGGCGTTGTGGCAAAAACACTTTGGCGGCGAGAGGAAGTTGGCGATAACCAAGACGGGAAACGCGAGGTTGTGAAATTTAACGGGGAGCGCGTTTTCTCGACGCCTAAGCCCGAGCGCCTCCTCCACCGCATCATCCACATCGCCACCAACCCCGGCGACCTCGTCCTCGACTCTTTCCTCGGCTCTGGCACCACTGCCGCTGTGGCCCACAAGATGGGCCGCCGCTGGATCGGCATTGAAATGGGCGAGCATGCCCGCACCCACTGCATCCCGCGCCTGCAAAAAGTCATCGAGGGCGAGCAGGGCGGCATCAGCGAAGCCGTGGGCTGGAACGGCGGTGGCGGCTTCCGCTTCTATACCCTGGGCGAGACCGCGTTCGACGCGCACGGCCACATCAACGCCGCCGTGCGCTTTGCCACGCTGGCCGCCTATGTCTGGCATCTCGAAGTGGGCGAGCCAGGCACGCAGACCTTCGATTCGCCCTTGCTGGGCATCCACAACGGCAC
>JAGWOZ010000373.1 GCA_028870715.1 Betaproteobacteria bacterium | reverse complement strand
GTGGAACGCTCGCGCTGTGGCAAGCGCATCCTGGCCCTGCATGGCGTCAACCACGAAAAGCGTCTCAATGGGCTTGAGCACGCCATGCAGTTCGGCGATCTCGCGCATCATCTCAGCATCAACCGCCAGGCGGCCAGCGGTGTCCACCAGCAGCACATCGAAGTGGTGGGCGCGAGCGTAATCCACCGCCCGCTTCGCGATGTCCAGCGGCTTTTCGCTAGGGGAGGAGGGCAAAAACTCGGCCCCGGCCTGCTGTGTGACGGTCTGTAGCTGCGCGATGGCGGCTGGGCGGTACACGTCGCACGACACCGTGAGCACCTTTTTCTTTTGACGCTCGGTCAGCCACTTTGCCAACTTTGCCGTGGTCGTGGTCTTGCCCGCGCCCTGCAGCCCGGCCATGAGTACAACCGCTGGCGGCTGCACCGCGAGGTTGAGCCCAACGGCCTCTGGCCCCATCAGGGCTGCCAGCTCTTTGTGCACCACGGCGACCAGCGCCTGTCCGGGCGAGAGTGACCCCACCACCTCCTGACCGAGCGCTTTCTCCTTCACGCGCGCAGTGAACTCACGCACCACAGGCAGCGCGACGTCCGCCTCGAGCAAGGCCAGCCGTACCTCGCGCATCATGTCGGCGATATTGGACTCGGTGATGCGTGCCTCGCCTCGCATGGTCTTAACGACGCGGGACAGGCGCTGGGTCAGGTTATTGAGCATAGAGTGGTCTGCGGTAATCTGGCGTGTCCATGCGCAGGGGCAACGGACGGTGTAAACCGGAAGGCGCGCCGGCGCGCCGGATCGGACTTGCCGAGGCGTCATCCAACCGGAACGGGCCCCGAGGTTCTTGGATGCGAGACAATGGGCCTTCCTCGCACGGCGGCAAAAATCGGCAAGGCCCTCGGTTAAACTCAAAACATGTGGATTTTAGTCAACGGCTCGGCCTTCGTACTCTACCTGCTGGCTTCGTTTCTTGCCCGTCCACGGGGCGGGCGAGCGCGCGCGACCCCCGCCTCGGGGGAGCCCGCCTATCGCGATGCGGCCACGGTAGCCATGCTGCTTGCGTGGCTCGCCCATGCCAGCAGTTTTGTCCTCGTCCTTCAGGGTCTGCATGACCCGGATTTCGGGTTTGCCCCGGCCCTGTCACTCACCTTCTGGCTGGTTGCTGCCGTGTACTGGGTGGAAAGTCTGTATTACCCGTTACAGGGTCTGCGGTCATGGATCTGCCTGCTGGCGGCGATCTCCCTGCTATTGACTTGGTTCTTTCCCGGTGACCGCCTGGCTCCACCGGGTGCGGGCATCGCGTTTTCATTGCATTGGGCCATGGGCATAGCGGCTTATGGCCTATTTGGTGCGGCGGTGCTGCATGGATTCATGCTGTGGTCGGCCGATCGCGCATTGCATCGACGCCGGCCCACCTTGGCGGGACTCGGCCCGGCCCTTCCTCTGCTGACCCTTGAGAAGCTTACCTACCGGTTGGCGGCGCTCGGTTTCGCCTTGCTCACCGCTTCCCTGCTCTTTGCCATCAGTTTCAGCGAACGACTGTTCGGGCACGCCTTCGAACTAAACCACCAGACGGTGTTCGCCGTAGCGGCATGGCTGTTGTTTGCGGTTCTTCTTCTGGGACGAGGCGTGCTGGGCTGGCGCGGGCGGCAGGCATTGCGCTGGTTGTTCTCCGGTT
>JAGWOZ010000134.1 GCA_028870715.1 Betaproteobacteria bacterium | reverse complement strand
AAGCGCTGGGTGCGCAGGACGGGCGATGAGTAGAACACTGCCCCAAGCCGCGGCCGCGGCGCTGGGACTCTGAACCCGTTCAGTCTCGGTCCAGCCGTTGTCTTGCAGCAGACTCTGCCACGTGGCTGCGGGCAGCAAGCTGCCATGCAGGTGACCGCCCTCCCCTTGGTGCCACCAGGACGTGCGGGCACCGAACAACAATTGGCTGGCCTGATCGGGCTCGCGCTCGGCCAGCAACAACACTGCGTCTGCGGCCATGCGTTGCCGCAGGGCGGCCAAGGCCCGTGCCGGGCGCGCAACCCGGTGCAGCACCTGATGCACCAGCACCAGGTCGAATCGGGCCGGGTCATCAGCGGGCAGCGTGATGTCGAACGTGACCGGGTCCATGGCCGCGACGCGCACGCTGTCGTCACGCGCGTATTCGGCTTGCAGGTGGGCCTGGCATTCTTGGTCGCAACGCGCGATGACGACGTCGACGTTGCCCTTGGGCAATTGTGCTTGCAGACGGCTGTACAACACGCCGTCGTCGTTGCCGATGTCAAGAATGCGCAAGCGGCGGTTGGCTGGCCAGCGCTTGATCAGGGTCGCGACGGCCTGGCTGATGGCGTGGTTGGCAAAGGCGTAGATGGGCGCCTGCGATTCCAGAATCGTGTTGGCACTGGAGCGATCCAGTGCAGCTTCGAGGTCTTGCCCCTCGGCCAATTTGCGCAGGTTCAGGCCCACGCGGCCCAGGCGCAGGAGTTCCGGCAGAGCGGCGGGACAGTCGGCGAGCACGGTTTCCCAGATGACGCGCCCAGGGGGCAGATCTTGCTCAGCAGGCGTCCAGCTAGATTGGATCTTGGTGAGCAGCCCTTCTTGCTGCAGGCGCTCGAGCAGCCAGCGCAACAAGGGGTGACCCTCGCGCCAGCGTGCCAGAGCGTGCGCGTCGGATGCTTCGTCGTCCTCGGTGCCGGCGCGCAAAGCGTCGCGCGCGAAGGCCAGGGGCAGTTGCTCCATCAGGGGAGCGATGTCGTCAAGGTAACGTTGCTCTGCTGCTGCCGCCTCGGAGTCATGCCAACAAGCCAGCACCTCGCGGGCAATGTCCGCGCTGGGTGGCAAGATGCCGAGGGTTGGGTCCGCGTCCAACGGCTGCAGGCGCAGCGTGGTAGCCCAGCAGGCGGGGGGCTTGTCGTGCGCGTGGAGTACCGTGGCACGGAAGCGGCAGCCCTGCAAGGTGGCGATGACCGCACCCTGGGCGTCCAGCAACTCGAAATCCACCAGGACGGAGCGCGGGTTGTGACGTACCAGGCTGGCGCGCAGCGAGGCCGCCGGCGCTTGGCTGGTTCCATGCCAGACGAGCCGGCCGATACCCACCGGCAGGAAGGTCAACCCCGTGGCGCGCTGATCGCCAACGGCGTACCAAGCCAACACGGACTGAAAGGCCTGATCGAGCACGGCAGGGTGCAGCAGGAAGTTGCCTTCGGGGGCATGGGCAGAAGGCCACGCCAGTGTGGCGCTGAGGGCGTCGGCATCGACCTCGATGCGTTCGATGCCGCGAAACCCAGGTCCGTATTGCAGGCCGAGCTGCGCGGCGAGCGCGTCATGCGTGGCGCCGGTGAGTACGCGCACCTGGCCTTGCGGCATTGGAATGCGCGCGACGCGCTCCGTCACATGCGCAGGCGCGCCGAGCAGACGCCCCTGGGCGTGCACGGTCCAGGCGTCGTCAGACAGGCGCTGGCGGCCCTCGATGCGAAAACGCAGATCATTCGGCGTGAAAATCAGCCGCAGCGTGCGGGCATGCTCGCCGTCGAACACCACAGGAGACAGGATGTCGAGGTTTTCGAGCACAAAGTGATCGCCCCCAAACCATTCGCGCGATGCAGCCAGGGCCATCTCCACATAGGCCGCGCCCGGCAGCACAACGGCGCCGCCGACCTTGTGGTCGGAAAGCCAGGGCAGTTTGATCGGGTCGAGATGGTTTTCCCAGGCGGCGCGGAATTCTTTGAGCCGGTAGCCCAGCAGGGGGTGAACCGCTTGCCGCTCGATGATGGCGTAGCGCTCCGGCGTGGCCTTGTACCAGTAGCGCTGCCGCTGCCAGGGGTAGGTGGGGAGTTCCACGTGCTCGCGCAAGGGGTGCGCAAAATACGCGTTGGGGTCAATGGGAGCACCGAGCAAGGCTGCGCGCAGGGCAGCTTCCTGCACCAATGCGAGGCTTTCGCCCTGACGCCTAGCCACGAGAAGGCTGCGGCCCGTGACCTTGTGCGCCGCCAGCGTTTCACCGATGTAGCGCTGCAGGATGGCGTGCGGCCCGATTTCGATGAATACCCGATAGCCGGCTTCGATCATCTGGCCGATGGCCGCGCCGAGTCGCACCGGCTGGCGCACGTTGTGCCACCAGTAGTCGGCGTCGAGCGTGCGGGTGTCGAGGGCCTCGCCCGTGACGGTGGAGAAAAATGTCCCCGTCGCCGTCTGCGTTGCCAAGCTCGCGAGACTGGACTTCAACCGCATGGCGATTGGGTCCATGAAACGACTATGGAAGGCGTAGTCGAGGTCGAGTTCGCGAAAAACGGTGCCGGCTGGCTGAAGCGCATCGCGCAGGGCCTGCAAATCGGCGGGGACAGCGCTCACGGTGCAGTTGCGCGGGCTGTTGTCGGCGGCGATTTCGACCCGCCCGGCCAAGCCCAACGCGTCCAGCTTTGCGGCCATCGCCTCGCTGCCCAAGCCGACAGCGGCCATGCGCCCGGTGCCCCGTGTGAGTGCCTGCGCCTTGCTGCGCTCGACGATGACTTGGGCCGCAGCGTCCAGGCTCAAACCTCCGACCGCCCAGGCGGCGGCGATTTCACCGACGCTGTGGCCTGTGGCGGCCTGCGCGTCGACCCCCAGGCTACGCAGCAGCTCGGTGTAGGCCACCTGAATGGCAAACAAAGCGGGCTGCGCAACGGCGGTGTCGTTCAGCGCATCGGGCTGATCACTGGCCAATGCGGCGGCGATGTCCGGACCACCGTGTGCTTGCAGGGCGGCGTCAGCCTGCCCCAATGCGTGGGCAAAAACGGGGGAAGATTGCAGTAGCCCGCGGCCCATGCCAACCCACTGTGCGCCGTTGCCGGAGTACACGAAAGCAAGGTTCGCCGGTTCACTCAGGACGCGTTCACGCAGGATTTCGGCGCTGCTTTCGCCCTCGGCGTAGGCCGCGAGGACGTCGAGGCCGCGCGCCTGCCGAAGATCGACGATGGCCAGGCGCTCGGGCAACCAATCGCGTTGCTGCCAGGCTGCCTGGGCGACCGCAGCCCGATGCGCGGAGTCCGACAGCGGCGGCAGGTAGCGCTGCACCAGCGCTTGCAACGCTGCTTCATTGTGCGCCGACAGCACCAAGGGCAGCGGCCGCCCTGCAGGTGATGAAGGCGCTGCTTCGGGCGATGCGATCGGCCTGAATTGCTCCAGGATGACATGGGCGTTGACACCGCCAAAGCCAAAGGAATTCACCGCCGCGCGCAGCGGGCGCCCAGACGCCACCAAAGGCATCGCCTGGCGCACGACCTGCACATGGAGCTTGCCGAAGTCGATCGCCGGATTGGGTGGATCGGCGTGGATGCTGGCTGGGAGCGTGGCGTGGCGCAGCGCCAGGATGGCCTTGACCATGCCGGCCATGCCGGAGGCGGGCTCCATATGGCCGAGGTTGCCCTTGATGGAACCGATGGGCAAAGGCTTGTCGGCTGGGCGCCCCAAGCCGTATACCCGACCGACGGCCTCGGCTTCGATGGGGTCGCCAACCTTGGTTCCGGTACCGTGGGCTTCCAGGAAATCGACCTCGTCAGGCTGCAGGCCAGCCTTGGCCAGCACGCCGCGAAGCAATTCGGTCTGTCCGTCGACGCTGGGAATGGTCAGGCCGGTTTTGCGGCCGCCATCGGCATTCACGCCGCTGGCGCGGATCACCGCCAGGATGCGGTTGCCATCGTCCAACGCCTGGCTCAAGGGTTTGAGCAAGAGCACGGCACCGCCTTCGGCTCGCACATAGCCATCACCACCTTCGGCGAAGGGGCGGCAGCGCCCTTGCGCCGACAACATGGACGCTTTGGTGAAGCCGACGAAGGGATAGGGATGCAGCAGCAGATTGACGCCACCGACCAGGGCTGTGGAGGCTTGTCCCGAGGCCAGCGTATTGCAGGCATGATGCAAGGCAACCAGGGACGAGGAGCAAGCCGTGTCGATGGCGAGGCTCGGTCCATGCAGGTCAAAAACATAGGACAGGCGGTTGGCGGCGAGGCTCATGGTGTTGCCGGTCATGGCATGTGCGGCCATGCTGGACAAATCGTCCAGCAGGCGCATGCCGTAGTCCAGAGCGGAAATGCCAACGTAAACCGCGCAGTTCGTGCCGGCGAGGGACGACGGGCGCACCCCGGCGTTTTCCATCGCTTCCCACGACAGCTCGAGCAGCAGGCGTTGTTGCGGGTCGAGAAGTTCGGCCTCGCGCGGTGAAATGGCGAAGAAACCGGCATCGAAGGCGTCGATGCGTGACAGCACACCGGCAGAAAACGTGATGCTGCGCCCAGGTTCGGTGCGCTTTGGGTGTTGCAATGCGTCCACAGCCCAGCGCGAACCATCGACTTCCGAAACGAGATCGTGCCCGCCGATCAGCGCGTTCCAAAGCTCTGTTTCGCTCTCGGCCCCCCCTGGAAAACGAAATGCCATTCCAACGATGGCGACAGGGTCGGAATGACGCTCTTGCTTCAACGCTTGAGTCCCTAGAAGTTGTGTTTTTGCGCAGTATCGCATCACGTTATGTTTAAAAATGTGACACTCACCAAGTTCGCCTGTGAGGACTGACTAGGCAAAGGCTGGATACCGACACTATTACAGTTATTGCCGCCCCGCTGGAATGCTGGCGCCCAAACAGCAGCGTGTCCACTGCTTGCGGCCGATACGGTGTCCGAGACGCTCGACGGCGCACCACTGGAACGTGGTGCGTAAGATGCGGCCCAAAGCCTCTGCGCAGGTCGGCAGGCTACCACTCACTGCTTTGGTGCGCCACTCTGCATGCGCGCGCCGTTCCAGGTCCTTCTGCCCCAATTTCTCGATCTCATTCATGGCCAAAATCCTCATGGTCGGCAAAGGCGGCTTCGGCGACTTGTTCCCTTTGTTTGCCCTCGCCAAGGAACTGCAAGTTCGGTGCCACGAGATTCGCATCGCCGCCGAGAGCCACCACGCTTCGGCCTGCAGCGCCCTGCAAATTCCGCTGACGCCCCTGGACCATGCGGCCCACGCGCTGCCGTCACACGCTTCCACGTTACGGGATTCCCTGTGGCGACTGCTGCCCCTCGACCCGGCGATGCGCGCAACGCTTGACCCTGGACATGCGGAGTACGAAATTAATGCGTTGCTGCCCCACATGCGGGATGTCGACCTCGTGATCGGCAACCAACTGGCCTACTCCGGGGTGTTGGCCAGCCGGGTTCTGGACCGGCCCTGGATCTTTTGTGCGGCCTCACCACTGGCGATTCCGTCTGCCCACGACGCACCGCTCTGGCCGTATCTGCAGCGCATGCAGAGACGCACCACGCGCTGGGGCCTGCCGCAGCGCGCTTATCTCCCGATCGCCAGGTGGGCCACGCGAGCGCTGATGCAACCCCAGGTGCGCTTGCGCAGGCGTCTTGGTCTTGCCGACCAGGGCCACCCGCGGTTCGAAGGCATGTATTCGCAGCACCTGAATTTGCTCATGACCTCGCCCGTGCTGGCTCCGGCCCAGCCGGACTGGCCGCGCAACACCGTGGTCACCGGCTTTCCCTGGTTCGATCCCGCCTTTCTCGGCGGCGACGATCAAGAACAGGAGATCGTGCAATTTGCCCAGGCTGGTGCGCCGCCCGTCGTATTTGCGCCTGGGGGCAGCAAGCGCACCGATCCGGGCACATTCTTCGAGCGGAGCGTTGAAGCGGCACGGTTGAGCGGCAGACGTTCCATCATCGTCGCGGCAAAAAAATTCCACAGCCAATTCACGCCGCGCCCCGACATGCTCGTGACAGGCTATTTCCCCTACGCACGCCTGTTTCACCTGGCCAGCGTGGTGGTGCACTCGGGCGGAATCGGTGCGTTGGGTTGGGCAATGCGTTATGGGGTTCCGTCCCTGCTGGTGCCGTCCGACTGGGATCAGTTCGATAACGCGCGCCGTGCCGAGCAAAGTGGCGTTGGGACTGTGCTCGACATTACAAATTACACGGCCGC
This sequence comes from Betaproteobacteria bacterium, assembly GCA_028870715.1. GTDB lineage: Bacteria > Pseudomonadota > Gammaproteobacteria > Burkholderiales > Burkholderiaceae_C > Thiomonas_A. The sequence continues at coordinate 3,169 of JAGWOZ010000134.1, read as the reverse complement.
CACCATCGCCCACCGACTTGATGCCATCGCGGCGGACACGGCCATGCACAACAATTTGTCACGTATGGCGCCCTGCCTTGCGCTGGAGGATGGATCGCGCGTTGCCAGTGACGCCGTGGAGCAGGTCCTCACGGGCTTGTGCAGGCCTCAAGCTCAGTGAATCACGCCAAAGGCGTTGAGGGTCTGGAAGGGGTAGACGATGGAGCCTACGACGTTGAGCACCTTCTGCAGATCCGCTGCTGGTGCGTCAGAGACGTAGATGAGGTCTTTGTTTTCCACAGGGAACGACTGGGCGACGAAAAACGTCGCCGGGTCGCGCAGGTTGAACTGAAAAATGGTCGGCACCTTGCCGTCGATCAGGGTCGTGGGTTTTTGCGGCCAAGGCAGCGCGTTCACAGGCACCAAGCGGAACAGGAAGACACCCGCCGGGTTGGAACGGTTGTCGTCCAGCCCACCGATGCGTGCCAGCGCTTGGGCAAGGTTGATGCCGTTGGCCTCGAAGTCGACCTCGCCGTTTTTGCCAATGGCGCCTAGAGCCGTGAAGCTGAGGGGCTGATACAAAGCCGTCACCACATCACCCGGGCGCAGGAAAATATTGTCTTCCGGGCTGCGCAGAATGGCCTCCAGAGGCAGCGTCATCACACGGCCGTCGCGGGAAATCTGGATGGTGGACTTCTCGACCGGCTTGGTCACCCCTCCGCTGAGAGCCAGCGCGCGCAGCAGTTTCACACCCCCCGGCGTGATGGGCACCTCCATGCTGTGCTGCACATTACCCACCACGGTCACGTTCTGGGTGTTGTTGCGCGCGAGCCGGACGATGACCTGTGGGTGGTTCGCCTTGCCATTCAGGCGGCTGATGATCTGCGCTTCGATTTGCGAGAGTGTCAGGCCTTCGACATGAATTTTGCCTGCGAAGGGAACCGTCACATCCCCAGAGTTGCCGACGATTTGCTCGGGCAAGACAACGGTTCCGGTTCCACCGGAGACGATACCCGTTGCATTGAGCGCCTGGGGCGTGAACAACATGGCCGGCGGCGCCTCCCAAATGTAGACCTGCAGCACATCGCCTGCGCCGACGTGGTAGTCGGCCAGCTTCGGCTCGGTGAAAAAGCTGGAAAACCGACGCGCTGCGTTGTCTTGCGTCAGCTTATTGGCAATCGCGTAGTTCACGTTCACCAATTCGATGCCGCGAAGCGATGACGCCTGGGAAGCGTTGGTGATGGCTGCGGTCCTCGGCCCGGTACCGGCAACGAAAGTTGAACATCCTCCAAGTGCGGCAAGAGCGAGGACCGCGAAGGTGAAGACCAGCAATCTGGAGGTGATGCGCATGGGATGAGTGTGGTTACGTGTCATTGTGTTGTGGCGTGCATTCAGGGCCAGGCATTGCAACGAGAGGCCAGGGATACAGGGACTTACGCAAGAATTGTGCACGCGACGGAAGTCAGCAGCGCAGTCTAGGGCCTGCCGGGTTGACGCAGCGTGTCGGGCGCGCAGCAAGGCCCAGGTACGCGCCCGCGGCGTGCATTCGCTGCAGCACCCATTGCACTGCCGATCACTTTACGATGGCGGCATCGATCGCCCCCTTCGAGATTCGGTTCACGATGCGACACCTACTTCGATCCTGGTTTGCTGCCCCCTTCGCCGCCCTGTTCGCGGCATCAGCTCTGGCGGCGCAGCCGATGCTCCACGACATCCAGGCCGCCATCGACGCGGGCCACGATGCGCAAGCCGATCGCGAGATCGCCCAGGTGCTGGCTGCGCATCCGGATTCGGCCGAGGCGCATTATGTGGACGCGCGGCTGCTGGCGGATGAAGGCAAGTGGCCGCTGGCCCAAGCGGAACTCAGGCGCGCGCAGACGCTGGCCCCTGCCATGGGTTTCGTGCATCCGGACGTGCTGGCGGCCTTCAGCCGCCAAGTGCAGGATCACACGCAAGGCGGAGCCGCCCGCTCGATGAGTCCCGGTTTCATCGTCGGGGCGATGGGGTTCGTGCTGATCTTTGTCTATCTCGTCGCCGGGATGTTTCGGGCGCGGTCACGCCCGATGGTCCTGCCGACCGAAGGCATGCCGTCCGGGACGCCACCACCGCCGGGCACAAGGAGTTCTCCGCCGGCGGAGCCGAGCGCGCCACCTGCGGCAGGCTCCGGCCCGATCGGCACATCGGGAACGGGGCTGGTCGCCGGGGTGGGAGCCCATTCGGCGCTGGACGTCCCATCTGTCGATCCGATCCCCAGCGATCAGTATTTGGGGATGACCGGCGCCAACGCCAGGAGCGATGACCCGATCGATGCGGAACGCAACGATTCCAGATCGAACGCCTGATCCGCAGATTGAACCCCATCTGGCGATGCGCAACGCAGACCCGTGGATCGAGATGTCAGCGTGAGCGCCGTCTCCGCGGCCGCACCTCCGCCGCCACCATGCGCTCGAATGCTTCCAGCGCCGCCGCGGCGTCAAGCTCCATGTCATTCCATCGAGCCTGTCTCCAAGCGCCTCGCCATCTTGGGCTTCCATGGCGCGCACAGCGGCGTGAATCACGCCAGCAGCGATCCATTTCTTGAAACGTCTCGCCGCGACCAAATGACTGGCTGCTACCAGTGCACGCATCCCAGCTTCGTTGACGTGCAGCATCTGCTGCACACCGCCTCCAGTCGGCACGCCTCTTGGCCGCTGATCGCCTGGCTTGACGTGCCGATCAAGGGCTACCGTCATTTTCGTGAACCCGATCGCCGTGCATAGGGGCTTGGCGGTGTACCAGACGCTTCCATCGTCTCCCATCTGCACCAGAATGGGGTTGCCTTCGAAGTCGAGGCGGATGATCGGCTTGGTTTCTGCGGCTGTCGCCATGGCTGCTCCTTCCTGAAACCGTCAAGGTAGCGGCGGCCGCGGCGCACGCTGACGCAAAAACCGCTCAGAAGGCCGCAGCTTTCGTCGCACCAGCCGCGGCGCAGGCCTTCGTTTGCCTCGTGGAGGCCGCGGCGCAGGCCGCCAATCATCCCGGCGCGTGCAATGAGGGTAAAGAGCCTGCCCGCACGGCATCAGCCGGGCGGTGGTGTGAGCACGTCAGACGGTGCTCTTCGTCGCCACGGATAAGGCCCCGGGTCCTGCCTTGCACTCGTATACGAGGGGCGAAATTGCTTCAGGAGTCCCGAATTCAGTCAAAAGCAGTC
>JAGWOZ010000372.1 GCA_028870715.1 Betaproteobacteria bacterium | reverse complement strand
AGGCTCTGGAACGCTGGGAATCCCTGGAAGGTGCCTGATGCCAAGCGATGCGAAGGAACTCGGGGCCGATCCCCGGCAGGAAATCGTCAGCGATCTACGCACAGACCCGCGCGCCTGCACCTACGTGAAGCATGAAGTGGTTGATGTCTGCTTTGCCCGCGCGGCGGGCACCGTTCTTAGTCGCGAAGGCCCGAACCGCTATCGCAAGGGCGATGCGATTCTGACCGGATCGACCGGTGATCGCTGGAGTGTGTCGCGTGAGCGCTTTGACGCTCGCTACAAGGCGCTCACAGGGACAACGCCTGGGGCGGACGGGCGGTATGTTAGCCAACCCGTTCCCGTGGTTGCCCGGCAAATGGGACACGATTTCACGATCGCGCGCAGCGCAGGCGGCGATCTACTGCGAGGCCTGGCGAACGACTGGCTGTTGCAATACGCACCTGGCGATTATGGCGTGGTCGAAAATGCGCGTTTCACGCGGGTCTACCGCCGAACGGATCCACAATCGGGTGCGGATTGATTCGCACCAGGCGTTCGCTGCGCGTGCTTGGAGGCCTTGCGCCTAGGGTTGTATCCAGATCGGTTCGCGGCGACGCCGCTTGCGCAATTGAGACGATCCGATGGGCGGGTTTGGCGGTGGGCCGGCGCGGCTATGCCCGGTGGTAAGGATGCCCGACCAACACGGATTGCGCCCGGTAAAGCTGCTCGGCCAGAAGGACGCGCGCCAAGCCATGCGGAAGCGTGAAGTCCGACAAGCGCAGCAGCATGTCGGCACGCTGCTTGATGCGGGGCGCCAAGCCGTCGGCGCCGCCGATCAAAAGCGCCACATCGCGTCCGTCCTGGCGCCAACGTTGCATCTCTGCAGCGAGCGCCGTCGTCGTGAGTCGCTGACCGTATTCATCGAGCACCACGAGCCGGCAACCCGGCGGTATGGCGGCGTCAATGCGCACCGCCTCACGCTCCATGGCTGCATCGGAGCTGATGCTCGAGCGGCGCGCCTCGGCCCGGATTTCCTTGAGCTGCAATGGCATTTCGGGCGGTAGGCGCTTGGCGTAGTCGGCGTAGGCTTCATCGACCCAGTTTGGCATGCGTTGCCCCACAGCCAGCAGCCAAAGCCTCATCCGCCGCTCCGAGAAACCTCCCCGTTCAGGGGGAGGAGGAAAGGAGTGCCGACCCACCGTCGGCAGGGGTTGCATAGATGGCTGTTGTTTTGTACAGTCTCTCCATGCAGGTTAAGCGCGCCTACCGCTTTCGCTTCGACCCAACGCCCGAGCAGGCACACATCCTGGCTCGCACGTTTGGATGCGCGCGGTTTGCGTACAACCACATGCTGCGGCTGCGCAGCGACGCCTGGATGCAGCGCCAGGAACGTGTCGGCTATCACGAGACCTCCGCGGCGCTCACCGCGCTCAAGAAGACGCCCGAGCACGCCTGGCTGAACGAGGTGAGCAGCGTGCCTGTGCAGCAAGCGCTGCGGCACCTGAACACCGCATTCCTGAACTTCTTCGCCAAGCGGGCCCGGTACCCGTCCTTCAAGCGCAAGGACGGGCCGCAATCGGCCGAGTACACCACCAGCGCATTCAGATGGGACGCGGGCCGGCGCGAGTTGCGCCTGGCCAAGATGGATGCCCCCCTGGACATGCGCTGGTCGCGGACCTTGCCCAAAGCGGCCAGGATCAC
>JAGWOZ010000133.1 GCA_028870715.1 Betaproteobacteria bacterium | reverse complement strand
GCCTACCTCTTCATAGAATGATTGAATCTTATGCCAGAGGACGATACGCTGTGACACAACCCGATTACAAGACGTGGATGTGCTTGATCTGCGGCTACATTTATCAAGAACAAGAAGGTCATCTGGAAAGTGGCCTTGCTCCGGGCACGCGCTGGGCGGATGTTCCGATGAACTGGACCTGCCCGGAATGCGGCGCCCGCAAGGACGACTTCGAAATGGTGCAGATCTGAACGCCTGCTGCGGGCCTCGTGGGTTTTGTGCCTCGGTTCTTCACCCCTTCACACTCTTTGGAGACCCTGCTTGAGTACGGCCAACGGTTCCTTCAAGGTGTTGGTGATTGATGACAGCAACACCATCCGCCGCAGTGCGGAAATCTTTCTCAAGCAGGCCGGCTACAAGGTCTTGCTGTCGGAAGACGGTTTCGATGCGCTGTCCAAAGTCAACGACACCATGCCTGACATCATCTTCTGCGACATTCTCATGCCTCGCCTTGATGGTTACCAGACTGTGGCGATCATCAAGCGCAGCCCGCGCCATGCCGCAATTCCGGTGGTGATGCTCTCGTCCAAGGACGGCGTGTTCGACAAGGCGCGAGGCCGGATGGTCGGTGCCGAGGCGTATCTCACAAAACCGTTCACCAAAGATCAGTTGCTGCAAGCCGTGGACAACTACCGCCACGCAGCAGACGCTTCCAGCACCACTTCTAGCACCAGCACAACGAACCCATGAGTATCCGCAAAATCCTCATCGTCGACGACTCGCGTACCGAGCTCTACTTCCTTTCCGACCTCCTGAACAAGAATGGCTACACCGTCAGCACCGCCGAAAACGGCGAGCAAGCGATGGCACAACTCGCCGCGGACAAGCCTGACCTGATTCTCATGGACGTCGTGATGCCGGGGCAAAATGGCTTCCAGCTTACCCGGCAGATCACCCGCAATCCGGCTTACAGTGAAGTGCCCGTGATCATGTGCACCAGCAAGAATCAGGAGACGGACAGGCTCTGGGCAATGCGTCAGGGCGCGCGTGACTTCGTCACGAAGCCGGTAGACCCGCATGACCTGTTGAGCAAGATCATGGCGCTTCCCTGATCGCGCATCCATGCTGCTGCCCTTCAGCATCACCCCTCGTTTGATTTCACAACGCCCACTGGCCGTTCGGCGCCGCCTCAATCCTCCTTCATGCCATGGCACGCAGTAGTCTGATTGAATTTCAGGGCCAGCTCGCCTCGCGCCTGCAAGCCGCCCAGCAGACGCAGAGCGAATCGCGTTGGTTGGCCGTGCTCGCCGGCGCACAGCGCTTTCTGCTTCCGCTGTCCCAGTCCGGCGAGATCTCGGCGTATGAGGTGCCTGCGGCTTTGCCGCATGCACAGCCTTGGTTCGCAGGTCTGGTCAACCTTCGGGGCGTACTTTGCGGAGTCGTCGACTTGGCAGCTTTTCTCGGCATTGCACGCACGGGCGCGATACGCAATCACGCCCAGAGTCGCTTCATTCAATTCTCCCCCCAGCTGGAAATTAACGCCGTCTTGCTGGTTGACCAACTCGCAGGTCTGCGCACCCCTGGGCAGTTCATGGTGGATGAAAGCGCCCCTGCGAGCACCGAATCGTGGCTTGGCATGGGCCTTCGCGATGCGTCCGGCTCAACATGGCGTGAGCTCAATCTGGCGGCTCTGGCCGACGATCCACGCTTTCTGAGCGTTGTTTAATTGCAACACGAGATCGCGATACCGCCCCGTCAGGCCCATCGTTCAATCTGCCACCCGATCATTTCCCTAAATCAGACGTCACGCCGGAGTCCCCATGGCCCTGTTTTCCCTGTTCGGTTCCAAGCATCCAGTTGAGGCACCCACCGCCATCACCGACGCTAGCGCATCCATGTCATCTACCGTGCAAATGGAAGGGAACCCCGCAGAAACGAACCCCGCCGCGAATGGCCCTGCACCCCTTCCTTTGATCGGCAATCGGCCTGTGGGCGAACAGCAACGGGTGCTGGCCGTGGTGCTAATCGTTGCCGTGATCTTGGTCGGCCTCGGCCTGGCCGTCACGCTGCGCGTTGCCTCAAGCTCGGCCAAGCGTCTGGACACGACGGGCGACGCTCTGATGCAGTCCCAGCGTGTAGCCAAATCCATCAGTGCCGCCCTGCTCGGATCGCGTGAGGGTTTCGGCGAACTCAAGACCAGCGCTGAAGCGCTGAACGCCGACATGCAACGCCTCAGCGGAGGCGCAACCCTGGGTGGCGCTGGTTCGGAATTGGCCAAATTGCAACCCCTCGTAAACACCACAGTCGAAAACGCTCGTGCCGTGGTGAAGTTGGAGCCGGTTCTAACCCAGACGAACAATGCGCTGCGCAAGGTAAACCGCCAATCGGACAGCCTGCTGGAAACCACCGAAACGATCACCTCGCTGATGCTGCAGCAAAATGCCCCAGCCGCCGATATTGCGGCAGCAAGCCAGCTCAATATGCTGACGCAGCGCATTGGCAAATCTGCGAATGAATTTCTGTCCTTTGAGGGCGTGAGCCCCGAGGCCGTGTTTGCGCTGGGCAAGGACCTCAACACGTTCAACGATCTTTCCAAGGGCCTGCTCGATGGCGACGCCAATTTGCAGCTTAGCGCCGCGCGGGATCCGCAACTGCGCGCGCAACTCAGTGCCTTGGCGAAGGATTTTGGGGCGACTCGCCAGCTTGCAACATCCATCTTGGCCAATCTGCAAGGCCTGAGCAGCGCTCGCGTGGCGCAGGCTGCCGTGGTGAAGGACTCTGTGCCCCTGCTGGCAGGCCTTCAAGATCTGCAGCAGCAGTATTCGTCCCAAGCCGGCGTGAGTATGCCCGCCCTGCTGTTCCTCGTCGCCATGGCCTTGCTGGCACTGTTGGCCCTTGTCGGTTTGGCACGGCTGTACGTCCAGGAAACCCGGCAACGGACGCTGCAATCCGAACTGCAGCGCCAGCAGGCCGAGCGCCAGGAATTGGAGGCGCGCCGAACCAACGAAGCCAACCAGTCGGCGATCCTGCGCTTGATGAATGAACTGCAGAACGTGGCCGAAGGCGATCTCACGCAACAGGCGACCGTGACTGAGGACATCACCGGAGCGATCGCCGACTCGGTGAACTACACCGTCGAGGAGCTGCGCAACCTGGTGTCTCAAGTGCAGTCCACTGCCGACCAAGTCAGCCGCGCTTCCACTCAGGCGCAGACCACGTCGGGCAACTTGCTGAAGTCATCTGAGCAGCAGCTGGTGGAAATCCGCGAAACGGGCCAATCGGTGCTCGATATGGCCGAGCGCATCAATACCGTGTCGGCGCAAGCCCAGCAGTCGACCGACGTGGCGCGTCAGTCGCTAGCCGCGGCCGAGCAGGGCCTGCAGGCGGTGCGCAACTCCATTGAGGGCATGAACGTCATCCGAACCCAGATCCAGGACACGTCCAAACGCATTAAGCGTCTTGGCGAATCGTCCCAGGAAATCGGTGAGATCACGGAATTGATCTCTGACCTTACCGAACAGACCAACGTGTTGGCGCTCAATGCAGCCATTCAGGCCGCGTCGGCTGGCGACGCGGGCCGCGGGTTCTCGGTCGTGGCTGAGGAAGTGCAGCGCTTGGCGGAGCGCTCGGCTGAAGCGGCCAAACAAATTGCTGCGCTGGTCCGCGCGATTCAAACAGACACCCAGGACGCCGTGGCAGCCATGGAGAAGAGTACACAGGGCGTGGTTGAAGGCGCGAAGCTGTCGGATAACGCCGGTGCCGCGCTGGCGGAGATTGACCGCGTGTCGCGTCAACTTGCCGATCTGATTCAACGCATTTCCGAACAGACGCTCACCGAGGCGCAATCGGCCAACAAGGTGGCTGGCAACATCCAGCACATCTTCGCGGTTACCGAGCAGACCAGCCAGGGCACCCGCTCCACCGCCGATCTTGTGGCCGAGTTGGCGCGTGTGGCAGAAGCGCTGCGTGAGTCCGTATCACGATTCAAGATTGCCTAACCGGCCAGCTTTCGATCAAGCAACACGACCGCCCAACTCCCCGCTCACGCGCGCCACATGGCATGAACCTCGCCGTCTCGACAACGCCCTCCCCCCTGCAGCTGGACGCCGGACCTTTGGCCTGGGTTATTGAGCAGGTGCGCGACAACCTTCTGGCCGCGCTCGCTGCCGTACGCAAGAACCAGCAACTGCGCGCCCTAAGCCAAGGCGATGACTCCCAACTGGCCAGCGGAAGCCTGCTCCACGCCCGTCTTCAAGTCCACCAGGCTGCGGGTGCCATCGATTTGCTTGGCTTTTTCGCTGCGGCGCGTCTGGCCCAGGCGGCGGAGCGCGTGCTCACGCGTTACATCGATCATCCCGAAGGCTTCGACGATGGCGCACAAGCCGCGCTGCAATCCGGGCTGCACGCCCTGCTTGACTACCTTGATGCCCAACGCAGCGGCAAGCAAGAACCCGCGCTCAAGCTCTTCAAGCAGTACCGCGATCTGGTGGAGCGTGCCGGCGGTGAGGCCGCCCATCCGGCGGATCTGTGGGACGTGGACTGGACGTGGCCAGCACAAGATGATCGCCCGTCGCTTGCCCATCCCCTGCAGCAGCGCGATCGCGCCGAGTATGAACGCGCGCTGCTTGACGTCTTGCGCCAGCGCGACCTGCCCCAGGCCTCTGCTGCACTCACCGCTGTAGCACGCAGTGCCCAAGCCACGGCCAGTGGTCATGAGCGCACGCTTTGGTGGCTGGCCGAAGGATTTTTCGAGGCGCTCGGTGCCGGCCTCATCCCTGCCGACGTCTACGCCAAACGCCTTTGCAACCGACTCAACCTGCAATTGAAGGGCCTGCTGGCGGACCAGCAACTGCCCTCTCAGCGCCTTGCGCACGAGTTGCTGTTTTTCTGCGCCCAGGCCATGAGTCGGGCGCCAGACGAGTCGACGCTGCCCCCCGCCTTGCATGCCATCGGCACGACCATGCATTTGGGTCACGAGCAGGCCGTCGACTACCAGCGGGCATACTTCGGCCTGCTCGATCCGGGGCTGATCCAGCAGGCACGCAAACGCATCGCGCAGGTCAAGGACGGCTGGTCCCAACTCAGCAACGAAGACTTCTCGCGGATCGGAAAGCTTGTCGACTCGGCGCAACTCCTCACCCAATCGCTGCGCGAGATTGCAAAGGGTTCGGAGGTGCTGCCCGCAGCGATTGAACGCATGGTGCGGGCGATCTCGGAACAGCGCGATTTGCTCACCCCCGATCGCGTCCTTGAGGTCGCCACATCCCTGCTTTTTCTGGAGGCCTCGTTTTCGCATTTCCAGATCGATGACCCTGAGTTCCTGCCTCGTGCCTTGGAGCTTGCGCAGCGACTGGAGCGAAGTGCCGCGGGCGCCGCCGCCGGCACCTTTGCGCCTTGGATGGAGGATCTGTATCGCCGGTCGTCTGAAAGCCAGACCCTTGGCAGCGTGGTGCACGAGCTGCGGCATGACATGGGCACGGTTGAGCGTCTGCTTGACGCCTATTTCCGCGACCCCAGCACACAGCCCGAACTGGCGCCCGTGCCCAAGCTGTTGGCACAGATGCGGGGCGTGCTTTCCGTGCTTGGCATGGACGTCGGGGCTCAAGCACTAGGCTCGATCCGAAACACGATTGAGGAGATCATCAGCCGGCCGCCCGCTGAAGAGCAGGCCCGCGCAACCGGAGGCGTGTTCGACCGATTGGCAGGCAATATCGGTACGCTGGGTTTCATGGTGGACATGCTGGGCTACCAGCCTGAGCTCGCCAAGACGCTGTTCAGGTTCGATGCCTCCACTGGGGAGCTGCGCGCGATCGTGCCCAGCACCCCTCACACAGCGCCGCCAAGTTCGCGCCAAGACCTGCAGCGGCAAGCTGCGCAGCTGGCTGACTCCCTCGATCAAGGCCTTGGGAGCGAGCAGGCGGCGGGGCGTATTGATCGGCTGCGCATGGAAGCGACGATCGCCCGGGAGGCTGATCTTTCGGCCCAATTGGGGCAGGTGCGTGAATTGCTCGATGCCGGTCACGACGCCCGTACGGCGGCCGAGTCGTTGCGCGCCACGGCGACCGAATCGGGCGCCCACGCCGCGCCGGTTTTCGCGCCAACGGCGATCCCTTCGGTCGCCACCCACACGGCCGCAAGCGACGCGCCACCAGCCTCTGTGACGCCTCCCGCAGGCGCCACCGCGTCCCCGTTTGCTGCCACCGAGGAAGACGACCACGACCTGCTCGACATTTTCCTTGAGGAAGCTGAAGAAGTGATCGCCGCAGGCCATGCCGGCCTGCAGCAACTACGCACTCATGCGAGCGATGACGGGACGCTGACCGCCGTGCGACGGGCCTTTCATACCCTCAAGGGCAGCTCGCGCATGGTTGGCCTCAATGATTTTGGGGAAGCGGCCTGGGAGCTCGAACAGGTGTTCAACCAAGTTCTGGCCGAACAGCGTTCCGCGTCCGCTGCCGTCCTGGAATTGGCAGGCCGAGCTTTTACTGAGCTGGAAGCCTGGACTCGAGCCCTACGATCCGGCGACGCGAGCGCTTTCTCGAGCGCCCCACTTTGCGAGGCCGCGCGCGCCATGCGCGGTCTGCCTTCAGTCCAGCCTGTTACATCCCCAAGCCAGGCAAAGGCGGCCTCCACTGACGCGGAGCCCGTCAAAGTGCAGACGCAAGCGGCACATCCCGAGCAACGGGTGCCGGAGCCCGAGTTCGTCGACACTTGGCCCACAGGGCTTCCTCATGATGTCGCCATGCAGGACGAGACGGCGGATCTCCCTGCAAACGCGTATGCCTCCGCAGACCATGCTCCTCAGCCGTACGCAGCACTGGATATGCCACATGCCCATGCTGAGCAGCCTCGCGACGCCGAACCGTTTGAGCTCGTCTCCTGGTCGCCAGCAGCACCCGAGCCGTCACTATCCGAGACCGAAGCCGCAAGTGCTTCCGTGCCGCTGGAGGCAGCAGCCGCCGGCGCGCCACCCCTGGAGTTTCCCCCACTCGAGTTGCCCGACGCCGCACTGCTCGAACTCAATTTCGCACCGGAATCAGCCGAGCCCGCGATTGAGTTCCCCTTCAGCCCAGGGCCGACGCCTCCACACGTTCCTCTGGCCGAGCAAGGCCATGAACAGCAGTCCGCGCTGAACGCACCCGAGTCAAGCATCGACAGCGCTCTTGGCACACCGGAGGCTTTGCACGCGTCAACCACGGAAGTGTCCGGAAGCAGCGACGTGGAGTTCCACGAATTCGATGCTCAGGCGTTCGACAGTCTGTTTGCACCCGCTGAGGCGGTGGCCCCGCAGGACCAACCGTCGCTGATCGCGGCATCAGATACGGGCTCGGGTTTGGGGCAGCCCAGTCCTGTGGATGTGCCGGCAAACGCGACACCGACCGGTGATCAGCCCGTTGCGATGGACGCTATGGCGCCAGTTTTCGTCCACGACCGCGAGGAGACCGTACTGCCCCCCGCCGCGCAGAGTCCGACCGCGCAGCCTGGCGAGCCTCCAGTCTCGAACCCGGCACAGCAGGGGCAACCGCCCGTGGCCCGGATCTTCACCCTGGAAGCGCACCGCCCCAGTCAGCCGGCGCCCGACGAAAACATCAAAGTCGTGGGTGACCTGCGCATTCCCATTCCCCTGTACACCATTTACCTCAATGAGGCTGATGAACTCGTCCGCCGGCTGAGCAACGACATCTCGGCTTGGTCGTTACAGCCATCCATCCCGATCGCGGAGGAAATCGCCGCCGCTGCCCACCAGTTGCGGGGCAGCTCGCGCACGGTCGGCTTGCAAAGCGTGGGGCAGATGGCTGAGTGGCTCGAGCAGGCATTGATATTGCAGCGCGAACAGCCCTCCGCGCTGCAGCCACAGGACCCTGCTCTTCTGGTGCAGGCAACCGAGGACATTCGGCGGTTGCTGCATCAGTTTGCCGCCGGCTTCCTGCGCCCGCCGCTAGAGGATCTTGTCGAAGCCCTGCAAGCCTTCGTTTACCGCCTGCAACACCACACCGTCTCAACAGGCTCGACACTGCCTGAGGATGCCGGGCAAGCGCCTGCACCTTCCGTTTCGGAAACCCCGGAAGCTGAGCAGGAAGCGGTCACTGTGGCGACGAGCCCTGTTCCGGCGCCATCCGAGGCCGTCATTGCGGTAGCTGACCTCACGCTACGCGACAGCATCGACCCCGAGCTCTTTCCTTTTTTCGAAGACGAAGCCAGCGAGATTCTCCCTGGACTGTCCGGTGCGCTACGGCAGTGGGAGAGCCACCCGGAAGACGGCGCGGCACCCAAAATGGCCATGCGATTGCTGCATACGTTCAAGGGCAGCGCGCGCATGGCGGGCGCCATGGCTCTGGGGGATCTCGCGCATAGTCTCGAGTCGGACATCGAGGCACTGCTGGCCACTGACTCCGACGCCCCGAGCGAACAGGCTCTACTTGAACTCATCGCTCGGCAGGATGCCCTCAACGCCCGCTTCGAACGCCTACGCGAGGCGAGCAGCCGCGGTGAAACCGAACTCGGGGATCTACACGTCGAACTCGGCCTGCAAGAGCAGGAAGTCGCCCGCTCCGAGACGACACTGGGACCCGCCGAGATCGCACCGACCACCACGATCGCAGAGCCTGCTGATGCCCACGGCACGAGAGAAGCCGTGGCGGCGAGCGGTCAACCGGCGCCGCAGCCTTTGACCCTGCCCCGCGTTGCCGGGGCCAACATCCGTGTTGCGGCACAGCCAGTGCGCGTGCGGGCGGCGTTGCTGGACCGACTGGTCAACCAGGTGGGCGAGGTCAGCATCGCGCGCTCGCGCCTGGACAATGAGTTTGGTCTAATCCGTGCCAGCACACGTGATCTCGGTGACAACCTGGAGCGGCTACGCGCCCAAGTGCGCGACATCGAGCTGCAAGCTGATGCCCAGATGGCTGCACGGGCCCAGGCAGCGCGCGAGGACGGGCGCGACTTCGATCCGCTGGAGTTCGATCGCTTCACGCGATTCCAGGAGCTGACGCGCATGATGGCCGAGTCGGTGAACGACTTGGCCTTGGTGCAGACCACCCTCAGCCGTACCCTGCAGTCCACCGACGACAATTTGATTCGGCAAGCGCGCCTCACGCGCGAGCTACAGCGCGACCTTTTGCGTACGCGCATGGTCGAGTTCGACAGCATTTCCGAACGGCTGTACCGGACGGTGCGCCAAGCGGGCAAAGACGCCGGCAAATCGGTGCGGTTGGACATACAGGGTGGCACCATTGAAATCGACCGGGGGGTGCTTGATCGCATGGCTCCGACTTTCGAGCACATCCTGCGCAACGCCGTCGCGCACGGCCTGGAAAGCTCGACGGCGCGCGAGGCCGCCGGCAAGCACCTGGCAGGCACCATCACCCTGCGTTTGCACCAGGAGGGCAGTGAAGTCGTGGTGTCCATCGCCGATGACGGCGCCGGCCTCGACTACGCGGCGATCGAACGCAAGGCACGCGCGACCGGGCTGCTCCAGCCCGATGAAAGCGTCGATGAAACCCA
>JAGWOZ010000132.1 GCA_028870715.1 Betaproteobacteria bacterium | reverse complement strand
CAGAATGCGCCTGGGCCGGGCGCCGTGTATGGCGCCATGCGTCCCGGAACGTGACTCGCCCATGCCAGGCGTATATGGCGAAGGCGTGCGCATGGCGCAGGGGCAGTGCGTTTGATGAGCCATCCCGGGCTTGATGCCCCAACGGACCATGAATCGGTCGACGCGCCAGGGTTGATCGCACGCTCGCCCGTCATGCAGCAGGTGCTCGAGATGGCCCGACGCGCCGCGCAGACCGACGTTGGCATCATGCTCCTGGGGGAGAGCGGCGTGGGCAAGGAAGTTGTGTCGCGCTTCGTGCACCGCTCCTCACCCCGGGCCCAGGGACCATTTATCGGGATCAATTGCGCTGCAATCCCCGAAACCCTGCTTGAGGCCACCCTGTTCGGCTATGAGAAGGGTGCCTTCACAGGCGCCTCGCAGTCCGCGCCCGGTAAATTCGAGCAGGCGCAGGGCGGCACACTGTTGCTTGACGAAGTCACCGAGATGGCTCCGGGCCTGCAGGCAAAGCTGCTACGCGTGCTGCAAGAGCGTGAAATCGAGCGCGTGGGCGGCCGCAAGCACATCGCGCTGGACTTGCGAATCATTGCGACGAGCAACCGGGAATTGCAGGCTGCGGTCAAACAAGGCGTATTGCGCGAAGACCTCTACTACCGGCTGAGCGTGTTTCCGCTGCGCATCCCACCGCTACGCGAGAGGCGCGAAGACATCCTGCCGCTGGCTGCTTGCTTGCTGGAGCGCTACGCGGGGCTCTACGGACTGAAGCAGGTGCCGCGACTCGACCCTGGCGCACGGCAGGCTCTTGCGGGGTACCGCTGGCCGGGTAATGTGCGCGAACTCGAAAATGTCATCCAGCGCTCGGCCATCTTGTGCATGGAGGGGGTGATCACGGCGGGCGACCTGTTGTTGCAGCAGGATGGGGGCGCAACCAATGGTGCCCGGCCTCATGAAGAGGCACCCGGCGTGCAGCCGATGGCACAGACGGCGCGCGATCTGGAGGGGGAGCTGGCGGACAGCGAACGCAAACTCATTGCCGACGCGTTGCGCGAAAGCGGCGGATCGAAAAAGCTGGCGGCCGAGCGTTTGGGCATCAGCCCACGTACGCTGCGGCACAAGCTGCAGCGCATGCGCGACGCCAGCCTCGTGCTGCCGACGCCAAGCGAGCGATGAATGGCGGCTGGAATGCCTCTTGCTTGAAGGAGGCCAGACGTCGACTGTCCGACGTTTCGGGGTGGAGAGCACGATGAACGTCGATCGCATGCAAGAACTCGTCGGCCAGATGCGCGCACTGGCGGCCGAAGCCGCAGGGAAGCCGTCAGCCGGGCAGGGCGTAGCCGGCAGCGCGTCGAGCCAGCAGGGGGACTTTGCCGCGACCCTCAAGACCGCGCTCGATGGCATCAATCAGCAAATGCAGGGCGCCGATGCGATGCAGCAGCAATTTTCTGCAGGGCAGTCCAACCTCAGCCTGAGCGACGTGATGCTGGCATCGCAAAAGGCCAGTCTGTCATTCCAGGCGGCGCTGCAGGTGCGCAATAAGCTCGTTTCAGCCTACCAAGACATCATGAATATCCAGGCCTGATTGTCCGGGCCTGATCTGCACGCACCAGCCGCCATTCTGAGCCCGGGCACCTGACCACCCCTTTCCGAATCAAAGACTTCTCATGGCCACCACTGACACTGCCGCGCCTGCGTCGGCGGCCCGCCGAGATCCACTCGGAGCTTGGCGCGGGCTCAGCATGAACCAGCGCTTCGCCGCGCTGGCGGGGCTTGCTGCGCTGGCGGCGCTGGTGGTCGCCATTCTGATGTGGAGCGGCAGCGCCAGTTACCAGGTGCTGTACACAAACCTGTCCGAGCGTGACGGTGGAGCCGTCATCGCCGAGCTGCAAAAGCTCAACGTCCCCTATCGCATCACGGACGGGGGCGCCGTGATCCAAGTGCCGTCGGGCCAAGTTTACGCCACGCGCATGAAACTGGCTGCAAGTGGACTTCCCAAGGGCGCGGGGGTGGGCTTCGAAGCGCTCGATAACGAGCCCATGGGCACCAGCCAGTTCGTGGAACAGGTGAATTACCAGCGCGCCCTGGAGGGATCACTGGCACGCACGATCGAGT
Source organism: Betaproteobacteria bacterium (assembly GCA_028870715.1). Lineage (GTDB taxonomy): Bacteria > Pseudomonadota > Gammaproteobacteria > Burkholderiales > Burkholderiaceae_C > Thiomonas_A. Next base: position 7,398 of record JAGWOZ010000132.1, on the reverse strand, counting down.
CGCTGTCGGCGGTCGAGTCGGCCACCGTGCATCTGGCGATCCCGAAGCCTTCAGTGTTTCTCAGTCAGGAGGAAAAGCCGACCGCTTCCGTGCTGGTCAAGCTTTACCCCGGGCGCGTGCTGAGCGGCGCGCAGGTCGCGGGTATCGTCCATCTTGTGTCCTCTGGCGTAGCCGGCATGAGTGATAAAAACGTCACCGTGGTTGATCAGGATGGCACCATGCTCACCGCAGCCGGACAGGATGAATCCGGCATCGAGCCCGGTCAGCTGGCTTACCGCAACGCGGTGGAGCAGCAGTACCGCAGGCAGATTGAATCCATTCTCACACCGCTGGTGGGTGCCGACGGCGTGCGTGTGGCGGTATCCGCTGATTTGGATTTTGGCAAAACCGAAACCAGCTCGGTCTTTTACGGGCAGGGCCACGTGGTGAGTCAGCAAGCCCAGACCACCAATAGCAGCGGCAGTGCCAATCTGCCCTCCGGTGTGCCCGGGGCATTGACGAATCAGCCGCCAGGGGGTGTGAACGCTCCGTTCGCCGTGGGTTCGGCTTCGGCGCCGCTGACGCCGAAGCAGCTCGCACAGGTCACGCCCAGTCTGAAAGCCTTGGCGCCCACGTCGGCCAGTAGCTCGGCTACGACCAATTACGATCTCGACAAGACCGTGAGCCACACGCAGCAGCCGGTCGGCTCAATCAAGCGCATTTCCGTCTCGGTTCTGGTCAATGACCAGGACACATTGGGCAGCGGCGCGAGGCTCAAGCCGCGCGCGATGACCGTGCAGCAGCTGGCGCAGATCAAGAAGCTGGTGGAAAACGCCATCGGATTTGACGCCAAACGCGGCGATCAGGTGTCGGTTGTCAACATCCCCTTCACGGCGCAGGTTGCCGCAGCGGAACAAGCGCGTCCGTGGTGGCGTGCCGCCTGGCTTTGGGCGGGCGTGAAGCAGGCGGTCCCCTATCTCGTGGCGTTGATCCTGGGTCTGCTCATTTACCGCGCCGTGCGCAAGCTGGGCGGGGGCGGCCGACAGGCCGTGGAACCCGGGGGCTTGGAGGCCGGGACCGGTTCCGAGGACGGTACGGGAGCGCGACCTGCGCGGCCGCAAACCGCGAAGGAACTCGAGCCAGACGTGGTACGTTTGAGTAACACCTTCGAAAGCGACGCGGCGGTCTCCCGCGAGTTGGTCAAGCAGGATCCGCGCCGTGCCGCACAGGTCGTGAAGGAGTGGCTTGCCGATGGTCAGTGAGGAGAAGTACAAGGGACTGGATCGCGCTGCAGTGCTGCTCTTGAGCCTGGGCGAAGACCAGGCCGCGGAGGTCATGAAACATCTCGCTCCGCGCGAGGTGCAGCGCCTGGGCGTCGCGATGTCCAAGCTGGGCCGGGTCAGCACCGACCAGGCGCATGCCGTGATGCGTGAGTTTCGCGAACGGCTTGAACAGCAGACCTCACTCGGCCTCGGCGCAGACCAGTTCCTGCGCGGAGCGCTGACCAAGGCTTTGGGTGGCGACCGTGCGAACTCACTGATTGAGCGGATCCTGCACGGCGGCGAGTCCAGCGGCCTGGAGAACCTGAAGTGGCTGGAGCCGCGAGCGATCGCTGAGCTCATCAAGCTCGAACATCCCCAGGTCGTCGCGCTGGTGCTGTCGTATATCGAGCCCGACCAGGCTGGAGAGGTGTTGCATTTCCTGCCTGAACGCCAGGCGGGTGAGGCACTGCTGCGTCTGGCCAACCTCGATGGGCTGCAGCCCAGCGCGCTGCGTGAGCTCAATGATGCACTCGACGAACTGCTCTCGGGCGAATCGCAAAGCGTGCAAGTCAGTGCAATGGGCGGGCCGAAGGTCGCAGCCGAGATTCTCAACCGGCTCGACACATCGTTGTCGAACACGATCATGGACCACTTGCGTGCGCAGGATGAGGATCTTGCCAGCAAAGTGCAGGAAAAGATGTTCGTCTTTGACGACCTCATCAAAATCGACGACCGCAGCATGCAGGCTTTGCTGCGTGAAATTTCCTCTGAAGTTCTCATTGTCGCGCTCAAGGGGGCCAATGCGGCGCTGAAGGAAAAATTCCTTGGCAATATGTCCAAGCGCGCTGCGGAAATGCTGCGCGACGACATGGAGGCCAAGGGTCCGGTGCGGCTCACCGAGGTCGAGGCGGCGCAGAAGGAAATTTTGCAGATCTCCACCCGCCTCGAATCCGCCGGGCAGATCCAGCTCGGCGGCAGCGGCGAGCCCCTGGTGTCCTGACGGCGCGCGCGGGCGACTGATCCCTGATGAATGCAATCATTCCCAAGGACAGCGCTGGGGATGCGCGTGCGTGGAACGCTCCCGAACTTGGCCCGGGCGCGGGTGCTGCGGCGCCATTGGGACACCAGGCACAGGGCGGCCTGCAGGACGAGGCGCTGAACGTTGATCTGCCCACCGCCCGTGCGCTGGAGACGGTGTTCGATCAGGCGCAGACGCAGGGCCATGACGAAGGTTTCAAGCTTGGCCGTGTCGAGGGACATGCGGCGGGTCTGCAGGAAGGACGGGCGCAGGCGACGGTCGAGCGGCAAGCATTGCTCGATTTGTTGTCGCGACTGCACGAGCCGATCCAGCAGCTTGCCGCCGCGACGGAGGCCGCCGTTGTCGCGTTGGCCCTGGAAATCGCGCGGCAGGTCGTCATCAGCGAACTGCGCACACGACCAGAGGGGGTGCTCGACGTGTTGCACCGCGCGCTGGACGCCTATCCCGCGCATGCCGGTATTCCCTGGGTACGGCTGCACCCGGATGACGTCAAGCTTTTGCACGCACTCGCCCCGGAGCTCGAAGCCGGTGGTCTCAGTCTGGTTCCTGACGAGGCATTGCAACGCGGAGACCTGATCCTCGCCACAGGAAGCGAGCCCCAGCGGGCGATGTCCGATCGGCGCTGGCGCCCGCGCTGCGGGCATGACGTGCAGTCAGAGCTGGACTTGCGCATTGAGGAGCGCTGGAGGCAGGTGATGGCGCGCCTGTTTGAGGAGGGTTCCCTTTGAGCGAAGATGCCGCGGCATCGGGCTCGGCAGCCGCGCTGCTGCGCCTGCGCACCCTGCAAAAGCGTCTGCAGGCGGCGGGCAATCTGCCGATGCAGCCCAGCGGCACCCTGGTGCGCGTGCGCGGCCTGATTCTGGAGGCACAGGGGCTGGATATCAGTCTGGGCACTCGCTGCGTCATTACCGGCGAGGGCCACCGCCATGTGGCCGCCGAGGTGGTGGGCTTCAACGGTCCCCATGTGCAGCTGATTGCGTCGGGCGACATGCAGGGCTTGGCTCCTGGCGCGCGCGTGGCGCCCATCCCCGGGGACTTGCGCATCCCGGCCGGGATGGAGCTTTGTGGGCGTGTTCTCGATGGCAACGGCAAGCCTCTCGATAGCCACGGCCCGCTGCGTGCCTCAGCGTTTACCACCCTCAACAGCGCACCAATCAACCCGCTGGAGCGTGCCCTGGTGCGGCACCCGCTGGACGTCGGAGTGCGTGCAATCAACGCGCTGTTCACCGTCGGCCGTGGCGCGCGCATGGGTCTGTTCGCGGGCAGTGGCGTGGGAAAAAGCGTTCTCCTGGGCATGATGGCGCGCAACACGAACGCCGAGGTGATTGTCGTGGGGCTGATCGGTGAACGCGGGCGCGAGGTCAAGGAATTCATCGAGGACATCCTCGGCAAGGAGGGGATGCGCCGCGCCATTGTTGTGGCAGCGCCGGCCGATGCACCAGCGCTCACGCGCATTCGTGGAGCGCGTCTGGCCACCGCCCTGGCCGAGTATTTCCGTGACGAGGGCAAGCACGTGTTGCTGCTGATGGACTCGCTCACGCGCTACGCACTGGCACTGCGCGAGGTGGCACTGGCGGCAGGCGAGCCCCCGGCGGCGCGGGGTTTTCCGCCGTCCGTGTTTGCCAGGTTGCCGGCTTTGGTGGAGCGCGCAGGCAATGGGCTTGAGGGCGGAGGCAGCATCACAGCCTTTTACACCATTCTCATGGAAGGTGACGACCAGCAGGACCCGGTGGCGGACAACACGCGTGCCATCCTCGACGGCCACATCGTGCTCAGCCGGCGCCTGGCCGAGCAAGGGCATTTCCCGGCCATCGACCTGCAGTCATCCATCAGCCGCGTGATGCCCAACCTGGTCGATCCCGAACAATTGCGCCGCGCCTACAAGCTCAAGGAGTTGCAGTCGCGCTACGCCAGCCAGCAGGATTTGATCGCCGTCGGTGCCTACACGCCGGGCAGCGACCCCAGCCTCGATCTGGCTGTGCAGGCGCATGCTGGCATTCGTGCGTTCCTGCGCCAGGACATGCGTGAGGCCGTCAATCTTTCGACGAGCGAGGCGATGCTCATCAACCTCATGATGCCCTATCTGCCGACACCCCTCGCGGCATAATGCTTTACACAAGAAGACCACCCAAAACCCCACATGCCGCCTTCCCAAGCGATAACCCAGCGCATCGATGTGCTCAAGACGTTGTATGCCCAAGCCGTCGAAGCCGGCAATCAGCTTGCCGTCGACCTCAAGCAGAGCCAGTCGCTGCACCAGCAGGCGCTGGACAAAATGCAACATCTGCAAACTTACGCGCAGCAGTACCGCCGGCAGTTGCAAGACCTGGAATCCGAAGGTGGCGCGTGGAGCAAGGTGCGCGACCTGCGCAGTTTTATTGCCAAGGTCGACGCGGCGCTTGTGGCACAGCAGGCCGAAATCGGGCGTGTCGAGGCCCGGCGCGCCGAAATGGCGCAGGCATGGACCGCGGCGCGGCAACGCGAGAAGGCCTACGAGTTGTTGCTCGCGCAGCAACAGGTGTTCGTCAAGGCGGCGGCGCAAAAACAAGCACAGCACGAATTGCAGGAATGGGGGCTGAATCCCCAGTCGCAGTTCGTCACAACCACGCAGCCGACGCGCTTCTAGGTCGCCTCAAGCTGGCTTGGGCCGCTGGCTGCGCTTGGCGCGGCTTTTGCTTAATGGTGGGGACAGCACTCGGATGCCACGCATGACCACCATTCTCGCCCTCTCTCCTTCCGCTTCCTCGGCATCGACGCCATCGGGTGCCTCCGTGCAGGAGCCGGCTGTGACCGGCGGCGCAGCATTTGCCGCGACCCTTAAACAGGCGCAGAGCGCCAAGGCAAGTGGCACCGATGAGGGCTCAGGCAGCCCGACACCTACGGCAATGGCCGAACAGACGAAAGGCAACGGGCCTGGCGAGGGCCAAGCCGCGTCCGCGCAAGGGCAAACGCCGGACGGCAAGTTGAAGTCCAGGGATGCTTCGAAGGGGGATGCGAAACCCACGGAGCCAATCACGCCGCAAGCTGCGCAGGGCCAGATGCCTCCGGCCATCGCCCTTGCCGCGATGGTGCCATCAAGCGCGGTGGCCGCACCGACGGTGGATGGCAAGGGCCGCGGCAGCATTGCGAACACAGCTGATCGTTCCGCGTCCGGCGGGGTCTTGCCGAGCGCACAGGTGGCCGACGCGGCAGGCGCGAGCGGCAAAGTCTTGCCGCTTGCAGCCGATCGGGTGGCTGCGGCGGGGCCCGGCCCGGCAGCAGCGCCAACTTCGATCGACACGCTGCCCCTGAGTGGCGGTGCCCAGATAGCCCCGTCACGCTTGCCGGTCAGCCAGCACGGGAGCGTGCCTGAGCGACCTGGCGTGCGGAGTCAGGGCACGCAGGGCGCCTTCGCAGGCGCAGCAGGCGTTGGGGGCAAGCCCGCTGACGCCGCGCTTGCCCTGCACCCGCTTGGCGACGGTTCTACGCCCCAAGCGGGCGACGCTACGTCGCGGCACGCAGGAGACGCGGGCGTGGCGCCAACTTCCACGCCCAGCGGCATGCAGGTTGCGCTCATGCCTGGCGCGCCGGCCTTGCCGCCGAGTGCCGCGCCCGCCTCGGGGGCCACAGCAGCGTTGCATCTTCCGGTCGGCGCGGCGCCGTGGGGCCAGGAACTGGGGCAGCAGATGCTGGTCGCCGTGAACGCCCGTCAGCAACTGGCGACCCTGCACCTCAACCCGCCGCAACTCGGGCCGCTGGAGGTGCATCTGCAGTTAAACGATGGACAGGTGAATGCGCAGTTCATATCACCCCACCTCGCGGTGCGCCAGGCGATTGAAAGTGCGATGCCGCAATTGCATGACCTGTTTACGGGTGCGGGGCTGACATTGTCACAATCGTCGGTTAATTCGGGTGCATCAGGCGGCAATTCCGGACAATTCGCGGCTCCGCGACAGCGTGCTGCCGCCTCGATCAGTGCGCTCAGCGCGGCCGCGGAGCCCGCTACCGCTGCGCCAATCGGGATGGGCGCGGGATGGAAACGGGGTCTGGTGAATACCTACGTCTGAACGCGTGCCATGGGCACCTGGCTAGGCCTCGGGCATGCGGGAGCCGGATTCAATTTTCTGGGATCCGTGCCGTTTACTGTGTCACGTTCGGCAAGACTTCTGGAGTTTCTCAATGGCAGATCAACCCGCCAAAACCAAATCTGGCAAGGGTAAGTGGATCATCATCACGGTCGTGGTGCTGCTCGTTCTCGGTGGCGGTGGGGCGGGGGCGTGGTGGTTCCTGATGCGTCCCAAGCCGCAGGTCACGGCGCAGGAACTCGCGGCGCAGCGCGAAAAGCAGGCGCATTTTGTCAGCCTCGATCCGTTTGTCACGAACGTCCTGAGCACCGACGGCAACACGCACTATCTGCAGGTGAAAATCGACCTCAAGACCTTTGATCCCAAGACGGACGACGAAGTCAAAGCCATGACGCCGGAGATTCGCAATGCCATCCTTCGGATCCTTGCGGCGCAGCAGGCCGACAAAGTCGGAACCGTGCAGGTGCGTGAGCAGTTGCGCAGCGAGATTCTTACCGGGATCAACCAGATCCTGAACACCGGGAGCGATGCATCGGGCCAAGCTGTGGCGCCCACTGCGCACGCTGCCCATGTCGCCCCGCTCGCCGCTCCGGTTGCGGGCGTGTACTTCACGGCTTTCGTGGTGCAGTAATGGTCAAGGACGTCCTGTCGCAAGATGAGGTCGATGCACTCCTGCAGGGGTTGAGCGGCGAGGAAGCCGCGCCCGAGCCGGAGGCAGCCGACGAAGGCGGCATACGTCCCTATGACCTGGCCAGCCAGGACCGCATTGTGCGCGGGCGCATGCCCACGCTTGAAGTCATCAATGAGCGTTTTGCCCGCTTGTGGCGCGTCGGGCTGTTCAACTTTCTTCGCCGCTCATCGGAAATCTCGGTGTCGTCGGTACGGCTCATGAAGTACAGCGAATTCATTCGCACCCTGGTTGTGCCAAGCAATCTCAATCTCGTGCAACTCAAGCCTCTGCGCGGTACGGCGCTGTTCATCTTTGATCCACGACTGGTGTTCAGCGTCGTGGACAACTATTTCGGCGGCGACGGACGCTTCCACGCGCGCATCG
>JAGWOZ010000371.1 GCA_028870715.1 Betaproteobacteria bacterium | reverse complement strand
ACCCCGAGCGCCTCGAGGATCTCGGCTGGAACCCCAATCCTGCGGTGCTGGTTGCGGCGCCGGTTCTCCTGTTGCGTCCGCTCCGCCAGGCGCATCACGAACAGCACGCTCCCCAGGGTGCAGAGTATGGCCAGCGCGGCAGTGACATACACCCCCGTCATGAATGACATCGTCCTTCTCCTTCCGGTTCGATCTGCAAGCTGGATATTGTCGACTGCCGACTGCTCGACAGGCGACAGACTTCAGGTGCTCGCCACCCAGAGCGTCTTGCCGCTGAGACGGCACAGCGGGCGGATATGCCCCTCGCGTTCGAGCTTGACGCCGAGGGGCGCACTGATGGGCAGACGCTGGTGGCCGGCGATCAAGGTATAGCGTCGGCCGTCGCGGTGGGATGTCCGCTCTGACCCAGCACGTCCGAGAGCACGCTGCCGAGCTTGAGGTTGGCGTCCTCGAGCACCTTCTGGATGCGCAGGGAATGTTGCGAGACCTCGCACACGAGTTGCTTACGGGTGCGGGTGAGATCGCGCAATTCCTGGATCTGCCGCGGCGGCACGAAGCTGGGGCGGATCAATCCGTGCGCGAGCAACTCCGCGATCCAGGTCGCGTCGTTGACGTCGGTTTTGCGACCGGGCACGTTGCGAATATGCGCGGCGTTGGCCAGCACAAGCATTCAGAACCGCCGTATGTCGCGCAAGGAGCTCTTCGCGGCGCTTTTCCTCAGCCACCTGTTGCTCGATGAATTTGGCCGTGATGTCGGCGAAACACCGCATCGTGTCGATGTCGCGTGCATTGAGCGCGCGGTTTACAGCTCGACTAAAACAGCAAAAGGTTCCGTAGACACCGCCGTCGCTCAGTCGAATCGGGACACTGAGGAGGGCGCCAACCGGCACAGCCGCAGTCGCCGGAAGCTTGCGCGCTTCAGCAAGCTGCATGGCGTCCTGGATCAACTCCGGCAGACGACCATCGACAACGCGCTGGCAATAGCTGTCCTCCAGTGGATCCGAACCGCCAACTCGGATCGGGATATCGCAACCAAGCGGATCGACGTAGCGAAAGATGCGTCGACCATCTTTGAATTGTGAAATGAACGCGACTTCCATACCGACCAGCGTTCGCATGGAATGCAGCGCATCCAGCACCATGTCGTCGGCAGTGCGATGGCTTGGGCTCATGGAAATCCTTTCTATCAGAAGGATGGACGTTCATGGGATGCGGGAGCCATCGTGTCGCGCAATCGTAGAGAATTCGACACGATATCGGTCAATGTGTGTTGCGCTACAAGGGGAAACAAATCATCCAGCGCAACTTTATTACACGTTCAATGGCGATTTCGGCGCACTGATGACATGGTCGCCCACGGCCGTGCGGGCGCCCGAGCCGTCTGGCCGAGCACCGGCCAGCGGCAACAAGTCGGCCGTTGCTGCCTTAGGTGTCCAGGATTCGGCGTCAGGTGCGGCGCCTCCCGGTCAGGAGCAGGATCACGCGCTTGTCTGCTCCCAGGGGGGCGGCGAAAACCGTGTGACCAGCGTGTCCACCACCAGCCGCACCTTTGGCTGTTGATTCATCGGCACAACTGAGCCAGTGATCACGTCGAATGCTGAGCCACTGGGTTGATGGATGTTTTGGCTACTCGGTTGTGGATAAGTCTATCGGGTCTGCTGTTTTTCGATCTCCTTTCTGCGCTTTGCCGCGTGGCTTTGGTG
>JAGWOZ010000131.1 GCA_028870715.1 Betaproteobacteria bacterium | reverse complement strand
CCGAGGAGAAGGGTTGCTGGGCCGTCGGCTACTGCAGCGACTAGGCGGCATTCGCACCACGCGCCCAGTTGACGGCTGTCACTTTGCATTGGGGTGACTTTTATGTGCGCACGGCGCAGGACGTGCTAGCGGGGCGCTGGCGCTCGCAGAGCGTCTGGGATGGCATCGCCCAAGGCTTCGTAAAACTCGCGCCTTTTTGTGTTGCCGTGCCCGAGAGCGTGCGCAGCCAAGTGCTGCGATCCGAGCAGGATATCGTCCGGGGGCGGTTGCATCCCTTCTCGGGCCACATCCTGGATAACCGCGGGGGACTGTTCTTCGACGGCGTGCGTATGTCCGATGGGCAAATCCAGCGCATGGATCGGTACGTGATGGGTGTCGAGGGCAGTGTTCCTCGACCCTGAGCGGGCAGGGCGTGTCGTTCAGTCGCGCGTGGCGCGTCGGCGCACACAATCCACGTAAGCCTCGCCATCGGGCGGCAAGCCGCTTCGTTGCGCGGTCCACAGCATCGCGCCCAGGCATTCCATGATGGCGTGCTGCGCCTCGTGCTCACCGAGTCGCGAGGCCAGCAGCTGGCAGGCCTGCTTGATCCCGGGTGGCTGGTCGATCGAAACCTGTTCAGTGATCGACAGATGCATGGACAGGTGCAAGAAGGGATTGCTCGCGCCCTGCTCCACGCCGTACTCCCGCTCCAGGGCATCGGGCGCGGTGAGGTGGTCGTGGTATTCCGGGTGCTGCTCCATCCACTCGACCGCGAGAATTTCCAGCGGCGTGAGGACGCTGTTCGCGCGCCTGCGCCATGCATCGATAAAGAAGCGACGGACTTCGTCCTTGCTGGGATTGAACATGGTCAGGTTGCGCGAAGGTGGAATGGTGCCGTTGTTGGACCACAGGGCCGTATTGCACGCCCCTGGCGTCAACCTATGGGCGTCGGCCATGATGATAGGGACGATGCACGCCTTGCGACGCCCCGGACGATTGACGCCGTAGCCGCTGCTCAGATCAGCGCAGCCTGGCGTGGATGGGATCCTCTCGGGCCCGCGCAGGGTGAGCGGCGGCCCGCGCACGATGCGGTTGCGCCGGGAATCACCGGGGCCGGGGCGGTCGGACGTCATGCCCACGGAGCTCACGGTCAGCCGCGGCGCCGCGCTGTAAGCGGCGGGAGGGTCATGCGCTGTGAGCGCAATCGGCGCGCTTTTGCAGACGTCCTTTTGCGCAAGGCTGGGTGGTTTGCCCCGGCGGTTGTTAAGCTGGCGTCTGGATTCGGACCAAGTTTTCGGGGAGAACACCATGCCGGTCATCGTCATCGCCAATCCCAAGGGAGGCGTAGGAAAATCCACCATCTCCACGCAACTCGCCGGATACTGGGCGAGCAAGGGCCATAAAGTGATGCTGGGAGATGCCGATCGACAGCAGTCGTCCCGGCTTTGGCTGTCATTGCGGCCGCAGCAGGCTGCACCCATTGCGACGTGGAAAATCGGCCCGGACTACATCGCCCGGCCGCCCGAAGGGACCAGTCACGTGGTCATCGACACGCCGGCCGGCCTGCACGGCTGGCGCTTCAGCGACGTGTTGCGCCTGGCCGATAAGCTGCTGATCCCCGTGCAGCCGTCCATTTTCGATATCTATGCGGCGCAGGATTTTCTCGACAAACTGGCCGAGGACCGCAAGCTCAAGGACTTACAGGTCGGATTGGTGGGTGTGCGGGTCGACGAGCGCACCCGTGCAGCCGATCAGCTGCGCGGGTTCTTCTCGCGACTGCCACAACCGTTGCTCGCGATGTTGCGTCCGACCACCGCATACGCGCACATGGCCGCGCACGGATTAACACTGTGGGATGTCAATCCGCACCAGGTGGAAAAGGATCTTCAGCAGTGGGAAGGCATCACGCGCTGGGTCGATTCCGCTTGAAACCCGGGCGAACGCCCCATAAGAAAGCCTGTGGCGTTCGCGCGATGCTTCGGCGCAGTCTCAGGCTGCGGCCTTGGTCGGGGTGATCAACGGCTGCAGCGCGCCGCGGTTGATGCGGAACAGACGGGGGCCGACATGCTCGAGGATGCCATCACGCTCAAACTGGGCAATGACACGGCTGGCCGTCTCAAGGGCTACGCCGAGCATGGCGCCCAAGTCGCTGCGCTTCGGAAGCGTGATCGTGTCGTTGAGCTCCGGTTCGGCGAGCTTGAGTAACAGGCGCGCCATGCGGGATGGGATGGTGCCCGAGCCCAGGAGAAGCGCCCAATCGTCGGTTTCGCGCAGGGCGTGGTGCCAGCGTTCGAGAAATTCCTGGCGCAGGTTGGGCACGTGCTCTTCGAGTCGGCGGATCACATCCACCGGGATGCGGCACACGCGTACGGCGCCGATTGCCGAGGCATGATGCATGTAAGGCTGCTGGATGAAGGCTTCCAGGCCGACCAGATCGCCACGCTTGGCGACGCGCGTGATGCGCCGGGTTCCGTCAGGCAGCACGCGTTCGAGCTTCACGAAGCCGGTCTTGATCGTGTAGAGCCATTCGCCACGCGTGCCCTCGGAAAACAGCAGCTGGCCAGGCGTGAACTGCATATCGTCGATGACTCGGTGGATCTCGTTGAAATCGTCCTCGCCCAATGCGCCGAACAGTGCAATGCGCCGAACGCCGCAGTTGCGGCAGTCGGCGGCGCCGCGCCAAGCGTTGATCACCTCGCTGTGGGCGACGCGCTTGCCCAGGGGCAGGGGGCTGTCACTCTTGCGCAGAGCGTCGAGGGGGATTCGGGCGAAGTCGACGGCTGTATCCATGGCATTTCCTTGAAGTTCCTCAATATTAGCGGTCACTGATATAGGGTTGTCAATACGGGTTAAGCGCATCGGGATCGGGTCAAACCCGATGTTTCTGGATGCAAATCTGATCATTGTTGAAATTTCTGCCTGATTTAGATCAAGTTCTCGACGTTCAAAGGTGGACATCACTGGCATTTGGGAGGAGGGAAATCCACGCGCAACACCCACAGGCGCCATGCGTGTGGCGCCGCAGCGGCTCTAAACTGAGACCTTTGACCACAACCGACGCCGCCATGCATGGGTCCAGTCTTGAACAAATTGCCGCGCGCGACGTGCAGCGCGCCCTCGCCGAAGATGTTGGCAGCGGCGATCTCACCGCGGCCCTGATCGACTCGCACACGCAAGCCCTGGCGCGCGTGATCGTGCGCGAGCGCGCCACGTTGTGCGGTCAGCCCTGGGCCGAGCAGGCGATGCGCCAGGTCGATCCTTCCACACGGATCGCCTGGTTTGTCGCGGAAGGCTCGACGATGGAGCCGGATCAGCCGATTCTGGAGCTCAGGGGGCCAGCGCGCGCGGTGCTGACGGCTGAACGCACACTGCTGAATTTCCTGCAACTGCTCTCGGGAGTTGCCAGTCATACGGCCGCTTACGTGCTGGCCGTCGCGGGGACACGGGCCAAAATTGTCGACACGCGCAAGACGCTTCCAGGTCTTCGTGCGGCAGAAAAGTACGCTGTGCGCGTGGGTGGCGGTCATAACCATCGCATGGGGCTGTATGACGGCATCCTCATCAAGGAAAACCATATTGCAGCTGCGGGCGGCGTCACCGCCGTGCTGGCGCGGGCCTTGGCCATCGCCCCGCCAGGGGTGTTCGTGCAGATTGAAGTCGAGACGCTGGCGCAGTTGCGCGAAGCGCTGGATGCTGGCGCGCGCATGGTACTGCTGGACAATATGGGCTTGGACACGTTGCGTGAGGCCGTTGCCCTCAACGCCGGGCGCGCCGAACTGGAAGTCTCGGGCGGGGTTGAGCTCTCCACAGTGCGGGCACTTGCGGAAACCGGCGTTGACCGCATCTCCATCGGCAAGCTGACCAAGGATGTCCTGGCGGTGGACTTTTCCATGCGCTTTGCGGACATTTGACAGGCAGGCGCATGATGAATGCCTGCACTGCGCGCCAAGGGCGTCAACGTCGCTCGTCATGCCCCGCCTCACGTTTTTGTTCTTCTCCTGCAATCAGGACTATTCGCCATGGATGCCACAACCTTTGCAATCGCTGTTGAAAGCCCCGTCTCGAGCACCCAAGACGCCTGGGCGCGTGTGCCGCCCGAGCCAAGCGCCGAGCGCCGCGCCGAACTGATGCGGGAGTGCCGTGAACTGCTGGTTCGTGAAAAGGCCGTGCTCGTCGCCCACTACTACGTGCATGCGGACCTGCAGGATCTGGCCCAGGACACTGGAGGGATGGTTGCCGACTCCTTGGAAATGGCCCGGTTTGGGGCGCGCCATGCCGCTTCCACCCTCGTGGTGGCTGGTGTGCGCTTCATGGGGGAGACGGCCAAGATGCTGTCGATGGACAAGCGCGTGCTGATGCCGGATCTGGATGCAACCTGCTCACTCGATATCGGTTGTCCGGCGCCGGCGTTCGCCGCCTTTTGCGATGCACACCCCGAGCGCACGGTGGTCGTGTACGCGAACACGAGTGCGGCCGTGAAGGCCCGCGCCGATTGGGTGGTCACCTCCAGCTGCGCGCTGGACATCGTGCGCGATCTGCATGCGCGGGGCGAAAAAATCCTGTGGGCCCCTGACAAGCACCTGGGCGCCTACATTCAACGGGAAACCGGAGCGGACATGCTGCTGTGGCAAGGTGCATGCATCGTCCACGATGAATTCAAGGCTCTGGAGCTGGAACTGCTCAAGGCCGGGCATCCGGAAGCACGCGTCCTGGTCCATCCCGAGAGCCCCGCGGCAGTCATTGCCTTGGCCGACGTCGTGGGTTCGACCTCGCAGATTCTGAAGGCGGCGAGGAGCTTGCCGGCGTCAACATTCATCGTTGCGACCGATGCAGGCATGTTCCATGCCCTGGAGCAACAAAATCCGGGCAAGTGCTTTATTGCGGCGCCCACTGCCGGAGAGGGCGCAACGTGCAAGAGTTGTGCGCACTGCCCTTGGATGGCGATGAATAGCCTCGAGGGTCTGGCGCATGCATTGCGCACGGGGTCCGGGGAAATTCACCTGGACCCGCGCGTGGCTGAGCGCGCACGCCTGCCGGTGCAGCGCATGCTGGACTTCACTGCGACGCATCAGACGGCAAACGCACCCGGTGCGCTGGTGTCAGGGCTGGGTGCTGCCTGAATCGGGCTGACCGCCGCGCGGCGATGGCCTGAGGGCGAAACGCCCGGGCGCCAGCGCGGCAAGCAAGTCCCGCTCGATCGGGGCCGGTTCACCCTCGAGGTGCGTGGCGATGCACTCGGCGGCGAGCGCCTCGAGTATGAGGCCGCGAGAGCCCATCGCGATGCTGAGATAAAGCCCCGATTGTGCCGGCCATTCGGCGGGCGGGCGCTGTCGCAGCGCGGCGTGGCCTTGCGCAAGCGCAGTCCAGTCGGGCCACGCACCCACGCATGGCAGGCGGTCCCGCGTGACTGCGCGCACGCCGCCAAATCGCTTTGCCGCCGCCGGCGGCTCATCGGGCAGGGAGCCCACCAAGGGCTGCAGGCCGCGCACGATGTGCGCCCACGCCAAAGCGGCGGGCATGCTCGCCGCCGCGCCCTCCTCATAGGTGGCGCCCAGGAACAACCAGGGCGTGGCAGCAGGCAACCCCAGGGACTCGACGGCCGCGCTCGGCAGGGGCAAGGCATAGCAATCGCCGACGACGCCGTGGCGCAGCGAAGCCAGTGCGGGCACTGCGGCTGCGGGCACGATGAAGCCTTGCCCGGGCTGTGCCCGCATCGGCAAGGACGCCTCATGCGCGAGCAGGCCACTCGCGTGCAGAAGACGCACGGCGTCAAGCGCCGTGGCGACAATGCAGGTGGGCGCCTGCGCCAGGACGCGACCCTGCCCATCAAGCGCCTGCCATTCAGGGCCCGGCAGGCATGCGCTCGTCGCACGCCCGAGCTTGCACACCTGCAACCCGTGCTGCAGCTGCACGCCGGGCGTGCGCAGCCAGACATCAATGAGGCAGCTCGCCGCAGCCACGCCACCTGCCGCCCACCAGCCACCGCGTGTCAGGGGTATGCCGGCGCGACTCGAAGCCAAGCGCGCGTCCACCACCTTGGCCACCGCTGAAGGCAAGGCAAGGGCTTCGGCGACGCCATGGAGGCTCTCAGCCAGCACGTCATCCGCTTGCGCCAGGAACACGCCGCCGTCGCGCCACAAAGCCGTGGCCGCCACATGCGAACCCTGGGCGGGGAGGGCATGATGCAACGCGGCCAGACCGGCGCGCGTCAAGCGGGCGAGCCGGTCGTCATCGGGCGCAATGCGCACGTGTGCAAGTCCTGCAGGCAGCGTCGCGGCGCCGGTGGGCGCGCGGTCGATGCCAGCCGCGTGCAGAACCTCCACGGCCCAGCCCCTTGTGGCCAGGGCTCGCGCGCAAGCCGCACCGGCAAGGCCCGCTCCGATCACCATGGCACGACGTGGGTGTTCGGCGCTTAGGACAGTGCGAGGCTCCAGTCGCCGCGTGCGCCAGCGCGGCGCGTAGACGGCTTGCATGCGTTGCGCCTTCCCTCCGTAGCCCGGCGCCGTGGTGACGTCAAAGCCGGCATCGCGCAAGCCGTCGCACACGCTCCTTGCCACCGTGTAGGTCGCCAGCCGGGCTCCGGGACGGGCCAGACGGCCCACGGCCTTGAGCACCGTGCTTTGCCATGGGACTGCGTTGCGCGCCGGGGCGAAAGCGTCCAGGAAAATGGCGTTGGCCCCCAGGTCAAGCTGGGGCACGAGGGACTGTGCGTCACCCAGGGCCAGGGTCAGGCAGATGCGTCCGCCTTGCAGACGCAGGGGGTGCAGGCCGCGTACAGGCTCAGGCCATTGGGCGGCGAGCTCTTGCACAAGTGGCAGCAGCGCCGGATCGGCACAAGCGCTGCGAAGATCCTCCGCGCGCAAAGGGTGCAATTCGACGCCGACGTAGTGCAGTGTGTCAGGCCGCGCGGGGTCGTCGAGCCAGGCCTGCCACGTTGCCAGAAAGTTGGTGCCCAGGCCAAACCCGATTTCCAGAATCACGAATTGGCGCTGTGCGCTCCATGCCGCCGGGGTATCGAGCAGGCCGCAGCCGGAGAGGAAGACGGCGCGTGCTTGCCCGAGGGCGCCGGACCGGCTGGCATAGATGTCCGCGTAGCGCTCGCTGTAGGGTTGGCCCTGGGCGTCGCGCGCCAGCGGCTCCGTGTGGATTGGGACGGGGCGGCTCAAGGCCGGCTCTGCCTGGGCGGTGAGGACTCAGTCATGCGTGTTCATCCGGGCGGCTTCCAGCCCAAACGCGCCACTTTCAGTGAGGATTATGTCGAGCAGATGATCGTGTGGTTCGGCGCGCAGATCATCGAGCTCGCAGGCGTCATAGGCCAGGCCGATGGTGAACACGTCGCCACGTCCTGCCAGATAGCGGTCGTAATAGCCGCCGCCGTAACCGAGCCGCAAGCCGGCTTCGACAAATCCGACACAGGGCAGCAGGAGCGCGTCGGGTTCCACGCGGCGGCTTTGATCGACCGGTTCGGCAATGCCATAAGGTCCGGGCTGTAAAGCCTCGCCGGGCGCCCAGGCAACGAAGTGCATGCGCTTGGCTTGCGCGTCCACCACGGGCAACGCCAGGCGCATTTGCGGGTGGCTGGGGGCAAGCCGGGCAAGCGCGGGCAAGGGGTCGAACTCGCCACGGGTTGCGCAATACACGCCCAGGCATGCGGGCTTGACCACCCCCACTGCCCGAATGAGGGCGGCGGCCAGCAACGCGTCCTTGCTCGCCTTGTCCGGCAGTCGCTCGCGTTGCTCAATCAGCATGCGTCGCCATGCGGCGCGATCGTTTCCTGCCTCTTTGCGGGGTAAAGGTGCCAAAGAATCTGGGCTCACGGTAAGCTTCGGGGTATGGATGTCGCAGAAGTGCTTGTGAGTATTGTGCCCCCGTCCGTGCGCGCACCGCGCCCGCGCTACTGGCAAGGGTGGTGGCTTGTACTGGCGTTGGCCCTGGGAGTGCTTGCCGTGTGCGCCGCGCCGGCCCGTGCGCAAAGCGCTGCGGGCGCGGTTGACGCGCAAAGCGAGGCGGCCAGCCCTGTGGCTTCCGGCGACGCTGACGCGCTGATCATGCAGGCCTGGCAAGGGTTCAAGCGCGGCGATCCGCAAGCGGCGCAGGACGCGCTGCCGCAGTTGCGCGGCAACCTCCTCGAGCCCTGGGTCGCGTACTGGGCCATCCAGCCCACCTTGTCCCGCATGACCGAGGCTGACTTCGACGCGTTCAGCCGCGCCTACCCCGCCACCTACGTGCTTGACCGCCTGCGCGACGACTGGTTGCTGGAGCTTGGTCGAAGGCAGGACTGGGAGGATTTCGGCCGGGTGTATCCAGACTTCATCATGCGCGATGATCCCCAGGTGCAGTGCTACGACCTGCAGCGTCAGTTTGAAACCCAGGGCCTCGACACGAGCAGCGAACTTCTTCCCCTGTGGACCGCGCAAAGGGCCGGTGGCCCAGGTTGCAACAGCGCGGCGCAGAGCCTCCTGGCGGCGGGGAAAATCAGCCAGCGCCAGCTCTGGGCGCGCGTGCGCCGGTTCTTCGAAGACGAGCAATTCAAGGTCGCGTTGAGCTTTGCACCAGACCTGCCGGTGGGTGCATGGCACGGCATCCATGCTGCAGCCACGGATCCGCTGCGCCTGGTCCTCGATGCGCAGCAGCATGGCGTGGCGCGCCAAGGCATGCCGCGCCAATTCTTGATCCTTGCGCTGCTGCGGTTGGCCGAACAGGATCCGCAGCAAACCATGCGGCTTGTGGCCTCGGGTTTGTCAGGGCTGCCGGCCTCGGATCGGGTGGCCATCGCGTATCAGGCCGCGCGCAGTGGTGCCGTGCAGTTGCTGCCCGATGCGGCGTTGTGGTTCAGCCAGGCTCGTCGCTTGGACACCAACTACCGTCCCACGGACTCCACTCTGGAATGGATGGTGCGTGCGGCGCTGCGCGCACACGATTGGAAATTGGTGGATCAGGCCAGCCGCGAGTTCACGGCGGACACGGCCCAGCGCGCCGACTGGACCTACTGGCATGCCACGGCGCAGCGCGAACTCGGTCATCCCATGGAGGCCGAGGCACTGTACGCGCAGATCGCATCACCGTGGAGCTATTACGGCCAGTTGGCCACGGAGGGACTTGGCATGAAGATCAGCCTTCCCGCAAGCCTGTCGCCCCCATTGGCGACGGACGTGCGCGCACAGGCGGTCAATCCGGGTTTCCAGCGTGCGCTGGCGCTGTTTCGCCTCAATATCTACCAGCCAGCTGTGCGCGAGTGGAATTTTTCGCTGCGCGGACTGGATAACGACGCGATCCACGCCGCAGCGCAGGTCGCATGCGATCAGCAGGTCTGGCTTCTCTGCATCGACACGAGCGAGCGCGTCCGCGGTGGGGTGGACTGGTCGCAGCGCTACGCCATGCCATACCGCGAAGCCATTAGCCGCGCCGCCAAGTCGAGCGGCGTGGGCGAGGCCTTCCTGTTCGGCCTGATCCGCCAGGAGTCGCGCTTCATCGCCGGCATCCGGTCCTGGGTCGGGGCCAACGGGTTGATGCAGATCATGCCAACGACGGCGCGTTGG
>JAGWOZ010000370.1 GCA_028870715.1 Betaproteobacteria bacterium | reverse complement strand
CAGCGCCTTGCCCAACCGCCAACGCAACCGCAGCGTTTGCAGGACCTTCCTGGTTCCCGGATTCGAATGCGGGCACAACTCGGTACCGCCTGTGGCAAAGGTTGCGTGCATGAGCATGGCATCCTCGATCGGTTTGACCCGCCTATCGTATACGCGACGGGCAAAGGCTGTTTAGAGTCCCTTCTGCCATTGGACGGCTGCCGCGCCGTGGCGTTCCCCATTGCGATACGGCAGCGGGTCTGAACACATGCTCGCGCATTCCCCTTCCTAACCCGGCCCGACGCGCAGCGTCACTTAGGCGAAGCCGACCGGGCAGGAGGGGGTCAAGCGAGCGATTTTCGCTTGTGGGCTCCCTATTGGCTGTATAAAATATCAGTATGCAGCGCCGCAAAGCCACACTCAAGCTGTACCCCAATGCCGCGCAGTCTGCACGGCTCGAGGCATGGACGCGGCTGCACTGCGAGTTGTACAACGCGGCGCTGGAAGAGCGCATCGACGCCTGGCGCAAGGCCAGAAAGTCGATCAGCTACAACGACCAGCAGAACGCGTTGCCCGAGATCAAGGCCGCGCGGCCTGAGTTCGTGGAGCTTGGCAGTCATGCCTTGCAGCAAACGCTTCGCCGTCTCGATCTGGCCTTTCAATCATTCTTTCGCCGCGTCAAGGCCAGGCAGACGCCGGGCTTTCCGCGCTTCAAGGCGGCGAAGCGATTCTCGGGCTTCGCCTATCCCGATCCCTCTGGCTGGAAGCTCATGCAGCATGGCGGCCGTGGGGCCACGCTTCGGTTGGGCAGCGGCGATGCCGCCATGTCCATCCGGGCACGCGGCCGTCACCGCTTTGGGGCGGATGCCAAGCCCAACGACATCACCCTCACGCGCAGGAACGGACACTGGTTCGTGTCGGTGACGCTGCGCGTGCCCGATGCAGCCTGCGCGCGCGAGCGCACCGCCGACCTGCGCCGCGGGGTGGATTTCGGCGTCAACGACTGGGCCACGTTCGACGATGGACAGACCATCGCCAATCCGCGCTGGCTTCGCACCGAACTGCCCAAACTGGCTGCGCTGCAGCGGCAGCGCGCCCGGAAGAAGAAAGGCTCCGTGCGATACAAGCGATTGAGCCAGTGCGTGGCTCGGCTGCATGATCGGATCGGCAACCTGCGCCGGGACTTCGTGCACCAGGAAACAACCAGGATGGTGCGGCAATGCGCCGTGCTGGCGACGGAGCAACTGGCTCCGAAGAACATGAGCCGCAGTGCGAAGGGCACGGTGGAAGCACCGGGCCGTCGCGTGCGGCAGAAGGCCGGACTCAACCGGGAGATTCTCTCGGCGGCGTTCGGCATGGCGCATCAGATGCTGGCGTACAAAGCGGAAGAAGCTGGTACGCGACTGCATCTGAGCAATACGCGCCAGATCAAACCGTCGCAGCGCTGCTCGGCCTGTTGGGAACTCGTGCCCAAGACCCTTGCCGAGCGCATGCATGTCTGCCCGCACTGCGGGCATGCCATGCCGCGCGACCGCAACAGCGCGCTGGTGGTTCTCATCGACGCGCACAACACGCCTGGAACGGGCGTGGCGGCGAGACCCAAACCTCTGCCTCGGCAACGGGGCAAGTCCAGGTCTGTGACCCGCGAAACCCCCGCTACAACGCCATGCGTTTAGCGGTGGGAGAGTTCATGGTCAATGAGTCTTGCAGGGTGTCGATCCAGACGGCCGCTGGGACCCGCTGCATG
>JAGWOZ010000369.1 GCA_028870715.1 Betaproteobacteria bacterium | reverse complement strand
ACAAAAAGGGCATGTCTGAGGTCGCCCGCAATGCTCGCCAGGCCAGCCGGGAACTTGATGCGCTGGTCGCTGGAGTCGAGGGTGGGATCGAACTCGGGATCCGCCTCGATCACAGCGGGCATCGAGAAGCGCGTGGGCGTTTGTTTTTCCAAACCAAGGCGCACGATGTGCGGCTGCCCGAGGCCCTGCCCCAAGGCAAGGCCGACAACCAGATTCTTGCGGTCCTTCAGGCGCTGACCTCCCTGCATCCGGAGCGACCCGTCGTGCTGGTGTCCAAAGACATCAACATGCGGGTGAAAGCCCGCGCGTTAGGTTTGCATGCAGAAGACTATGCAAACGACAAGACCCTGGACGATGCGGACCTGCTGTACACGGGGCTCTTGCCCCTGCCCGCGGACTTCTGGGAGCAGCAGGCGCAGTCCGTGGAGAGCTGGCAGCAAGGCGGCCAGCCGTTTTACCGTCTGCAGGGCCCCTTGGTGTCGGCCATGCTGGTCAACCAGGCCGTGTATTGGGAGTCCCCCAGCGCGACGCCGCTGTACGCACGCGTCAAGGAAATCCGGGCATCCACCGCCGTGTTGCAGGTGGTGCGCGATTTCACCCATCCGAAGAACGGGGTTTGGGGCGTGACGGCGCGCAATCGCGAGCAGAATTTCGCGCTCAACCTGCTTCTGGATCCGGAAGTCGATTTCGTCACCCTCACCGGCCAGGCCGGGACCGGCAAGACCCTGCTGGCGTTGGCCGCGGGCCTGCACCAGGTGCTGGAAGATCGGCGGTACAACGAGATCATCATCACGCGGGTGACAGTACCCGTGGGCGAGGACATTGGCTATCTTCCGGGCACGGAAGAAGAAAAGATGTCGCCGTGGATGGGCGCACTGGACGACAACCTGGAAGTGCTCAACCAGTCCGGCGGTGCTTCGCAGGGTGGCGAATGGGGGCGTGCGGCAACGCAGGAACTGATTCGCTCGAAGATCAAGATCAAGAGTCTGAATTTCATGCGGGGGCGCACGTTTCTGAACAAATTCGTCATCATCGACGAAGCGCAGAACCTCACGCCCAAGCAGATGAAAACGCTCGTCACACGCGCAGGCCCGGGCACCAAGATTATCTGCATGGGCAATCTTGCGCAGATCGACACGCCCTATCTGACCGAAGGCAGCTCAGGTCTGACCTATGTGGTCGACCGCTTCAAAGGTTGGAAGCACGCGGGCCACATCAGCCTGGCGCGTGGCGAGCGCAGCCGCTTGGCGGACTACGCCACGGAAATTCTCTGATCCGGAACGGGCTCGCGCGGCGCGAAAGCGCCGAGCCGGGTTCAGAACTCGCGCGCCAGATTCTCGAAGCGGGTGAGCTGACGCAGGAACGCCAGATTGACGGTGCCAATGGGCCCGTTACGCTGTTTGCCGATGATGATTTCCGCCACGCCCTGGTCCTTGGAGTCCTTGTTGTACACCTCGTCGCGGTAGATGAACAGGATGACGTCGGCGTCCTGTTCGATGGCTCCCGACTCCCTTAGATCACTCATCACGGGACGGCGGTCGGTGCGTTTTTCCAGGTCCCGGTTGAGCTGTGACAGGGCGATGACGGGACACTGCAGTTCCTTGGCCAGCGCTTTGAGCGAGCGCGAGATTTCGGAGATTTCCGTGGCCCGGTTCTCACCATCGCGCGATGAGCTCATGAGCTGAAGGTAATCCACCACAATCAGGCCAAGCTTGCCACACTGACGTG
>JAGWOZ010000130.1 GCA_028870715.1 Betaproteobacteria bacterium | reverse complement strand
AACCCGCGTCAATGCTGGAGTGACCGCGGTGAACGCTCACACGTCAGGCAGATAAAAACGGCCGGAGAGAGGAGGAAAACGCGCCGGAATCGGGGGAGTCGGGATGCCGCCGCTCACACGCCGCAAGCCGGAAACCGCGCCAAGACTGGCGTTCCGGGCAGAAAAAAACCCAACCGATAAGGCTTGGGTTTTTGGTAAATGGTGGAGCCGGGGGGAATTGAACCCCCGTCCGCAAACTCTCTGCTGCAAGCTCTACATGCTTAGTGCCATCATTTGGATTTAACCGCTCAGACGCAGGTGGACATGCTTCTAAGCTGGCGATCCGCTGAATTTAACGACATTGTGCGCGGCGCACAAGATCGCGATCTGATGTTCATGACCTTGCAGGTGTTGCCACCCCGGCCCATCAGCGTGCCGTTGCAAGGCTCGCGGCAATTAAGCTGCGAGAGCGAAACTATCGTCGTTCGCGTTTAACTTGATTCCAGTGGATTTACGAGCTTACTGGTGCTCGGCATGCACTCCACAACGTCAACATTCACGTCGAAACCGGGTCGGCCCCGAAGCGGTAGATGGTAACGAATTTCATCTCACGGTGCATAGTTGGCGATACCGCGCCCGATTTCAAGATCCGAGATGAAAAATTGTCCAATGCAACTCGGTGCCGGGAGCCGCAGCGATAGCGTTGAGGGCACCTATGATTTAGCCATGCCCACCCAATTGCACCAGCCCACGCCTCTGACTGCGTCCTCCCACATGCTGACAACCGAAACCTGCGTGACCCGCGCCTGGCGGAAGCATCACTCGGAGATCGAGCGGTACCTGCGACATCGCGTGGGTGACGGTGATCAAGCAGCGGACTTGCTGCAAACCGTGTTCCTCAAGGCCCTGCACCAGGGGCGCAATTTCTGTGACCTCAAAGAACCGCGTGCGTGGCTGTTCACCTTGGCACGCAATGCTCTGGCCGATCACCTGCGCACGCTTCATCCCCATGACGCTTTATCTGAGGATCTGCCGGCGGAATCCGGTGAGCAACCGCCAGTGGAAACGTTGTCCGACTGCCTGCCCCAAGCGCTCGCCTCACTCACAAGTGAAGACCGCGACGTCCTCGATCTCTGCGAGTTACAGGGCATGACGCAGCGTGACTACGCCACGCTGCGCGGCTTGTCTCTGCCCGCCGCCAAATCCCGCGTTCTGCGGGCGCGCGCCCGGTTGCGGGAGGCGTTTGTTCGCGTTTGCGGTGTGCGATTCGATCAGCAAACGGGATTAGTGTGCTGCCACGCCCCTCAAAACGCTCGCGGCTCGCACGGGCAGCCCATACGATAGTGCTTTGTCTTTGCAGACTCGCGATGACGCCTTGCCCTGCTTCTTCGCTGCTATGCTCCCGCCCGACCAAAGCGACGCGGCTATGGCCGGGCTGTCCTGGTGCCGCAGCTCGATCACGCAGCGCGCCGTCCGAGCAATTAGTGGCGATCTCCCGATGCGTGACTTCGGGCGGTTGTGACACTGACGCAAACCGCGATACCACCCAGCACTCCGGCTTCCTCGCCGAAGCCCGACATCCCTCTGGCCGAAAGGCTGAAGATTCCTACGGTGCTCATTCCGGCATTGAGCCAAGACGCGTCGCTTCGGTGGACTCCTGCTGGCATGGCTACACCTTTCAATTCACACACGATCCGGGCGTACTCCACCCCTGAACTAAATACGGGTGATCAAGATCACGCTAGGTTGCGGTCCGGTGCTTTATGCCACACCTCCACCACTTGCGCGCTCGAGGCCAACCACACCGGGCTGAGGATTCGCTTTGCGCTGAATTGACTCGCTGCAATTGCATCTTTGGGCAATGCGCCGCGCATCTCCCGACTACAGCGCCACAAGGCGCTGTAGTCGCTGGAGCACTCACATTTGGCAATCCGCCTCGTGCATCCTTTTTCACACTCATTCGTCTTCTACAGGGAGCAACCTAAATCTACCCACGTGCTTGTGAGAGTTCGATGAATACACAAACGGTTTCCCAAGACGCCCCCCAATCGGACAACTGCGCCCGCGAGTCCGACACAAGTCGGCCTATTCCCCCCTGGCGCGCCTGGGCGGTACCCACAGTGTTTGTCATGGGCTGGGTCCTGCTCTACAGCCAGCTGGAACCCGCCACCGATGCCTTCATGCACTGGCTGTCTGGCGCAAGTGGCATGGCGGCCGCCAGCCATCTCTACAGTGCGGTGAGCTTCTTCGCCTTCGAAGTGCCCAAGGTGCTGATGCTGCTGGCACTGATCGTATTCGTCGTCGGCGTCATTCAAACCTTCTTCACGCCCGAGAAGACGCGCTCGATTCTCGCCGGCCGGCGCCAAGGCGTGGGCAACGTGCTGGCGGCCACGCTGGGCATCGTCACTCCATTCTGCTCATGCTCAGCGGTGCCGCTGTTCATCGGCTTTCTCACCGCTGGCGTGCCGCTTGGCGTGACATTTTCCTTTCTCGTATCGGCGCCCATGGTCAACGAGGTGGCACTGGCGCTGCTGTTCGGCATGTTCGGCTGGAAGATCGCGTCGATCTATCTGGGGCTGGGCCTGGCCATCGCCATCCTCGCGGGGTTGGTCATCGGGCGCCTGAACCCGGTGAAGCTTGTCGAGGCCTGGGTGTTCGATATCCCAGCCGTCAGCAATGCCGAAATCCGGCCCGGCTGGGATGCGCGCTTCGCCCAAGGCTGGCAACATGTGCGCGAGATCGTGCTCAAGGTGGCGCCCTACATCGTCGCCGGCGTCGGCGTGGGGGCGTGGATTCACGGCTACGTGCCGCAAGACTTCATGGCGCATCTGATGGGCAAGGGTGCGTGGTGGTCCGTTCCCCTGGCTGTGCTCATCGGCGTGCCCATGTACTCCAATGCAGCGGGCATCATCCCCGTGGTGCAGGCGCTCTTGGGAAAGGGCGCCGCGCTGGGCACCACCCTGGCGTTCATGATGGCTGTCACCGCCTTGTCCTTTCCCGAGTTCATGATCCTTAAAAAAGTGATGAAGCCCAAGCTGATCGCACTCTTTGCCGGCGTCGTCACCATCGGCATCATCATCGTCGGCTACGTCTTCAACGCGGTGATGTAACGCGCAAGTTCCTCGCTTCCATGGCTTTCCACACTGCAAGGAGATGTTCATGACTGTCCATCGCATGGTGAGCGTCATGGCCGGGTTCATGGTTTTGCTGAGCTTGGCGCTGACGCACATCGCGGGCCAGATCGATCTGTTGCACCCCACCTGGCTTTGGCTCACGGGCTTCGTGGGCCTGAACCTGCTCCAGATGGGTTTCACCGGGTTCTGTCCCGCTTCCAAGGTGTTCAGGGCCATGGGCTTGCCCGAAGCCTCCAACGCCTGCGACGCCACGGCCTCAGGCCGGCATTGCTGAATCCCGAGCCTGCAATTGCAGGCGCTCATCGCACACGACATCCAGGAGTCTGACCATGATCAACATCAAAATTCTCGGCACCGGCTGCGCCAACTGCAAGGCCACGCAAAAGCTCGTTGAAGACGTCATCAAAGCCAAGGGCCTGCAGGCCCAGGTTGAAAAGGTCGAGGATATCGCCTCAATCATGAAGTACGGGGTGATGAGCACGCCCGGAATTGTCATCGACGGCAAGGTCGTACACGCCGGCGGCATACCCAGCCGCGCGCATATCGAACAGTGGATCGGCGCTTGAACGCAGGAGCCAGCACCATGCGTAAGACGATGATTGTGGCCTTGTCCATGCTTGCTGCCGCATACGGCGCGTCGGCCCATGCCGAAAGCCCTGCCGGCACCTGGTCGCAAAAAATCATCACCCCGGAGGTTGCGCTCAAAGCTGCGCAGGCGGCGAAGGCCGAGTGCCAAAAGCGCGGTTGGCAGGTCACTGTGGTCGTCACGGACCCATCGGGCCTTGCACTGGTGATGCTGCGTGACCGCTATGCAGGCTGGCACACCGTGGCTGCTGCCGAAGGCAAAGCGCGCACCGCCGCGAGCTGGCGCGAGTCCTCCGGCACGGTGGCCGCGCGGGTGAACAAGCCCCGCTCTGCCGAACAGGCGATCAAGAACCTTCCCGGGGTGGTCATGATCGGCGGCGGCCTGCCAATCGAAGCGGCTGGCCAGATGGTCGGGGCCATCGGCGTGTCCGGCGCACCCGGCGGGGACAACGACGACATCTGCGCCAAGGCGGGATTGGCAGGCATCGAGGATGACCTCGCGTTTTGAGACGAGAGCGTGACAGGTCGGCTCCCCCTCCCCGCACGATGCTTAGCGTTGATCCATCACTGCTCCGTCAAACCTAGCCCTGCGTCCAACGTCGCCCCCCGCCTCGCGCTTCCTGTACCTCATCGTGCCACGCCTGCACCGAGACCCTGCCCTGCACACGATGAACGTTGTGGACAAGCATGGCTTGACGTGGCTCAAGTTCCACGTGGTGGACAGGGTCTCAGCTCAAGTCGGATATCGTGTCATGCCGAAGCGTGGCGCCGAGAGGCGCGCCGCCCGGTTCGCCTCGCACATCGTAGAGTCCCCAAGATTGAACTCTCCCGCCACTAAACGCATGGCGTTGTCGTGGGTGTTTCGCGGGTCAAGGACTTGGACTTTCCGCGTTGCCGTGGCAGAGGTTTGGGTCTCGCCGCCACGCCCCTTCCAGGCGTGTTCCGTAAAGGGATTTGCTGCGCGGCATGCGCGTCGATGAGGACCACCAACGCCCTGTTGCGGTCGCGCGGTGCCGTGTGCCGCACTGCGGGCACACATGCACACGCTGCGCGAACGGCTTGGGAACGAGTTCCCAACGCGCCGTGCAGTGCTGCGATGGTTTGATCTGGCGCGCAATTGCTCGGGTGCAGCCGCGACCAGCTTCTTCCGCTTTGTACGCGAGCATGGGATGCGCCATGCCGCATGCCGCCGAGAGGATTTCGCGGTTGCGCTTGACTGCGCACTGGTGCCTGGCAAGGATGGGCCAAGCATTGATGCAACTGCCCAGCAGACGGAGCGCATGCTGCATGACGCCTTCGAAATCACACATGTGACGCTGCAAATCGAATCTGAGGCTTTTGCAGCCACCTGTGAGCTTGCCGCGGCGCGTCAAACTGCCTGCCCAGGCGTTGCAACTGCCGAAGGACTATCACGGTGACCGACTCAGGAGAAACGCGTCATTCCGCCTCAATGATGGAGGGTTCCAAAACCGGCTCCGTGCCTGGCTTCGTCCCGTATCTTCCCAAATTATCGCTACGGAGCCCTCGGCGGTTGACACAATCGTCGAAACATTTTGCTTCCGCGGCTGGCGCAACACAGCTGGCACGCTGGCGGCAGGGGCATGGCGACGCGGACAGATGTCAGCGTGCCGACATGACGATGCTTCCCCATGTCGCCCGCATCGCTGAGCAGCGATAATTGGCTGGCTATTGATCCGCCGTGAGAGTTCGCGACGCGCATTTGGGGCCATCCGGCAGGCCCGCTTCAAACACGCGGCTGCGCCGCGTCTGTCACCACTTTTTTCGCGCTTAGGAGGATTCGCTTGCCGGATATGGAAGTTGGCGCACGGGCACGCAAGATTAGCGAGCGCGACCCTGGAAACGTCAATCGCGCCGGGCGATGATTGCTCGGCTCGACATCATGTGCTTCACGTCCCTGGCCACTCACCGCCAAGGTGGAGCAGTGCAGTCGGGATCTTGTGTCGCGTCCATCTCCACTGAAAGCGGCTTTGTCATCGTCCAGTGCCGCCGCAACGTACGCTTCGGAGCGATGCAAGGCGCGATTATGGGGACCCCATCCGTCTTCGGTATCGCGATGACGGGACTGCTACGCGCCAGGCTGAGGCATTGAGATGGCGCTACCTTCCGCACAAGAAGCGAAGGCCAGCAATGTCCAGGGCCTGTCCACTGCCGAGTCTGCACAACGACTCCGGTCCGAAGGCGCCAACCTTTTACCCGGCAGCTCGCCCAAGACTCTTCTTGGTATCGTGCTTGGCGTGCTGCGCGAGCCAATGTTTCTGATGCTCCTAGTCGCCGGCAGCATCTATCTGCTGCTGGGTGACCGCGCCGAAGCCGTATTCCTCCTCGCCTTCGTGTTCGTGGTCATCGGCATCACCCTGACGCAGGAACGCAAGACGGAGCGCGCCTTGGAATCGCTGCGGGATCTCTCGGCGCCTCGTGCGCTGGTAATCCGGGATGGAAAGGAGACTCGCATCGCAGGACGCGATGTAGTGCGGGGCGACCTGCTCGTATTGAATGAAGGCGACCGCATCGCGGCAGACGCCCAACTGGTTCGGGGTCAGCTCACGGCGGATGAGTCCCTTCTCACAGGCGAGTCCGTGCCGGTGGACAAGCGGGCGATTGCGGAACTGCATGAACTTCCCGCACTGGGCGGTGACAGCACAGCGGCACTCTTCGCGAGCACGGTGGTCACCAAGGGTACAGGCCTTGCCATAGTCCAGACGACGGGTTCCGCAACCGCTGTCGGTCGCATCGGCGTGGCATTGACGGGCACCGAAGTAGCCGACTCCGGGCTGCAGCGATCCTCACGCACGCTGATCCGCAATCTCACGATCATCGCTCTCACGCTGGCGACTTCGCTCGTGCTGACTGATTGGCTATGGGACGGCCGGCCGCTGCTGGAAAGCCTGCTGGCGGGCATCGCCCTGGCAATGGCCATCTTGCCCGAGGAGATTCCGGTCATTCTCACCGTATTCTTGGCATTGGGCGCTTGGCGTCTCTCAAAAAGCAAAGTCCTCACGCGCCGTGTGCCGGCCGTGGAGGCTCTGGGTGCGATCACGGTCCTGGCCGTAGACAAAACAGGCACGCTGACACAAAACCGCATGCAGGTTGGCGAACTTGCGGTTGGAGACGTCCAGATCAAAGCCACCGAACCCACGTTTCCCGAAGACTTTCACGCCCTGATCGAGTTCGGCATGCTGGCCACGCCCCCGAACCCTTACGATCCGATGGAGCAAGCCATCCAGGAATTCGGCCACACACGCTTGGCAGGCACCGAGCATATCCGTGATGAACGCAGCGTTGAGTTCCAGTACGCGCTTGACCCCGACATCCTGGCGGTAACCCGCGTGTTCTCGGGCGCTTCTCCCAATGCTCATCTTCTGGCGACGAAGGGCGCGCCTGAGGCTGTGGCCGACTTGTGCCACCTGCCGGAATCGGATCGTCAAGCCATCCACCAGCGCGTGGAAGCGATGGCGGCGCGCGGCCTGCGCGTTCTGGGTGTGGCGCGTGGGATCTGGAGGTCTGCAGCTACCACGAGCGGATGGCCCAAGAGCCAGCATGACTTCGATTTCGAGTTCCTTGGTCTGATCGGATTGATCGATCCGCCACGAGCGGATGTCCCCGCCGCCATCGCGCAATGCCGTGCTGCGGGCGTGCGCGTGCTGATGCTCACTGGCGATCATCCCGCCACGGCGCGTGCGATTGCCCAGCAAGTTGGCCTCTCCGAGCGCGCCGAAGTCATCACGGGTCCTGAAATCATGGCATTGGATGATGTCGCTCTGCGAGAGCGCCTGCGCCATGTAGACCTTTGCGCGCGTGTTAAGCCAGAGCAGAAACTTCGCTTGGTCCGCGTCCTGCAACAGGCAGGCGAAGTCGTGGCGATGACCGGCGATGGCGTCAACGATGCGCCCGCGCTAAAGGCCGCCGACGTCGGTATCGCCATGGGGGAGCGCGGCACGGATGTGGCTCGCGAGGCCGCCGCTTTAGTGCTTCTCGATGACAGCTTCGCAAGCATCGTGGGTGCAATCCGTGGCGGGCGGCGCATTTACGACAACATCACGAAAGCCACACGCTTCGTATTTGCTGTGCATTTGCCCATCATCGCCCTTGCCCTTGTACCTGCACTGCTGCACTGGCCGGTTCTTCTGTTACCCGTGCATATCGTGCTTCTGGAGCTGCTCATCGATCCCGCTTGCTCGATCGTGTTCGAGGCCGAGCCGTCGGCCATTGACCTCATGCTCCGCCCGCCCAGGCCTCTGAATGCGACGCCATTCGCGATGAGAAACGTCGCTCCTGCGCTGGCACAAGGGATTGGCGTCGCCGCCATCCTGTTGGGCGGATACGCGCTCCTGCAACAGTGTGCCGGTTGGGGTCAAGCCAACCTGCGCCTGACCATATTCAGCGCTCTGGTGCTAGCGCTATTCCTGCTAATCTTGACCAATCGCAGCAGCGAGCACATCGTGCTATTCAGGTTGCCTACTGATAACCCCTGGTTGGGGCGCCTGTTCGCCAGCGTTGGCATCATGCTGGCTGCGGTCATTCTGATCCCCACCTTGCGTCACGTGATGGGCTTCGCCAGCATCAGCTGGCCACCTCTGGCTGGCGCATTCGTGCTGCTTTTGGCGTGCGGCCTTTGGCTGCAAGTGCTACGTTCAACCAAAGGCTTGCCGTTGCATTAGCCAAGCGCCCATCCCTATCGGAGACATCCTCCATGTCGAGAATCCATGTTGAACGCCATCGCACCCAGCATACGGGCTGGCTGCGCGCGGCAGTGCTCGGCGCCAACGACGGCATCGTCTCCACGGCAAGCCTGATCGTCGGTGTTATCGCGTCAAGCGCCACGCACAGCGCGGTGCTCGTCGCTGGTGTCGCGGGCCTGGTCGCAGGGGCCATGTCCATGGCGGCAGGTGAGTATGTCTCGGTCAGCTCCCAGGCCGACACCGAACAGGCCGACATTGCCCGCGAGCGCCAGGAATTGGCCTTCGACGGCGTTCGCGAGGAGGCTGAGCTTGCTGGCATCTATATGCAGCGGGGTTTGGATGCCAATCTAGCCAAGCAAGTGGCAGCGCAGTTGATGGCGAAGGATGCGCTGGCCGCCCATACCCGCGACGAACTTGGTATTTCTGAAAGCGTGAGGGCGAACCCCCTTCAGGCTGCATTCACGTCCGCATTCGCGTTCGCCGTGGGTGCTGCGCTACCGCTTCTCTGCGTTGTGGTCTTCCCAAGAGGGAATCTGCCCTGGATCGTCAGTGTGACATCCATGGCCTTTTTGGCCGTCCTCGGGGGCCTTGCGGCCTTCATGGGCCGCGCACCGCTTGTCCCTGGCGTCCTGCGCGTCACGTTCTGGGGCGCACTGGCGATGGTTATCACGGCAGGTGTGGGCCTGTTGTTTGGATCCGGCGCCTAAACCAAGCTTCGGTGCCGAAACCTGGCCTCCCTCCAGAAGCAGTTGCATCAAGGACAATTGCCACATTACACCTTACGACAATGCCTATGTGTGGAATTTGCGGCGAGTTACGGTTCGACGACACACGTGCCAATGTGGAAGCAGTTGGCCGCATGACTGCGCGTCTTGCGCCTCGCGGCCCGGATCACGCTGGCCACTGGAGCGTTGGGCCTATAGCGTTCGGCCACAGGCGTCTTGCCATCATCGACCTGAGTGCCGCGAGCGACCAACCCATGACAGACCCCGACTCGGGTTGCACGTTGGTGTTCAACGGGGTGATCTACAACTATCGCGAACTTCGCGCCGAGCTTACAGCGCTTGGCCACCACTTCAACTCATGCGGCGACACGGAAGTCATTCTCAAAGCCTATGCTGCCTGGGGCGAAGGTGCGGTTGCGCATCTTGATGGCATGTTCGCCTTTGCGCTGTGGGATCCGCGCGTCGGCATCCTGCTGTTGGCACGGGACCGTTTCGGGATGAAGCCGCTGTATTTGGCTCAGGACGAAAATCGCCT
>JAGWOZ010000368.1 GCA_028870715.1 Betaproteobacteria bacterium | reverse complement strand
CGCCGGTGCGAGCGTGCCGTCAGACACGGTCGAGTGGCAGTGCAGGTCGGCATTGGCTGGTACGAGCATGGTGGCGATTCTAGGCTGCCGCGCAGGCTCGGCTTGGGGTATGGGTTTGGCCACGGTGACGCCCAGCTTGGCAGATTGCACCCAGCCTGCTGCAATGGAGCCAATCCTCCGCATGACCATCGATCCTCATGAGCACAAACCGGCGCCCCACTGAGACCCCGGCCACGAATTGGCTGCGCACAAAGCAGGCTGCATTCACTTTGCATCCGTACGACTATGTGGACCACGGCGGCGCAGCTTGGGGGGCCGAATGCCTGGGGCTGGACTTGCACGCTGTCATCAAGACTCTTGTCATGCAAAACGAGCAGGCCAAGCCTTTGGTGGTGCTGATGCACGGGGACTGCCAAGTTTCGACAAAGAACCTGGCCCGCGCGATCGGTGCAAAGAGTGTTCAGCCCTGCACTCCAGAAGTGGCGCAGCGGCACAGCGGATATCAAGTCGGTGGCACGTCCCCCTTTGCGTTGCGCAAACCCATGGACATCTACGTGCAGGCCAGCGTGTTGTCATTGGCGCGCATCTACATCAATGGCGGGCGCCGCGGGCTGCTTCTGGGCATCCAGCCGTCGCTGCTGCGTGACTTGCTGCAGGCCCAATCCGTGGAGTGTGCTCTGCCGCTGGCTTGATGAGGCGTGCCGGGGCCCGCAATCGCAGTTGGCGTCGCAAAAAAAGCCGGCGGCTTGTCATGAACACTCCCGCCGCTCAACGCATGGTGTTTTGTCGCGCGAGGGGGCACTTGAACGCGGCCTGCGTAGGCCGGCTGTCAGGGCGAAGGTGGTCGCACGCGGCACCGTCCTGCAAGGTTGTGTTGCGCCGGCACGCATACGCGCAGCTTGCCCGCGCGCAGGATCGCGGCGTTGAGACCGGATGTGGCGCACGCGAAGTCCCACCTGCTTGCCGTGCTTGGATCCGGCGCAGCAGGAATCAACAGGCGCAGACCTCCCGCTGGGCCACCTCCTGCCCGGACGGCTTCGCCGATGTGACCCTGCGCGTCAGGCCGGGCGAGGAAGGGGGAATGTGCGGGCACATGTTCAATAGAATCGCTGCGCATGACGATCCTCACAGCCCTACTTGCCGCGTTGGCCTCCTATCTCCTTGGTTCCATCGCCTTCGCCGTGGTTGTGAGTCGAGGCATGGGATTGCCGGATCCACGCAGTTTTGGCTCGGGCAATCCGGGTGCGACGAACGTGCTGCGTACAGGGAGCAAACCGGCTGCAGCGCTAACCTTGGCACTGGATGCATTGAAGGGCTGGCTGCCAGTATGGCTGGCCTATCAGGGCCAGCACCTTGGCTTTCTCGACCATGCTGCCGTACCGCTCGTGGCCATCGCAGTCTTTCTTGGACACCTTTACCCTGTTTTCTTCCAGTTCAAGGGTGGCAAAGGTGTGGCCACGGCTGCTGGCGTCCTCATGGCCGTCAACCCGTGGCTTGGGTTGGCCACGATGGTGACTTGGCTGATCGTCGCGATGTTCAGTCGCTATTCGTCGGTTGCTGCGCTAGCGGCAGCGCTGTTTGCGCCGTTTTACGATTGGTTCGGAAGCGGTCTGGTGTGGCAGGCCGACCCAGCCATGCTGGTGGCCGTGGCCGTCATTGCGGCCTTGGTCGTATGGCGACACCGTCAGAACATTCGCAATCTTTTGGACGGCAAGGAGCGCCGCATCGGCG
>JAGWOZ010000129.1 GCA_028870715.1 Betaproteobacteria bacterium | reverse complement strand
TCACACTGTCGACCTTCCGTCACCCTGAGTTCATGCAAGAGTATGGCGTCAAGATCGCCACCGGGCCTCTCGTGGGCGTGACCGCGCGGGCAGTGGTGGTGCTCGATGAACATGACAAGGTTCTGCATTCGGAGCTCGTACCGGAAATCGGCAACGAGCCGAACTATGCGGCAGCGCTAGCAGCGCTGCAGTAATCCGTCCGGGCGATACACGACCCCAAACGCGTAGCCCGGCACGGCTGCCGTGTCCCGCCCCGGAACTGCCCGCCTTTCTAGGGAGTTAGCGCTTTGCGCACAGCGTGCTCCCACTCCTGCATGCGCTGGCGCGCGCGCCCCACGCCAAGCCGCGGCAGAAAGCGACGTGCCGGTTTCCATAAGGCCTCAATCGCGTCGGACCCTGCGTATACACCACAGCTCAGCCCCGCGAGCATGGCCACACCCAGGGCGGTGGTCTCCAGCACCTGTGGGCGCACGACTGGGATGCCAAGAAGGTCCGCCTGGAATTGCATCAACAGGTCGTTGCTGCTGGCGCCCCCATCCACGCGTAACTCGAGCACTTGGCGACCCCCGGATGCCTGGGTATCCGCGTTCATCGACTCAAGCAAAGCCGCACTCTGAAATGCAATGCTCTCCAGTGCCGCGCGCGCGACGTGCGCGACCGTCGTGCCGCGCGTGAGCCCGGTGATGGTGCCAGTGGCGTCGGGCCGCCAATATGGTGCCCCCAAGCCCGTGAATGCAGGCACGAAAACCACGCCACCACTGTCGGGGACGCTCTGGGCCAATCGCTCCACTTCTGCGCTCGCGCTGATGGCGTGGAGCCCATCGCGCAGCCATTGCACCACCGCACCGCCCACGAACACGCTCCCTTCAAGGGCATACTGCGGTCCCTGACCCGCAGCCTGGGCAGCTGCGGTCGTAAGCAACCCATGCTGGCTTTCCTGCGCAACGTCTCCGGTATGGAGAAGTAAGAAGCAGCCGGTGCCATATGTGTTTTTCGCCAATCCGGCCCGAACGCAAGCCTGGCCGAACAATGCGGCCTGCTGATCGCCTGCCATCGCGCCAATGGGCAGGCTGTCTGGCAACACTCCTGGCGCTGTGTGCGCATAGACATGCCCGGAGGTGTGCACCTGAGGCAACACTGCGCGCGGAATATCGAGAGCGGCTAGCAAGACATCATCCCAATCTTGGGTATGAATGTTCCATAACAGGGTACGGCTCGCATTGCTCACGTCGGTCGCGTGCACGGCCCAAGCCCGCGTGGCGGCGTCGGCGCCACCCGACAGCATCCAGAGTAACCAGGAGTCGATCGTCCCAAAGGCGAGCTTTCCCTTCATGGCCTGCGCACGGGCGCCTGGAATGTTGTCAAAAAGCCATTTGAGCTTCGTGCCTGAGAAATAGGGATCGAGCAAAAGACCGGTGCGGGCCCGTACCTCCGGCTCCAGCCCCTGCAAGCGCAATGCTGCACAAAGGTCCGACGTGCGGCGATCCTGCCAGACGATGGCGGGATACAGGGGCTCGCCGGTTACACGGTCCCACAGCAGCGTGGTTTCACGTTGGTTGGTCAGGCCCAACGCCAAGACGCGCCGCGCACCCGCCATCGCAAGCGCCTCACGCGCGGTGGCAAGTTGGTCGCCCCAGATGCGACGCGCATCATGCTCGACCCAGCCAGGGCGGGGGTAGCTTTGAGGGAGCTCCCGCTGGCTGCGCGCCAGTATGGCCCCTTCCTGGTCGAATACGATGGCGCGCGTGCTGGACGTCCCCTGATCCAGGGCGAGAATGGCGCATTGAGTATCCGGCATCAGACTCCTTCGACCGGCCGCAGGATCGCGCAGCACGTGGTATTAGGCATTGCAGCATAGCCAGTCGCTTCGAACGCCACAAGCCACGTCCGCATGCGCCCGCACCGAGCCGCTACAGTGAAGGTTTGCCATTTTCATTCATTGCCTCCTCCGGGCCTTACACATGTCCAGCCTGATCTGCGGCTCCCTCGCCTTTGACACCATCACCGACTTCCCCGGCCGATTCGCCGAGCACATCCTGCCCGACAAGGTGCACATGCTCAACGTGGCCTTCCTTGTGCCCACGCTACGGCGTGAGTTTGGCGGCTGCGCAGGAAACATCGCCTACGGCATGAAGCTGCTCGGCGGTGAGCCCCGAATCGTCGCAGCGCTTGGGGCGGACGGCCTTGACTACGAAGTGCGACTGGATCGCCTGAACATTTCGCGCGAGCATGTGCATGTCGTACCGACAGCCCACACGGCACAGGCGCACATCATCACCGACCGCGACAACAACCAGATCACGGCGTTCCACCCGGGCGCGATGAGCCATGCGCACGAACAACCCGTGCCAGCAAATCTCGGTGCCAACATTGGCATCATTGCCCCCGACGGTCGCCAAGCCATGCTCGATCACGCGACGCAGATGGCAGCATGCGGCATGCCCTTCATTTTTGATCCCGGGCAGGGCCTGCCCATGTTCGACGGAACGGAGTTGCGCGGCTTCATTGAGCAGGCCACCTGGGTCGCGGTGAATGACTATGAGGCTGCAATGCTCGTCGAGCGCACGGGCTGGAGCCTGCATGAAGTCGCCCAGCGTGTGCACAGCGTCGTGGTCACCAAGGGCGCTTTGGGCTGCGACGTCTATGAGCAGGGAAAGCACACTCACGTGCCGGGTCTGCAGGCCGCCGCCGTCGTCGACCCCACCGGCTGTGGCGACGCATTCCGCGCAGGACTGCTGTGGGCGCTCGAGCAGGGGTGGATCATGGCCGATGCCTGCAAATTGGGTAACGTGCTGGGCGCATGCAAGATTGCCAGCGCCGGGCCGCAGAATTACAGCCTCAATCGCGACGAGGCCCTGCGGCGATTCCAGTCGGCGTACGGTACACCGCCCCCAATGCGTCCCATGGATTGACTCGACCACCTCACCGGCGCGAACCCCCAGAGGGCTTGGTTGGCAGGCATGTCCGCAGCTTGGCCGAAGTGCCACGCCGCGTCCGCTCTTTTTTCGCTGCGGTGCATGAGAGCTGGCGCGGCACCGCATGGACCACGGACTCGGCGCAGCACTGGGGCTGATGTTCAGCGCGCCGCCGGGACTTGGGCGTTTGTGTCGGGCCCGAGCAGGCGTGCACAGCGACGAGCGTGAGCGCTGCTGCTGATGCGAAGCTGACGCACGGCCTCATCAACGCAACAGCACCAGGCTTGTTTTCCCGGCATGAGCAAGAAACCGAGGGTGGTCGTAAAGTTTTGCCTGGCGCTGCTCACCTGCTGCGCCCACCGCAACCCCAGCCCCAACATGTCCACTCCGTCCTCCGCGCTGGCTAGTCCAGCGCCTGCACCGCACAGCACGCGCTACCGCGTGTTGGGCGCGATCAGCTTTTCGCACATGCTCAACGACATGATGCAGTCCTTGATGATTGCCATCTACCCGTTGCTCAAGAATGGCCTGCATCTGAATTTTGCCCAGATTGGGCTTATTACCCT
Source organism: Betaproteobacteria bacterium (assembly GCA_028870715.1). Taxonomy (GTDB): domain Bacteria; phylum Pseudomonadota; class Gammaproteobacteria; order Burkholderiales; family Burkholderiaceae_C; genus Thiomonas_A. The sequence continues at coordinate 6,192 of JAGWOZ010000129.1, read as the reverse complement.
CACCTATCAGTGCACAGCCTCAATCCTGCAACCGATGGTGGGCCTGTACACCGACCGCAAACCGCAACCCTACTCACTCTCGGTTGGCATGGGCTTCACGTTTACGGGTCTGTTGCTTCTGTCGCAGGCCAACAGTTTCACCCATGTCCTCTTGGCAGCCGCCTGCGTGGGCATGGGTTCGTCCATCTTTCACCCGGAGTCCTCGCGGGTGGCGCGCATGGCGTCGGGAGGCAAACACGGGCTTGCGCAGTCGATCTTCCAAGTTGGCGGCAATGCGGGGAGCGCGCTGGGCCCCCTTCTTGCCGCGGCCATCATCATTCCGCACGGCCAGGCCAGTATCGCCTGGTTTTCCGCAGCTGCGCTGCTGGCGATGATCGTGCTGGGCTTCGTCGGGCGTTGGTCCGGGCACCAATTGCGCCCCGGCAAGCGCAAACCGGTGATGGTCACCTCCCAGTCTTATCCGCCAGGGGTCGTGCGCCGAACGATGACGGTGCTTCTGGCTCTTGTGTTCTCCAAGTTCTTTTACCTGGCGTCCATCAACACATATCTCATCTTTTTTCTGCAACATCGCTTCGGCATCAGCGTGCGCGACGGGCAGTTGCACCTGTTCATCTTCCTCGCCGCTGTTGCCACTGGAACCTTGCTTGGCGGGCCCATCGGCGACCGTATTGGCCGCAAACGCGTGATCTGGACGTCCATCCTCGGTGTCGCCCCCTTCACACTGGCGCTGCCTTATGCCAGTCTTGAGGTCTCAGCCTTCCTGACAGCCATTATTGGCTTCGTCCTGGCCTCTGCATTTCCCGCCATGGTCGTGTATGCGCAAGAGCTCATGCCGGGGAAGGTGGGCGCGGTATCCGGGCTCTTCTTCGGGTTGGCCTTCGGGCTTGGCGGGATTGGTGCGGCGGCGCTTGGGCAACTGGCGGACGTCGTCGGCATCGTCAATGTGTACAAGATCTGCTCCTTCCTTCCACTGATCGGACTGCTTGCAGCGTTCCTGCCCGACCTGCATGTGCCGCGACCGGCACATGCACCGACGCCCGCGACACCTGAAGGCTGAGCGGCGTGGGTAATCAGCGTCGGGTAATCATTGCGGGAGGCGGCATCGCCGGGGCATCCCTTGCCTACGTGCTGGCGCAGCGACAGGACGTGACCGTCACATTGCTGGAGCGCGAGGCGCAATGCGGCGCGCACGCGACGGGCCGTTCCGCCGCGCTCTACATGCCCTCGTATGGACCGCCGGGAATCCGCGCACTGACGACCGGCAGCGGCGCGTTTTACACCACGCCTCCCGCCGGCTTCGGCGAGCACGCGCTGCTGTCGCCGCGTGGGGCCTTGCATGTGGCTTGGTCGCGGGACGATCCCCCGTTGACCATTGCCGGCGCTCACGAAAAGCTTGATGCACTGGAGCATGACGCGCTGGCAAGCGGGGTTCAGGTGCAGCGCCTTTCCGCCGCCCAGTGCTTGCGCCTGTGCCCCGTGTTGCGCAGCACCGGACCCAGTCACGCTCTGGTGGGCGGCGTCTACGAGCCTCACGCCCAGGACATGGACGTGGACGCAATCCTCCAGGGTTTTCTGCGCGGTGCGCGCAAAGCTGGAGCGAACATCGTGACAGACGCCGAAGTGCTCACGCTCGAGCGTGCTGCTGATGCATGGCAAGTGCGCACCAGCGCAGGCATCTGGCACGCCGAGGTGCTGGTCAACGCCGCTGGCGCCTGGGCCGACGCGCTGGGACAATGCGCAGGAGCACAACCCATCGGCCTGCAGCCCAGACGCCGAAGTGCCTTCACCTTCGACGCGCCAGCAGGCATGGACTGCCATGCCTGGCCCTTGGTGATTGGAGTCGACGAGAGCTTTTACTTCAAGCCCTCTGGCGGCGCCCTGCTTGGTTCGCCCGCCAATGCAGACGCCGTGCCCCCACAGGATGTGCAGCCCGAAGAGCTGGACATTGCCGCAGGCATCTGGGCCATTGAACAGGCAACCACGCTGACCATACGGCGCCCACGCAGCATCTGGGCTGGCTTGCGCAGCTTTGTCGCCGACGGCGAGCCGGTCTGCGGCTACGACCCCGATGTTCCAGGGTTTTTCTGGCTCGCCGGCCAAGGTGGCTACGGCATCCAAAGCGCGCCTGGCCTGGCGCGCGCGGCTGCCGCCCTGCTGTTGGAGGAGCCACTGCCTGCTGATCTTCAGTCGCACGGCCTGCGACGTGCGATGCTCGACCCGCTGCGGCTGCGCAACACGCAAGCTTAGGCTTGGTGCTCGCGCCTGCGGGACAGGCATTGCACACGGCACGTTAGACAGGCGTCTGCGCGGTTGCCTGATCCGAAACGATATTGCCATCGACCAGGTTCAGGATCCGGTCACAGCGCTGAGCAAGGCGAGGATCGTGGGTGACGACAAGTACGGCGCACCCGAACTCGCGGTTGAATCGGCGCAATAAGGCAAAGACGTCGTCGGCGCTGTGCGTATCGAGATTGCCCGTGGGCTCATCGGCCAGGACCAGCGGCGGGCGGGTTAGGAGGGCGCGTGCAATCGCGACGCGCTGCTGCTGCCCACCCGACAACTCGTTCGGGCGCTTTTGGGCGTGGGCGGCCAAGCCGACGGCATCGAGAAGGGCCAACCCCTGCCGTTCAAGCTCGCCGGTGCGACGCGCGCCTTGCACCAGCGCAGGCATCAATACATTGTCCAACACAGGAAACGCCTGGATCAGATGGTGGAACTGAAACACGAAGCCGATGGATCGCCCACGCAATGCAGTACGCTCGCCGTCCTCGAGCATGCGCGTGGGCGTTCCCTGCAGATACAGTTCCCCATCGGAGGGCGCGTCGAGCAGGCCGATGACGTTGAGCAGCGTGGTTTTCCCGGAACCCGATGGCCCCACCAGCGCCGCGAATTCGCCGCGCGCAAGCGTGAAGCTGATCCCATGCAAAACCTCAGTCTGCAGCGGCGTACCGACCTGGTAGGACTTGCGCAAGGCGTCCAGGCGCAGCACTGGCTGGGCAGGTGATCCTTGCTGCGGCGCGTCGACCCGGAGGTCCTCCCCAGGGGAGCCAGGCCGTCCTTGAGCAGCGTCGAAGTCAGACATAGCGAATCGCCACCACCGGATCAAGTCGGGCTGCGCGCATGGCCGGAAGCGCTGCCGCGACCACACCGGCAAACGTGGCCAGAACCACCGATTCGACAACAAGCGCGAAGGGCACAGGAACGTAAAACAGTGCTGGCCCGTAATTGTTGAAGACCCACACCATGCCCGCCCCGGCTGCCGCACCCAGCACCGAACCGGCAAAGCCGACAGCGGCGCCTTCGAGCAGGAATACGCCGAGGACGCGCCCTCGGGCTGCCCCCATGGCTCGCAGGATGCCAATCTCGCGCGTGCGCTGCACCACGCTCACGGCCAGAACACTGGCGATCCCGAAAGCCACCGACAATGCGACGAAAAAGCGAATGAGGGCGCTGGAGAGCGATTGCGAACGAAGCGCATTGAGCAACTGGCCATTGGTGGTCATCCAGCTTTCGGATTTCAGGCCGGTAAGCCTGCTGATGCGCGCTGCGATGGACTCCGCGTCGAAGATATCGTGCACGGTCAGATCGATTTCCGTCACGCCACCGGGCAGGGCGAGAAGCGCCTGCGCTGGCTTGAGGCCCATGTAAAGGTAGCGCTGGTCGAGGTCGCGCACGCCGAGAGAAAAAATACCCGCAATATCAAACACCTGGGAGCCGCCGGAGGCTCCTTGCACGCGTAGCTTATCGCCCACGCGCAGCCCAAGATCTTGCGCCAGGCGGTTACCGATGAGAATCTGGCTGGCGCCCACCTCAAACCGGCCTTGCACGATGTCCTTGTCGACCGGGATGACCTGCACATATTGCTTCGGCACGATGCCAATCACGGCGACCGCGCGCACGGCCGCGCCGCGCTGCGCGAAAGCGGGACCGGTGATGATGGGCGAGGCCGCGGTGACACCGGCAAGGTGCCGCAGGACGTCCAACACGCCTGGCCAGTTGTTGACAGAGCGCAGGCGTTGCGGGCGGGCGTCGGCTGCGCGCAGGTCCACTGTACCCGGAGGCACCGGCGAGACGAGAGGCTGCAGATCGGGGCTGCTCACCACGATGTGTGCTTGCGTGCCCAGCGTGCGTTGCACAATGTTGCCTTGCAACCCGTTGACCAGCGCGGTGATGAACACGATGACCGCTGCGCCGACTGCGACGCCAACAATGATCAGGATGGTCTGCGCGCGTCCGTCGCGCAGAAAGTTGTAGGCGATACGCCAGGTCAATCCCATTGGCTTCTTTTCTCGCCGTTCGCTAGCGGGAAGCGCCAGCGACTTCGTTGCGCGGGCTGCTGGCGGTATCGATTGCGGACGCTGCGGTGGAGGGCAGCCCCTGCAGCGTGGCACGCACGCGCTGGTGTGGCTGCACGCTGCGCTCGGCGATGACCACGTCACCGGCATGCAGGCCTTTGGTCACCTCGCTGGCCACCAGGCCCTGGAGGCCAAGCGTGATGTCCTGCGGCTGCGCGCGGCCTGCGCGCAAAACGAGAACCTGGGCGCTGTCGCCCTGATGAGCCCTCAGCACGTCGTTCGGCACGACCAGCGCTGCTGCGCGCTGGCCGGTGGTGATGTCGCATGAGGTGGTCATGTCCTGCCTCAGCCAGGAGGGCGGCTTTGCGACCGTCAGTCTCAGCTCGATGGTGCCGCTCGTCGTGTCCACCGCCGGGGCGATGAACGTGAGTTGAGCATCAAAAGGCCGATTGGGAAAAGCGTCAGTCAGACATTGGGCGCCCTGGCCAAGCGCCAGGTGTTCAAGGTTTTGCTCATCCACGGGCAGCGACACCTGTGTGGAGCCGGCGCGCGCCAAGGTAAACAGGATTTGTCCCGGCGTGATCGTATCGCCGACCTCCACGTTGCGCGTGAGCACCTGACCGGCGACCTCCGCGCGTATGAGGCTGCGCTCCTGTACCGCATTGGCCGCAGCAAGTGCGGCGCGCAGCTGCATCTCGGCCGATCCATCCGGTTTGTCAGCATCCCATGCGGCGCGCGCACTGCGCACCTGGGCCTGCGCTGCCGCCAGCGCCTGCTGCGCCTGCTCCAGCGCCTGCTGCGAAACCGCCCCCTGCGCGACCTGCGCGCGGGCGCGCACCTCTTCGCTGCGCGCGAGCTTCTCCACAGATTCGGCGCTCACGAGCGTCTCGTGCGCCTGTGGGCGCGTTTGTCGAATCAACTGCTGCAGTGCGGCCTGGGCCTGATCGCGCTGCGCACGTGCCTGGTCACTGCGCAGCTCCAACAGGACCTGGCCCGGACGCACCTCGTCACCCCGATCGACCAGGCGCTTGATCACGACCGCCGTGATCTCGCTTGCCACGCTGATGCGCGAGGGCGTGATGATGCGGCCGGTGGCAACCACGTCCTGCACGAGCGGCCGTCTCTCCACCCGGTAGGCCACGACCAGCGGCCCGCGCCACCAGTCAACCAACCAAACTGCGGCCACCGCCAATGCAACAACGGCAACGATCATCCAAAGGAAACGACGAGGCATAGGGGGTAGAGCGGAAGGGAAATGCGCGAGGGACGCGTCATTGTCCGACAAGCGCGCAGCAGCGCGCTGCTTCAAGGTCAAACCAGCCCGCCCGAACGCCTGGCAACCAGCCTGCCCTCGCGCAAGGCGACGATTTCGCCCTCGGCAAGGGCCTCCCAGTTACCCCCGCCCAAGGGCACGCTGGCCAGCATGGTCAAGGGATGATCTCCGGCATGGCTGCTGCGCACCTGCATGCCCCCCGCTTCTTGAACATGTGATCCCGCCGCGTTCCGATGCAACAGATGCAGTCCAGGCGTGCGAACCACCCCATCGGCCTGGCGACGGCGGTGCGCATGCGCAAACAGCACGTCACCATCCGTATAAAGAAAATTGGCCGGACCGATGGGTCGCAAACCCTCGGCGAAGGTTGCCACGACGTCCAGCCGCGCCTCGACGCTCGGAATCTCCCTCTGCCACAGAGGCGCAAGCATGCGCAGAAGCTGACAAAACACATGCTCCGAATCAGTCTGCCCGATGGGATTCCAACATCCCGGGCCGAGCGGCCAGCGCGTCTGGATGTCAGGGAGGTCGCCGTTATGGGCAAACGCGTGTCGACGCCCTGCCAGCTCGCGTGAGAACGGTTGGGTGTTGGCAAGGGCCACCGGCCCGCGCGATGCGCGACGC
>JAGWOZ010000367.1 GCA_028870715.1 Betaproteobacteria bacterium | reverse complement strand
TGTGGTCATGTGGCGGCCGACAATCGCCGCACGCAGGCGCAATTCAAGTGCGTTGCCTGCGGCTATGCGAATCACGCCGACCATGTCGGCGCGATGAACATTTTGGCGCGGGGACACCGCGTTGCAGCCCGTGGAGAGGTGGCGCATTCAGGCCCCTCGGCGAAGCAGGAACCCACCGAAGCGACTGCGCGCGAGCTCACTCATGCGTAGCGCCGTAGGAATCCCCGTCCTTCCCGCGCAAGCGGTGGCCACAGGCCAAGGGCGGGGAGATGCGATGGATGCCTCCCTCCCTGCGGGGATAGAGGCGGGTTCGGAGATGAAAGGATTGGCATCCAGGGGTTGGCCTGCAGCGCTGGTAGGTGGATCCCCGAGTGGATACGGCATCGATGTGCCCAAGACGTGATAGACCATTGGTCTTCACCAACACCATCGGAGACCCAAGATGAATCGTAAGACTGGCATGAGCGCAGGGCAAATCATCGGGACGATGCACGGGCTGCAGGTCGTGGGCCTGGACATTGCCAAGCAGGTGTTTCAGTTGCACACGGTGGACATGGCTACCGGAGAGGTCGTCAATGTGCAGATCCGGCGCGGCAAGGTGTTGGCGCATTTTGCCAATCACCAGGCATGCCTGGTGGGCATCGAGGCCTGTGGCGGGGCGCATCACTGGGCGCGCGAGCTGCGAGCGCTGGGTCATGAGGTGAGGCTGCTGCACGCCCAAGCTGTGCGCCCGTTCGTATCGGGCAACAAGACCGACGTCACCGATGCGCGCGCCATCTGGCTGGCGGTGCAACAGCCGGGCACCAAGTTCGTGGGCGTGAAGTCGCTGGGGCAGCAGGCCACGCTGACGCTGCACCGCCAGCGGGAGTTGCTGGTGAAGATGCGCACCATGCAGATCAATGCGCTGCGCGGGTTGTTGTATGAGTTCGGTGCGGTCTTTGCTGCGGGCAAGAAGGCGCTGCTGGGCGAGGTTGAGGTGGCGCTGGATGCACTGGCGGGCAAGCTGCCGCAGACGGTAGTCGACAGCCTGCGCGAGCAGGTGGCGCGGATCAAGGCGCTGAGCGAGGACATCGGGGCCATCGAACAGCGGCTGGGGCTACAGTTGCGTGAGGATGCGGACATGCGGCGTATTGCCCAGATTCCCGGCGTGGGGTTGCTGACGGCGACGGCGGCGATCGCCACGATGGGCGAGGCGCATGCGTTCAAGTCGGCGCGCGAGTTCTGCGCCTGGCTGGGGCTGGTGCCCCGGCAGTGGGGCTCCGGCGGCAAGGTTCGCCTGCAAGGCATCTCCAAACGCGGCGACCGCTATCTGCGCACGTTGCTGATCCACGGCGCGCGGGCGATCCTCGCCCATGCCAAGCAACCGGGGCCGTGGTTGGAGTCCTTGCGCACGCGCCGACCAGCCAACGTGGCCATCGTGGCGCAGGCAGCCAAGATGGCGCGCACGATCTGGGCTGTCACGGCTGGGCAACAGGAGTATCAGAGGGGTTACCGCAGCGCGCGCCCGCAGGCGGCCTGAGCGTGCGCCAACCAAACATCAACATCACTTGACGAAAGGCATGGATCGTTGTTGAAGGCGATGAGGCAGCAAAACGCAGCGTGATGCGAAACCGGTCGGACCGGGACAAGCCAAACCTGATGACATCCAAGGACTTCAACAGTCCGGCGGGGAGATGAGGCGCTTGTCCGCGCAATGCATCGGGGCCCGCAGCCCGTCCTGGGTCACCAGGCGAGCA
>JAGWOZ010000366.1 GCA_028870715.1 Betaproteobacteria bacterium | reverse complement strand
TCCAAAAACTCTGTGTCAATTGTCGTCGCGCCCGACCCGCATGCTCCCCTGTCACCCACAGTTATCACTTACCGTGTCGAGAATGGTCGTCGTGATGCTCAGTCGGCGCTAGTGAGAAGACTGCTGAGCGCAAAGTCTGTCGGCCAAACGAGCCGGCTCCATTCGGGGCAGCATAGCCACACCCCTGCAGGCGTCGCTGTTCGTGACTACCATGCGGTGGCTGGTCCGGTGCATGCATCGCAGGCATTGACCCAGGGCCACTCGGCCCGTTCCTCGACAACCCTGCACAAAGGAGATGTGATGGATGCCTCCCTCCCTACGGGGATTGAGACAGGAGCACGGAGATGAACGCGCAGCCGTTCGGGAGTGGGCTTGCCGCCAGGGTGGCGGGGTGGGTCCCCGAGTGGATACGGCATCGATGTGCCCAGGACGTGATAGACCACGGTCTTCACAAATACCATCGGGGACCCGAGATGAATCGTAAGGCTGGCATGAACGCGGGGCAAATCATCGGCACGATCGACGGCATGCAGGTCGTGGGGCTGGACATCGCCAAGCTGGTGTTCCAGATGCACACGGTCGACATGTTCACGGGCGAGATTGCCAATGTGCAGATCAAGCGGGCCAAGGTGCTGGAGCACTTCGCCAACCGGGCGCGGTGCCTGGTCGGCATCGAGGCCTGCGGCGGGGCGCACCACTGGGCGCGCGAGTTGCGGGCGCTGGGCCATGAGGTGAGGCTGCTGCACGCCCGGGCGGTGCAGCCGTTCGTGTCGGGCAACAAGACCGATGCGACGGACGCGCGAGCGATCTGGCTGGCGGTGCAGCAGCCGGGCACCAAGTTCGTCGGAGTCAAGTCGCTGGCGCAGCAGGCCACGCTGACGCTGCATCGCCAGCGCGAGCTGCTGATGAAGATGCGCATCATGCAGACCAACGCGCTGCGCGGATTGCTGTACGAGTTCGGCACCGTCTTCGCCAAGGGCAGCCGGGCCATGCTGGGCGAGGTCGAGGCGGCGCTGGAGGCACTCTCGAAGGCGCTGCCGCAGATGGTGGCCAACAGTCTGCGCAAGCAGGTGCAAAGGATCAAGGCGCTGGGCGAGGACATCGCCGCCATCGACAAGCGTCTGGCATTGCAACTCCGCCAGGACCCGGACATGCAGCGCATTGCCGAGATCCCTGGCGTCGGGGTGCTGAGCGCCACAGCGGCGATCGCCACCATGGGCGACGCCCGCGCTTTCGGCTCGGCGCGCCAGTTCTGCGCCTGGCTGGGCCGGGTGCCCGCACAGCGAGGCACGGGCGGCAAGATCCGCCTGCAGGGCATCTCCAAACGCGGAGACGCCTACGTGCGAACGCGGTTGATCCACGGCGCGCGATCCGTGCTCACGCACGCCAAGGAACCGGGGCCATGGTTGGAGCAGATCCGGCAGCGGCACCCGGCCAACGTGGTCATCGTGGCCCAGGCGGCCACGATGGCGCGGACGATCTGGGCCGTCACTGCCAGACAACAGGATTACCCGAGCCGACTCTTCACAGCACAACGCCGATTGCTCTTGATCGCCGGGAGGCATCCATATAAGCAACGGATGAACACTTCGGCTTCTCGGCGCATAGCGTTGTCGCTGGGATTTCGCGGGTCAAAGAGTTTCACCAGCCCGTTGTCGGGCCGAGGATTGGGTCTCGCCGCCACACCCGTTCCAGTCGTGTCCCGTACTGGGAATTGCTGCGCTGCATGCGCGTCG
>JAGWOZ010000365.1 GCA_028870715.1 Betaproteobacteria bacterium | reverse complement strand
GATTCAGAGCGGCTTCACATCGAATGGGGCGGAGATGGCAGGACAGCTCGCCGCTACGCCTATCGGCTGAACGGAAAACACCCGTACGTAGGAGTTGATCAGACTTTTCCTGCGGGCACGATGATCCTTGCGGGCGCTCCGCGGGCGATTGCGAACCTCGCTGCCTATCGAGGCCGCAGATATGCGCCGATCGGCGGGCTGCACAGCGAAAACGTCATCGACAGGTATGCTGCCGTGAAGGCGATACCGTTTCGCCCAGATGTTGAAGTGGCGGCCCGGTCGGTGCTAGAGACGATGATTGGACATGAAGCCGATGCGCGGCTTGGCCTTGAAGTCGCTGGGTCCGCGGCGACCTTGGGCTCCGAACAGGGTGTTGCTTTCGTCCACGATGCCCTTTGGGGCGAGACTTCAGAAGCAATGCGGATGGAGGCGGTGTTCATCACGATGGAAATCGGGCTCCGTGCGAACGCTGCATTTGCGATTGAGGAACTTGCAAGCTTGGCTGGTGCAGCGGCAAGGTTTAGCGATGATGAGGTGCGTCAGGCCGCCGTATGGGGGCTTGGAAAGACTGGGTTGAGGGCTTACGAGCATCTCATTCCGTTTATCGCGGACCCGGACGAGAACGTCGCGCTTCATGCAATCGCGGCCTTCGGGTGCGACACGCCGACGGAGGTGGTGCAGCGGCTAGTGGCAGACCTCCATCACTCCGACGCGCGACGAGTAGCCTCCTCGTCCGAGGCGCTCCGCCTGATCGGAAGCGAAGCCGTCGCGCGAACTCTCATCCTTGCAGCGAGGAATGGTCATCCCGCGCGCGCATGGGTCATCGCGACCCTTGGGCAGTTGCCTGAGGCAATGTTGCGTGTGCTTCTGGCAGGCGACCCGCTGCTTGACGAATTGGCGCCGCTGATCCTGATAACTTCACGCGGCTGGCTGTCACCTGAGGACGTGAGCACCAGCCTTCAGTTCCTGATCAAGCAGGTCGTCTAACGCTTTGCTCGCAGCAAAGATCCGGGCAAGTTGATTCAGGTGCGTTCTTGGGATCAGCGAAAGTGACGGCGTCACCACAGTCCCTTGTTGGATGCCGGGGCCCATCGGCCAAGCGCCGTGTCATAAAGCGCTGATCATCGATTCATTGCCGACGCTATCGGCAGGCCCATGAGCCTGGCCCAAGCGTTTCCGCTGGCTTCCTGAATTCCAGGCGCAGCGCTGCCTGACGGCGCCCACCAGACGTTGGACATCGCTAGAACGGCTCCCGGCTGGAGCCAAAGCGCCTCAAGCCACGCCCAGGGCTGCACTTGTTCCACACACAGCGCAGCCCAAACTCGGGTACCACCCAGAGTGAAAGCATGCTGCACCCATGTCGGTCGCAGCGTGTCCTTCTTCCAGGGTTGCCAGTCGCCGCCCAGCAGTAGACCCGCCGCCTTGGCCAGTGGCATGGCGGTGGCCCGGCCATGGGTGACGGCGACGACCGCATCACTCCTTCCCGCCTGAGCCCCGATGAGCCAGAGCTGCCCGGGGGGCACGACCTCGGCGAACTGCTGGCGAGTGCCAGGCAGCCAATTCTCCAGAACGGCCTCAGGGAAAATCACGACCCGAGCCCCCTTGCCCTGGGCCAGCCCAGCATCAATGATGGACTGGTTGTTCTGGATGGCGCGAAGCACATTTCCCTTGCTGGGGACGATATGTGTCTGGACGCCAACCCAGCCAGGCGGCGTAGATGCGGGCGACGCGAGGACGTTC
>JAGWOZ010000364.1 GCA_028870715.1 Betaproteobacteria bacterium | reverse complement strand
CAGATGGCTTTCAACATGATCTGGTCGGCCGTGCTGACCAATTCGGCCGCGTTTGGCGTGGCCAACGTGTACACGCAACGCGGCTCGGACGTGAGTGTGTCGGCGCTCGCTGGCAACCTGCAGAACATCGAGGGCAACCCGGGTTTTGAGCCGCCGCACGTGCTCGATCTGAGCAAGAATGAGGCGCAGCAACTCGAACTGCTGAACCAGTTGCGCCACGAGGGCGAGATCGTCTCTGGCGTCAACAGCGCCGCGCGCGGTGAGCCAGACAGCGCCATGAAGGCCGCGAGCGGTCGAGCGCTCGGACTGCTGCAGGCGATGGCGGTGCAGTTCAACAGCGCTTTGCAGGCCAGCTACATGCAATTCGTTCAAGACTACGGCAACCTCGCGCTGCTCATTTTCCGCAAGTTCGCCCAGACCAAGCGCGTCGTGCAGATCGTCGGCAAAGACAAGGTCGTGAAGTCGCAGGGCTTCAGCAGTGCGAGCACGAAGGGCGTTGGCGTCGTCGTCGTCGAGAACGTCAACCCAATGTCGAAGACGATGGCGGGCCAGCGAGAGGAAGCAGAATTCCTCGTGCAAAACGGGCTGATCACCACGCCCTATGAATACGGCATGGTGGCCGAGACCGGGCGAATCAACGTGTTGACCGATGCAGACCAGGGCCAGCGCGTCCTGATCGAGCAAGAGAATCAGGCGCTGATGTCCGGCGGCGTGCAAACGCCCACCGGTCCCGTGCCAGTGCCAGTGTTCGTCACCGACAAGCACGAGTGGCACTTGCCGCGGCACCTGGCTCTGCTCAACAGCCCCCAAGTCCGCATCAACTCGCCGCTCGTGCAAGGAATTCTGGCGCACGTGCAAGAGCATCAGCAGTTTGCGGCACAGATGGCGATGGAGGCGCAGCAAACGCTAGCGCCGGCGCAAGGCGGGTCGAGCAAGACCCCTGCGCCCAAAGAAGGCGAGCAGTCGAGCACTCTCCCGCAAGGGACAATCCCCGGCGGGCAGAAAGTCGACCTGCCAGAGACAGCCGTACCACCACAACAACAGGTGCCCATGTGACGGAGAAGGAGCTTTCCGAGCGCGTGCGTGCTCGACAGGAGCGCGCAGACAACCCGCCCTGGTGGTGGGCCGTCGCCTACGCGTTGCGCCTCGCCTGGGCGAAGCTACGCGCTCGACTGCGGCGCGGCGGCCCGGTGGTTGTGCCGGGGGAATCGTTTCTGATGCGGATCGCAGGTGAACCACACGAAGAGGAGGCAGCCCGAAAGGCGCTGCTGGGAAAATGAGCAAAGGCAAGCAAGGATTCGCATCGATGACGCCGGAGAAGCGCGCACAGATCGCAGCCATGGGGGGCAAGGCATCGCATGCGTGCGGCAAAGCGCACCGCTTCACCGAGGCGGAGGCGCGCGAGGCTGGCAAGAAGGGCGGGCTCGTGGTGAGCGCCGACAAGACGCGCATGAGCGATATCGGCCGCAAGGGCGGCACCGTCACCGGGCGAAATCGGGCGCACATGGCGCACATCGGCCGTAAGGGCGGACTGGTCACGGCAAATCGCGAGTGAGGCTCACCGACGATGAGAAGGTGCTTCTCTGGCTCGTGCTTCGGCAGCGGCCCGATGAGGAGACGCTGGCCAGGGCGATGCAGCTCCGCGATCGTCGCGCGGTGTGGCTGTCGAGGCACAACGCAGGTTTTCACTACCGGCTGACCCAGCTCGTACGTACGGAGCTTGAAGGCTACGGGCTGCATCTCAACG
>JAGWOZ010000363.1 GCA_028870715.1 Betaproteobacteria bacterium | reverse complement strand
TCCATTGAGCCGCTGGAGAAGGGGGCGAGCGTCGATGGCAACATTGAGAAACATGATGAAGTGGTCGAGGCCGTCCGACGCTTGGTGAAAAAGAGTGGCACCAAGACCAGGAACGTTGCTTTGGCGCTGCCGTCGTCAGCCGTGATCAGCAAGAAAATCGTGCTGCCCGGCGACCTGCGCGAAGAGGAAATCGAGGTGCAGGTGGAGACCGAGGCCAATCAGTACATTCCCTTTGCCATCGAAGATGTGGCGCTAGACTTCAGTGTGCTCGGGCCGAGCCTGGGCTCGCCCGGCGATCAGGAGGTGCTGATCGCCGCGTCGCGTCGCGACAAGGTTCTGGATCGCCAGGCCATTGCCGAGGCAGCCGGCCTCAAACCCCAGATCATTGACATTGATGCCTTCGCGTCGCGCCTGGCGGCCAGTCGGCTGATCGAGCGACTGCCGCGTGGCGGGCATGACCTCCTTGTGGCGCTGTTCGAAATCGGTGCCTCCAGCGCGGCGATGCAGGTGCTTGTCAACGGCGAAACCCTGTACGACCGCGACCAGGCCTTTGGCGGACAGCAACTCACGCAGGCGATCGCCCGGCACTACGGCTTTTCCCAGGAAGAGGCCGAAGCCAAAAAGCGCAACGCTGATCTCCCCGACGATTACACCAGCCAGGTGCTCGAGCCCTTCATCGACGGCATGGGGCAGGAATTGGCGCGTGCACTGCAGTTCTTTTTTCGTGCCACGCCCAACAGCAAGGTGGACTACATCCTGCTAGCAGGCGGTACCGCTTCGCTACCGGGGTTGGTGGACAAGATTACCCAACTTACCTCCACGGCCTGCCTGGTGCTTAATCCGTTCGAAGGGATGGCAATCGGGGATCAAGTGCGCGAGAAAAAGCTGCGCCTGCAGGCACCGAGTTATCTCACGAGCTGTGGACTGGCCATGCGCAGGTTCCTGCAATGAATATTGTCCTCATCAACCTGTTGCCTCACCGCGAGGCCAAGCGCAAGAAGCGGCGCGAAGCGTTCTACGTGGGGGTCGTGTTTTCCCTGCTCGCTGGCCTCGTCTTGTTGGGGCTTGGCTACACGGTGCTGAGCGAGATGATCAGCGTCCAGCAATCACGCAACAATTTCCTGAATGCACAGATCGCCCAGCTCGACGTGCAGATCAAGGACATTGCCACCTTGCGCCAGCAAATTGAAAGCCTTCGCGCACGTCAGCAGGCGGTGGAGAACCTGCAATCGGACCGCAACCTCTCCGTGTATCTCTTTGACGATCTGACGCAAGACACGCCTGCCGGCGTGCAGCTGACGTCAATCAAGCAGGATGGGCAGTCGGTGCTGATTCAGGGCACAGCACTGAGCCAGGAGCGTGTCGCGGATTTGCTGCGTAACCTGGCCGATAGCAAAGGGTGGCTGGAAAAGCCGGAGTTGATTGAAATTCATTCGGTGACGCAGCAGATCGGAAAGGGCAACATACAGACCGAGTCGGCCTTCCAGCTTCGCGCCACGCTCAAGCGTGCGGCTGCACCAGCCGACGGTGCATCGGACGCGGCCCGGACCGGAAATTCCAACCCTTCGGGCTAAGGAAAGCATGGCCAAATCCATCAATATGCAGATTGATTTCGCGGCGCTGAAAGAGCGCATCGCGGGACAGTTTCGCGGTCTGAACCAGAACGATCCTGGCACGTGGCCACCTTTGCCGCGTGCCACCGCCTATGCTCTTGCGCTCATCGTGATGCTCGCTGCAGGGTGGTACGCATGGCTGTCGGGTGTG
>JAGWOZ010000362.1 GCA_028870715.1 Betaproteobacteria bacterium | reverse complement strand
ACGTCTCCAGCAGCTGGTGCCGACGACGTGATGGCCGCGCAACGCGCGGCTTGGGCTGACGGGCGCGCCCACCATGCCGTGACCGGGGCCAGGCGCCATCGGCCGCGTCCGCCGCACTCTTGCCGGTTTGGGCCCGCAGTCCTGGTCTTGCGCAGGCCTCCTGGCACTTGGGTTGGCGGGCGTGACGCGCTTGTATTGCGGCGCACCAATGGGATCTAAACACCATTCTCATCCAGGGTCAGGGGTGGACGCCGTCGCGCGGCGGGCAGCACGCCTCGCGGCAATGCAAGGGGTGGCGCGGAACGTTGCAATTTCAGCCGCAACGCGTTCGGGTAGCTAGGGTGTTGCCGACATCGCCGCCGTATCGACGAGCCGGGGTGGCACAGCACCCCAGGACGAGCCTAACTACTCCCCAGTTTGCCGGATGCACTCTCGCGCGTGCGGTGGGCCTCCGCGAACGCTGCCCCTACGGCCCCTTGCGCTCGTAAATCTGGCCTTGAATCATGACCAATGCCGAACTAAAGTGAATTCACGGACGCCGCCGACATCCCGCAAACAGCGTATCGGTGGGTCACACAGCGCCAGAGGAGCCAGATGATGAGCATTCTCGAAGGGGCCAAGGTCATCGGCGCGGCTGTCGTCAGCAGGCGCGGGGTCTTGGCTGGCTTGGGTGGCGGTTCCCTCGTGGTCGGCGCTGCGGTGCTGGGTGCGGACTGTGTTGCACGCGCCAACCCAGCCAGTACGCAGGGCATGGCGCGGCTTGACGCAATCGAGGCCTCGCACGTCGAGGTGACGGGCTACCACGTCACCGAGCATATTCGTCGGTACTACCGGACGGCCAGACTCTGAGGCGCAGGTTTACGCGTGGGGCGTTGCCATGAAGCGTGTTGCCACGACCATGCATCCGCGACTGCGACGACAGTGCCGTGCCGCGCATTGCCTGCATGACCTTGGCATGCGTCCGGCTCCGGCGTGACTTGCGGCGGTCCATTCAAGGAGTTTCTTCCATGCTGCTCACCCGCAAATCACGGCCAGATGGCTCCGCAGTTGCCTCTGCTGTGGACAATCAGTGGGTTGTTCAACTCAAGCGTGGCCTCGAGCACGCGCTGCCGACCGTGGACCGGCGCACGTTTCTGCGGCGCTCGGGCCTTGGCCTTGGGCTCGGCGTCGGCGCCGGGTTGATCGCTTCCCAACTGCGCCTGGTGCAAAAGGCAGACGCCGCCGACACGCCTGCCCCCGGATCTGCAGGAAGTGGGCGCGTGGTGACGCGGCGGACGGTGTGCACGCACTGCTCGGTGGGCTGCGCAAGCGACGCGATGGTGGAGAACGGCGTGTGGGTGAGGCAAAACCCGGTTTTTGAATCCCCCATCAACATGGGCGCGCATTGCGCCAAGGGCGCTGCACTGCGTGACCATGGCCGCGGTGACCACCGCTTGCGCTACCCGATGAAGCTCGTTGACGGCAAATACCAGCGGATCTCCTGGGACAAGGCACTGCAGGAAATCAGCGACAGGCTCCTGGCAATCCGCAAGGAAAGCGGGCCGGATGCGCTGTTCGTCGTCGGGTCGTCCAAACACAACAACGAGCAGTCCTACCTGCTGCGCAAATGGGTTTCGTTTTGGGGCTCGAACAATTGCGACCACCAGGCGCGCATCTGCCATTCCACCACCGTGGCCGGAGTGGCCAACACGTGGGGCTATGGCGCGATGACGAATTCATACAACGACATGGCGAATGCCAGAGTGGCGCTGTACATCGGCTCCAATGCGG
>JAGWOZ010000128.1 GCA_028870715.1 Betaproteobacteria bacterium | reverse complement strand
AAACCCATCTACTCGGTTTTCTCATCGCGGCCGCTGCGCTGCTCGCGCTGCCCTTGGGCCTGCAGGTCGTGGGTGACGCATGGGTGCGTATCGCAGCGTTTGCAATGCTCTACATCATGCTTGCGCTGGGACTGAACATCGTGGTTGGCCTTGCCGGCCTGCTCGACCTGGGCTACATCGCGTTTTATGCGGTGGGCGCCTACATGTTCGCGCTTTTGTCGTCCAACCAGCTCACAAGCAACTTTGATGCGCTAGGTGCAATGTTTCCGAACGGATTCGACGTGTCGATCTGGCTCGTGATCCCGCTGGGGGCCGGATTGGCCGCATTGTTTGGCATCTTGCTTGGCACGCCGGTGCTGAAGCTACGCGGCGACTATCTGGCGATCGTCACCCTGGGTTTCGGGGAGATCATCCGCATTTTCATGAACAACCTCAATGCGCCGGTGAACATCACCAATGGACCTCAGGGCGTTTCCGGCATCCACGGCGTGCGCATGTTTGGCTGGCATTTGAACCGCAATATCGACATTGGCAGCTACACCATCAATTCGGTGACGGAGTACTACTGGCTTTTCCTGGCACTGGTCACGCTCACCGTGATCGTGTGCTACCGCCTGCAGGACTCGCGTATTGGCCGTGCGTGGATGGCCATGCGGGAGGATGAGATTGCGGCCAAGGCCATGGGCATCAACACCCGCAATATGAAACTGCTGGCATTTTCCATGGGCGCCACGTTCGGCGGGGTGGCGGGCGTCATGTTCGCCGCGTTCCAGGGCTTTGTCTCGCCCGAGTCGTTTTCTCTGATGGAGTCTGTGAACGTCTTGGCCATGGTGGTAATCGGCGGCATGGGCAATATCCCTGGCGTGATTCTCGGTGCCATCCTGCTATCTGTGCTGCCCGAGGCGCTTCGCTACATGGGGTTCATCTCCGATTGGCAACAGCACATGTTCAATCATGTCTACATCGACAGTGGCATCCTTCGCCAGCTCATTTACTCGATGGCCATGATCTTGGTGATGCTCATTCGGCCCAAGGGCCTATGGCCAGCACCTGAGCATGGCAAGGGCATGGCAGCGCTGAACATGGACACCGGTAGTGCTGCGCCCGCCATGGCCAAGGAGGGTGTGTGATGAGCACCTCCGCACCCATTACGCTCAAGGTTGCTGGCGCATCCAAACGGTTCGGGGGCCTGCAGGCTCTATCGGATGTCGGGATCGAGATTCGTCGCGGACAGATTTACGGCCTGATCGGTCCCAACGGCGCCGGCAAGACCACCTTTTTCAATGTCATCACCGGCATGTATACGCCCGACAGCGGCGAGTTCACGCTGGAGGACAAGCCTTATCGGCCGCAGGCCGTGCATCAAGTCGCGCGCGAGGGTATCGCGCGCACGTTTCAGAATATTCGGCTCTTTCCCGACATGACAGCGTTGGAAAATGTCATGGTTGGGCGCCATGTGCGCACCAACAGCGCTTTGCTCGGTGCGGTGTTCCGGACGCGCCGGTTCAAGGCAGAGGAACATAGCATCCGTGCCAGGGCCTATGAGTTGCTGCAGTATGTCGGTGTCGCCCACTACGCCGATTTCCGGGCGCGCACCTTGTCCTATGGTGATCAGCGACGCCTCGAAATTGCGAGGGCTCTGGCCACCGATCCCAAGCTGCTGGCTCTTGACGAGCCAGCAGCAGGGATGAATGCGACTGAAAAGGTCCAACTGCGCAATTTGCTTGCCACCATTCGCGGCGATGGCCGGACCATCCTGCTAATCGAGCATGATGTGAAGCTGGTGATGGGTCTTTGCGACCGCGTGACCGTGCTGGATTATGGAAAGATCATCGCCGAGGGTGTTCCGGCCGATGTACAAAAGGATTCCAAAGTGATCGAAGCGTACCTGGGTACGGGGGGGCATTGAGATGAGTGAATCGCAAGGCCTTCCGAAACAAGGCGAACTCCGTACCGAAGGCGCCGCGCGCGGCGCGTCGGAAACGACGATGAGCGACGCCCTCCTTCAGGTCAGGGGCTTGAAGGTTGCCTACGGCGGCATTCAAGCCGTCAAGGGCATCGACTTCGAGGTGCGCAGAGGTGAACTGGTGAGCCTTATTGGCGCCAATGGTGCGGGCAAAACGACCACGCTCAAGGCAATTACCGGAATGCAGCCCATCACCGACGGCTCCATCATGTATGCGGGGCATGCGGTCAAGGGCAAGGGCTCATTCGATCTCGTGCGCATGGGTCTGGCCATGGTCCCCGAGGGGCGTGGAGTGTTTACCCGCATGACGATCCACGAAAATCTTTTGATGGGCGCGTTCATCCGCAAGGACAAGAAAGGCGTTGAAGCTGACGTCGAACGCGTATTCACGATTTTTCCCCGATTGAAGGAGCGGCTTACGCAGCTTGCGGGCACGATGTCCGGCGGTGAGCAACAAATGCTTGCCATGGGACGGGCGTTGATGTGCCAGCCAAAACTCCTGCTGCTCGACGAGCCGTCCATGGGCTTGTCGCCCATCATGGTCGACAAGATCTTCGAAGTTGTTGCGGACATCGCCAAGCAGGGAGTAACGATTCTTCTGGTCGAGCAAAACGCCAAGCGCGCGCTCGAGCTGGCACAGCGTGGCTATGTCATGGACTCCGGCAATGTCACGATGACGGGCTCCGCCCATGAGCTTCTGCACGATCCCCGTGTGCGCGCTGCTTATCTCGGTGAGTAGTGCACGCCGTGGAGCCCGACAAGGCTCTCCCTGACGCGGACTTGAGGTTGTGCGGGCCGCTGCGCTGGCAGCGTCGCGTGAGGCGACTTTGCTCACCCGCACAATGATGCGCGTTCGCGGCGCGCCGCATGAGGCTTTGCAAGAGCCCGTGCGGCGTGAACGCTTCAAACCTGGCCTCAGGCGGCCGGACCTGCCTTGTCCGCTTCGCTTGTGAAGGCGTCGGCGTAGAAAGCATCCTCAGGCAGATGACACTGTGTCGTGAAGTCAGCCTTGGCCGCATCCACCATGACCGGCGCCCCGCAAGCGTAAACCTCGTGCGCCGAAAGGTCCGGAATGTCGCGCATCACCGCATGGTGCACGAGTCCAGTACGGCCACTCCACGCGTCGTCATCCTTGGGTTCTGAGAGCACCGGCACATAGTCCAGCCAAGGCAGCGCAGCGGCCTGTTCCTGTGCCCAGCCATGCAAATACAAGTCGGCCTTGCTGCGACAGCCCCAATACAGCACTGCGGGGCGCGTATTGCCTTGGGCATGCATGGCTTCAATGATGGCCTTGATCGGCGCCAATCCGGTGCCAGAGGCCAGCAGTACGAGGGGCTTTTGACTATCCTCGCGCAGGTAAAAGCTGCCAAAAGGTCCCTCCAGGCGCAAGATGTCCCTATCCTTCATTGCACCAAAGACGTGGTCGGTAAATTTGCCCCCGGGCATGTGCCTGACATGCAGTTCAATCTGCTTGTCGTCAGCCCCGTGCGCGTTTGCCATCGAGTAGCTGCGCCGGGTGCCATCGCGTAGGATAAGCTGCACGTACTGGCCGGCGTGATAGTCGAGTCGGTCGTTTGCGGGAAGCTGCAGATGGATGATGGCCACATCCTGCGTTGGCCGCACGATGGAGGTGACGCGGCAGGGCATCTTTTTCACAGGAAACATGCCCGCAGCAGGCAGTTCGTGGCTTTCGATCACGAGATCCGATTTCGGTGTTGTACGGCAGGCGAGGATGAAGCCCGCTGCGCGTTCGACTTCCGAAAGGGCCTTAAGCTGATGCACGCCGAGTTCAAAGTCGCCTGATATCCAGCGGCATTTGCAAGAACCGCAAGCACCGTCTTGGCAACCGTAGGGGAGTCCCACCCCCTGGCGAATGGCGGCAGCCAATACGGTTTCACCGCTGCCGACTTCGAATTGGTGTTCGCTGGGTAAAACTCTCACTGTCAGGCTCATGATTGACTTGATTCCATGTTGATGCGTGTGTTCCGTAAACCCCGGTTGCTCATCGTCGGTTGTGGCGACGTCGGGATGCGTCTGGCTGAGCTTGCGCGACCGCGCTTTCGCGTTATCGCACTGACATCAAACCCGGAGCGCGTAGGGATCCTGCGCCAAGCGGGTATCGTTCCTTTGCTTGGCAATCTGGACGATGTAAGCAGCCTTTGGCGCCTGGCCGGATTGGCCCGCTGGGTTGTCATGTTGGCGCCGCCGCCGGGCGCGGGGTTGCATGATCCGCGCTCAATGCATCTCACCACAATATTGCGAAAGGGAATGATAGGTGCAGTGCGAGCCCAACCGATGCGCATGGTTTACGCCAGCACCTCCGGAGTCTATGGCGACTGCGCGGGCGCGCGGGTGCATGAGACGCGCCCGCCCCATCCCCAGTCCTACCGTGCCCATCGACGTCTGCATGCGGAGGCGTGTTGGCGCGGGCTCGGTCGAACCCGTCATGCGCGTGTCGGCATTCTGCGCATCCCTGGAATTTACGACGCGCATGGGCGGTCGCCTGCGAAGCGATTGCGCCAGGGCATCCCGGCGCTACGCCCGCAGGATGATGTCTACACAAACCACATCCATGCGGATGATCTCGCCCGCATTGTCCTGTTTGCCCTGTTTCACGCCGACCCAAACCGGATTTACCACGCAAGCGACGACAGTTGCATCAAGATGGGTGAGTATCTTGATCTTGCTGCGCAAGAGTACGGCATGCCGCCGCCACCCCGGGTGGCGCGCGCGCAGGCGCTGGCAAGCGGCATCTCACCCATGGCTTTGAGCTTCATGACGGAGTCGCGCATTTTGGACAATACGCGCATGCGCGCTGAACTCGGTGTGGTTTTGTGTTACCCC
This sequence comes from Betaproteobacteria bacterium, assembly GCA_028870715.1. Lineage (GTDB taxonomy): Bacteria > Pseudomonadota > Gammaproteobacteria > Burkholderiales > Burkholderiaceae_C > Thiomonas_A. The sequence continues at coordinate 5,106 of JAGWOZ010000128.1, read as the reverse complement.
CAAGTTGCGCAAGGGCTCCGGGGCGCGTGTTCTCGCCCCCTGCCAGAAAGCTCGGGCACAAAAAACGGGCAGGGTGACCTGCCCGTTTGACCGTTGGCGCGCAGGATCAGCCCGCCGGACCGTTGTTTTCCTGGATGTTCAAAGTTGGCAGTGCCTTGCGTGTCTCGACCAGCATCAACGGGCCCTCGTCCGCTAGTGCCAAGGGCTTGCGCTGGCGCGGCGCCTGCTTTGGCACGATCATCTGGCGCAGGGCACGCTGGGCCTGCTCGACGCGGATGGGATCCGACTGCACCCATTGCAGTCCGGCAGCCTGCACCACAGCGTTGAGGTCAGCGATGGGCAGCGACGCAGGCGCCGGCTCCTCGACGGCGGTCGTGGCACTTGCCACTTGAGCGCTGGGGACCACGGGCTCCGCCTGCGCAGGGGTTGCGGCAATTGCCGGCGCGATCGGTGCAGGCTGTGCGACCGGAGCCGGCGTGGCACGAGCGGGCTCGACAACAGCGGCTGGTGCTTGCCCGGCATGCGCGGCTTCAGCGCCGGCCTGCATCGCCATCACTGCGGCGCCAGCGCTCACCACAGAAGCCGGTGCTTGGGCAACATGAGGCTCGGGGTTCAGCAAGGATGATTCCTCAGCGGTGAGCTGCGAAGTCGCACTTTGATCGGTGTCCGCCGTTTCCTGCCCAACCGGCTCTTGCTGATCTTCAGGGTTGACGGCATCGCTCATCGTCGCTTCCTGCGACCGGCCACCACGGCCTCCACGGCGCCGGCGGCCGCGGTTGCGGCGCGTTGTCGCGTCACCACTGGCACCCTCCAGCGGCGGCGCGGCCTCATCGAGCACCGGCGACGGCGTGATGTCCGCAAGCGCCACTGGCGGCGTGAGCGCTTCATCCGGCACGGGTGCGCCGGATTGTTCGGACGGCACGCGCGTGGGCGCTGGCAAGGTCAGCCCGAAGCTTTCCCAGGTCTCTTCTCCTGCGGCAGGAGCCTGAGACGGGCGTGGTGTTTGGCGGCCATTGCGGGATCCGCGCTCCTGGCGTTCGCCGCGGTCCGCACGCTCTGCCCGCTCAGGGCGGGCCGGTTGCGTTTCTCCCGGTTGTGCGGGACGAGTGCCTTTGGAGGGTTGCTGGGCAAGGCCTCCCCCAAGCGCGCTGCGCTCACCGCGACCGGAGCGGCTCTTGCCGGCGGAGCCATCGGAGGCGCCCTCGCCTTGCCCTTGGCGGCGTCCGTCGCTTAGGGCAGCGGGTTCACGTGCGCTGCGTTCGTTACCACCCTTGGCGCCCTGTCGGCTGCCGTCGCGCCCGCGGCCCCGATTGCTTCGGGAGGCACCGTTGCCGTTGCCATTGCGGTTTGGCGCGCTGCTCGTTGCGGATGGTGCGGGTGACGGCGCGGGCGGGGTGGGGACCTGAACCGGGGCGTGCGTCTCGCCACCCCCGAATACCTTGCGCAGCCAGCTGAAGAAGCCAGCGCCGCCAGCGGTGGTGGAGGTTTCGGCCTTGACGGCCGGCGCAGCAGCAGAAGGTGCGCGAACGGGCGTGCTAGAAGGAACAGGCGCCGACGGCGCGGGGCCTTCGGGCGTGACGCCACGAACCAGGGCTTCCTGGCGGGGACGCTCATCCTTTTCGCTGCGCAGGATGGTGGTTTCCTGCTCGAATTCTTCCGCCATGCGGTAGCTGACGGGAAGGTTTTCCAGGCGTGGATCGTCGTGCTTGAGGCGTTCAAGCTTGTAATTCGGGGTCTCGAGCTGCTTGTTCGGCGCCAACAGCACCGAGGCGCGCTGGCGCAACTCGATTTTTGTGATCTCCGCGCGCTTCTCGTTGAGCAGGAAGGAGGCGACCTCCACGGGGACTTGCACGTGCACGGCTGCCGTGCCTTCCTTCATCGCCTCTTCCTGGATGATGCGCAGAATCTGCAACGCGCTGGACTCGGTATCGCGGATATGGCCGGTCCCATTGCAGCGCGGGCAGGTCACGTAAGCGCCTTCAGACAGAGCAGGGCGCAGGCGTTGGCGCGAGACTTCCAGCAAGCCGAACTTGGATATTTTGCTTGTTTGCACGCGTGCGCGATCCTGTCGAAGGCAGTCGCGCAATCGGTCCTCCACAGCACGCTGGTTCTTGGGCTCATCCATGTCGATAAAGTCCATGACAATGAGTCCGCCCAAATCGCGCAGCCGCATCTGACGCGCGATTTCCTCCGCAGCTTCCAGGTTGGTGCGCAGGGCAGTGTCTTCGATTGCGCTTCCGCGCGTCGAGCGCGCCGAGTTCACGTCGACGGCCACAAGTGCTTCGGTGTGGTCGATCACGATCGCGCCGCCCGAGGGCAGGTTGACCGTGCGCGAGTACGCGGTCTCGATCTGGTGCTCGATCTGGAAGCGCGAAAACAGAGGAAGATCATCGCGGTAGCGCTTGACGCGGTCCACGTTATCAGGCATGACGTGCGCCATGAACTGATGCGCCTGTTCGTACACATCTTGTGTGTCGATCAGAATTTCGCCGATGTCACTCGTGAAGTAATCGCGGATCGCGCGAATGACCAGGGATGACTCCTGGTAGATGAGGAAAGCACCTTTTTGTGATTCACCCGCCTCTTCGATCGCGGACCAGAGTTTGAGCAGGTAGTTCAAGTCCCACTGGAGCTCCTCCGCACTGCGCCCGATGCCCGCCGTCCGGGCGATCAGGCTCATGCCGTCGGGGTACTGCAACTGCTCCATGGTTTCGCGCAGTTCCTGACGGTCTTCGCCCTCGATGCGGCGGCTCACGCCGCCGCCGCGAGGGTTATTGGGCATCAGCACGAGATAGCGCCCGGCCAGCGAGATGAACGTGGTGAGCGCAGCGCCTTTATTGCCGCGCTCTTCCTTTTCCACCTGGACCAGCATTTCCTGGCCTTCGCGGATCACGTCCTGGATGCGCGCCTGCGAGGGTGCCACGCCTTCCTTGAAATAGCGGCGCGAGATCTCCTTGAACGGGAGGAATCCGTGGCGTTCCTCGCCGTAGTCGACGAAACATGCCTCGAGCGAAGGCTCAACCCGAGTGACGACGGCACGGTAAATATTGCCCTTGCGCTGCTCGCGCCCAACCTGCTCGATGTCGATGTCCAGCAGCTTCTGACCTTCGACGATGGCGACGCGAAGCTCTTCGGCCTGCGTCGCATTAAACAACATGCGTTTCATTTCAATATCTCCATCCCACCCATCGGGCGGGCTGCGTGACTGCAACGGGGCCACCTGGACCCAACTCGCGCAGCAGGCACGGTGTCAGACTGGAGAATGACCACAAGGTGGCGAGCAAGCTCGCCACCTCCTTCAGGACAAAACCCTCGTGAGTGAGGCGCAGCCACCCGGATCTGGGCATGGATGCATGCTCAGGCACGGACTGGCTTCACGCGTTCCATCCGCGAACCACAACCCCAGACGACGCGCCGCGCGGCATGCGATGCCGACAGCGGGCGCAGTGCGCGGGGCGGGATAAGAGCGGTTGGGAATGGGCACGTTATGCGTTTTGTCATGGACCGCGGCCTGGGGCCGGGTCGTATGGGGCATTCTGTTCGTTCAGACTTCGAGCTTGCTGATCCAGCAGCGAGCCAGACAACCTCTTCGGTCTGGGCCGCCGGACGTGCGGACTTCGGCGCTGCGCAGAGACCATGCCCGTCGGTTGGCTGCCGCTTCGAGGCTCCCATTGGCGGAGTCCTCGAAAGCCGCACGGCTGCGGACCTAAAATGCTAGCTCAATGGGCGTGAATCCTTCCGTTTGATTAAGGCCCCACAGCATTCAGACGCACATCCATCCACTCAGCCGGCCTCTGTTAGCACGCGCTTCGTACGCCAATTATATGCACCCTCCCACTCCAGCAGCAGCCACCGTGCTCCCAGTGGGCGAATCAGGTGCAGGCCAACGCTTGGACAACTTTCTTGCGCGCGTGCTCAAAGGGGTGCCTCGCAGCCACATTTATCGCATCGTGCGTTCGGGCGAAGTGCGCGTCAATGGCGCGCGGGCCGAGGCGTCGCAGAAGTTGAACGAGTCCGATCAGGTGCGGGTGCCGCCGATCCGCACCGCACCGCCAGGCACGGCAGTACCGGCTCGGCAATACCCGATTCTGCATGAGGACGCGTGGCTCCTGGCCATCAATAAGCCGGCGGGAATCGCTGTGCATGGTGGCTCGGGTCTGAGTTTCGGGGTGATCGAATCCATGCGTGCGGGCCAGGAGGGGCGTTTTCTGGAATTGGTGCATCGGCTCGATCGTGACACTTCCGGAGTGTTGCTGTTGGCCAAAAAACGCAGTGCGCTGACTGCCGTGCACGCCAGTCTGCGCGAGCGCGAGGCGGACAAGCGGTATTTTGCACTCGTGGCCGGGTTGTGGAAGGGTGATGCGGTCACGGTGAATACGCCGCTGCATAAATTCCTCACGGCCTCAGGCGAGCGGCGTGTCAGGGTGGCGGCGGCGGGCGAGGGCCAACCGGCTCGAACACAGTTTCGTCCCCTGCAACGCTACCCTTGGCCAGATTCCGCGCTGGTGGCAGCGACAGGCGTACCGGGATTGACCCTGCTTGAGGCACGGATCCACACGGGGCGCACCCATCAGATCCGCGTGCATCTGCAAAGCCTGGGGTTTCCGATTGTGGGCGATGAAAAGTACGGGTCCGAGGTCTTCAACCGGGCTCTGGCACGAGGCGCTCTGCGGCCAGGGCTGCCTGGCAACGCCCGCATGTTTCTGCACGCGGCCAGGCTGGCGCTCAATCACCCGCACAGCGGTCAGCCGTTGGTGCTGACGGCCGACTGGCCGGAAGAAGACGCACGCTGGTTGCGTCGCCTCAGTGAACTGTGCCGGCCATCATCCCAATCCTGAACACGCCTATGTCCCCTGCACGAACCGCATATCCCCTCCTGGTCTTCGATTGGGATGGGACCTTGATGGACTCCACCGCCGTCATCACCCGGTCGATCCAGGCCGCCTGTCGGGATTTGGGCCTTGCCGTGCCCAGCGACGTTGACGCGTCCTATGTGATCGGCCTGGGCCTGGGCGACGCCTTGCGCTTCGCCGCACCGATGCTGGACCCTGGTGATTATGACAAGCTCTCGCAGGCCTACCGCCGTCACTACTTTGCGCACGACAA
>JAGWOZ010000127.1 GCA_028870715.1 Betaproteobacteria bacterium | reverse complement strand
CGGGGCTCTTGCGCCTGCCGCGGGGCTGACCGAAATAGATATCGCCGGTCAGCTCGCGCACGATGAGGATGTCAAGCCCTGCCACGATCTCGGGCTTCAGGCTCGATGCGCTTGCCAGCTCTGCGTACAACATGGCCGGGCGCAGATTGGCAAACAGCCCCAGATTCTTGCGCAGGCCCAGAATGGCCTGCTCGGGGCGAAGGTGGCGATCCAGCGTGTCGAAGCGCGGGTCCCCCACGGCGCCGAATAGCACGGCGTCCGCCGCCTTCGCCAGTTTCAACGTGGTTTCTGGCAGAGGGCTGCCATGGCTGGCGTAGGCGTTGCCGCCAACCGCACCCCACTCGAGCGTGAAGCGCAGCCCATCGGCTTCAAGCCGTTGGAGCACTTTGACGGCCTCGGCGACGATCTCCGGACCGATCCCGTCACCGGGAAGAACTGCGATATTCATGGGCATGGACGAGTCACAGGATGCGGTGAGCGAGCCAAGGCATGCGCGCGATACGCTCGGCCTCAAAAACGCGAATCTTGTCGGCCTTCTGAAGCGTCAGGCCAATCTCATCGAGGCCTCCGACAAGGCAATGCTTGCGGAAATCCGTGATGTCAAAAGGCAGCTCGCTGCCGTCGGGCTTGATGACACGCTGACGCGGCAGATCCACGGTCAGTTGGTAACCAACGAAGGCGTAGACCTCGTCAAACATCCGCGCCACCTCATGCTCCGGCAGCACGATGGGCAACAGTCCGGTCTTGAAGCTGTTATTGAAGAAGATGTCCGCGAAACTTGGCGCGATGACCGCTCGAATCCCGTATTGTTGGATTGCCCAAGGCGCGTGCTCGCGCGAGGATCCACAGCCAAAGTTCTTGCGCGCAAGCATGACGCTCGCGCCCTGATAGCGGGGCTGGTTGAGCACGAAATCCGGATTGGGCTTGCGGCTTCCAGGATCCTGTCCGGGTTCACCGTGATCAAGATAGCGCCACTCGTCAAAAAGATTCGGCCCGAAACCGGTGCGCCGGATGGACTTCAGGAACTGCTTCGGAATGATGGCGTCGGTGTCGACGTTTTCACGGTCGATCGGCACCACCAACCCCTGGTGGACGGTAAATGCTTGCATAAACGACTCGGTATGCGGTGGGCTGGTGTGTTGTTATTGGGCCATGTCGGCAGCTTTGTGCACGGGCTTCCCGATGGCCTTGACGTCTCGGCTCGGACCGGCCACGGCGTTGAAGCCGGTCAAGCGTGCTGCGACCAGTGCCTGCAAAGGCGCTGCCGAGACAACTTTGCGCATGGTCGAACTCCTGGCAACGATGAAGGAAACCCTGGTGCGTGCGGCCGCTCTGGTCATCAGAGGCCACGCACGTCAACAAAGTGGCCAGCAATGGCGGCGGCGGCAGCCATGGCAGGACTCACGAGGTGCGTGCGCCCTCCCTGACCCTGCCGGCCTTCGAAATTCCGGTTGGACGTCGATGCGCAACGCTCGCCAGGCTCGAGGCGATCGGCGTTCATGGCCAGGCACATCGAGCAACCAGGTTCGCGCCACTCGAAGCCAGCGGCCTTGAAAACCTTGTCCAGCCCCTCGCGCTCGGCCTGTGCCTTCACCAATCCGGACCCAGGCACCGCCAGCGCGAGCTTGATGTTGCCGGCCACCCGCTTGCCCACCAGCACACGCGCCGCGTCACGCAGGTCTTCAATGCGTGAGTTGGTGCATGAACCGATGAACACCTTATCGACGTAGACATCCGCCAACGGCTTTCCGGGCTCGAGGTTCATATAGTGCAGGGCGCGCTCCATCGCCGCGCGCTTGACGGGGTCCCTTTCCTTGTCAGGATCGGGCACGCATTCGTCGATGCCAGCCACCATCTCCGGGGATGTGCCCCAGGTCACCTGGGGTCTGATACGGGAAGCATCAATGTCGACCACGATGTCGAACTTGGCATCGGGATCGGAGTGCAAGGTGCGCCAGTAGCCCTCGGCCTGTACCCACTCGACCTCGGAGGGTGCAAAGGGTCGACCCTTGATGAAGCGCAGCGTCGTGTCATCGACGGCCACCAGTCCGGCGCGGGCGCCCGCCTCGATGGCCATGTTGCATAGGGTCATCCGCCCTTCCATGCTGAGATTGCGCACAACGGGGCCGCCGAACTCAATCGTCGTTCCCGTGCCGCCGGCAGTCCCTATGGTCCTGATGATGGCAAGCGCCACATCCTTGGCAGTGCAGCCCGCTTGCAATTGGCCGCCAACGCGCACCAGCATGTTCTTCATCTTCCGTGCCAGCAAGGTCTGCGTGGCCAAAACATGCTCAACCTCGCTGGTGCCAATGCCGAAGGCCAGCGCGCCGAAGGCTCCGTGCGTACTCGTGTGGGAATCACCGCAGACCACCGTCATGCCGGGCAGGGTCGCCCCTTGCTCGGGACCAATGACATGGACGATACCCTGACGGCGGTCGTTCATCTTGAACTGGGTGATTCCCAGCCCGTCGCAATATTTGTCCAGCGTATCCACCTGCAGACGCGAGACGGGGTCGGCGATGCCGGCTGAGCGGTCCGTTGTCGGCACGTTATGATCGGACACCGCCAGGTTGGCGCTAACGCGCCAGACTTTACGGTGGGCCAGCTCCAGGCCCTCGAAGGCTTGGGGGCTGGTGACTTCATGCACCAGATGCCGGTCGATGTACAAAAGTGCCGTGCCGTCGGATTCGACGTCGACCACATGTTCATCCCAGAGTTTGTCGTAAAGCGTACGTGCCATCAGCGCTCCAAAGGCTTGCGAAGGCAGAACGCCCAAACGCGAACCCATGCCAAAATTGGTGCCAGACATTAATGTTAAGGCCGCCGGCGAGAAAATGCCCGGCCGCAGCCGGGCTCAGTGCAGGCCGGATCGACTCAAGCCCGCTGGGCCATCGGCAACACATCGCGTTTGATCGATCCAGTGAACAATTGCCGGGGGCGGCCGATCTTGTACTCGGGATCGGAAATCATCTCGTTGAGTTGGGCAATCCAGCCTACGGTACGAGCAAGCGCAAATACTGCGGTGAACAGCGACACCGGCACGCCAATGGCCTTCTGCACGATGCCCGAATAGAAGTCCACGTTGGGGTAGAGCTTGCGCTGAATGAAGTAATCGTCCTCCAGCGCAATCTTTTCCAAAGTCATGGCGAGCTTGAATAGCGGATCATTCTGAAGGCCCAGTGCGTCGAGCACCTCGTGGCACGTCTCGCGCATGAGCTTGGCACGCGGATCGTAGTTCTTGTAGACACGGTGCCCGAAGCCCATGAGACGCACCGAGGAGTTTTTGTCCTTGACCTGATTGATGAACTCGCCGATTTTGGCCACACCGCCCTGCGCCTGGATGTCGTAGAGCATGTTCAGGCAGGCCTCGTTGGCACCCCCATGAGCCGGCCCCCACAGACAGGCCACCCCAGCGGCAATTGCCGCAAAGGGATTGGTGCCGCTCGAAGCGCACAGCCGCACCGTGGAAGTCGACGCATTCTGTTCATGATCGGCGTGCAGAATGAAAATGCGGTCCAGCGCGCGCTCGATCACGGGGTTGGGCTCGAAGTCCTCGCAGGGTGTGGCCCACATCATGCGCATGAAATTGCCCGCATAGCTCAACTTGTTCTGCGGATACATGTAGGGTTGGCCCATGTTGTACTTGTAGGCCATTGCCACCAACGTGGGCATCTTGGCAATGAGGCGGATGGCCGAGATGTCACGCTGCTCTGCGTCATGAAGATTGATTGAGTCCGGGTAAAAGGCGGACATTGCGCCGACCAGACCCGTGAGCACAGCCATTGGATGGGCGTCACGCCGAAAGCCGCGCAGAAAAAACTGCATTTGCTCGTTGACCATGGTGTGTTGGGTCACACGCGACATGAAATCCTGTTTCTGGACAGCGTTGGGAAGTTCGCCGTAAAGGATCAGGTAGCAGGTTTCCATGTAGTCGCAATTGACGGCCAACTGCTCGATCGGATAGCCGCGATAGAGCAATTCGCCCTGGTCACCATCAATGTAAGTGATGGCGGAGCTGCACGATGCGGTCGACAGAAAACCCGGGTCATAGGTGAACTTGCCCGTTTGTGCGTAGAGCTTGCGGATGTCAATCACATCGGGGCCCACCGTCCCCTTGTGGATGGGCAACTCGACACTCGGTGAACCGTCGGAGAAGGACAGCGTGGCTTTCACATCGGATGGGGTCATGGGGAAACTCCGAGAGGGAGGAAGGGAGGTTGGTTGGACGTCTTGACCGCGCTGGGCGCCTTGAACAGCGCATCGACGGCTCGGGTCAAGCAAGAATCACACCGCCCTGAGCAGGTGCAGCACGCGCAATTGCGCCGCACCGCTCAGTTCGGGTGGGGGCTCGGCGTGGCCCAGCAGCAGCTCAAGCAGTGTGTTGTCATCAAGTTCGAGTAGATCCTGAAGACCCTTCCACTCGGCTGTGCTCAACGTCTGTGCGTAACGGGCGAAAAAGCGGCCGAGGATGAGGTCGTTTTCCAGAAGGCCGCGACGCGCGCGCCAGAGCAGACGGCGCACCGCCGCGGCATCCGGGCTTTGCGCATCGACGCTTACAGGCTGCGGCATGGCTCAGACGGCACGGCGCAACATCAGATCCTTGATGTTGCCGATGGCCTTGGTCGGGTTAAGCCCTTTGGGGCAGACGTCCACGCAGTTCATGATGGAGTGGCAGCGGAACAGGCGGTAGGGATCCTCAAGGTTGTCCAAACGTTCGTTGGTGGCCTCGTCCCGACTATCGGCGATAAATCGATAGGCCTGCAAAAGCCCAGCGGGCCCGACGAACTTGTCCGGGTTCCACCAGAAACTCGGACATGAGGTGGAACAGCTCGCGCACAGGATGCACTCATACAGGCCATCGAGCACCTCCCGCTGCTCGGGACTTTGAAGGCGTTCCCTTTCAGGCGGCGGCGTGTCGTTGATGAGATAGGGCTTGATGGAGTGGTACTGGTTGAAGAACTGCGTCATGTCCACAATCAGGTCGCGGACCACAGGCAGGCCAGGCAGCGGCTTCAGGACGACCGGCTCCTTGAGCGTGAGCAGGTTCGTCGTGCAACTCAATCCATTCTTGCCATTGATGTTCATGCCATCCGAGCCGCATACACCTTCGCGGCAGGAACGGCGGAACGCTACGGTCTCGTCGACATCAGCCTTGATGCGCATGAGCGCGTCAAGCAGCATTTTGTCGTTGTACTGCAACTCCACCTCATAGTCCTGCATGTACGGCTTGACGTCCTTGTCTGGGTCGTAGCGGTAGATGGAGAATTTCATCTTACGGGTCATGGCAATCTCCGGGCGGCCCGTTCAGAAGGTGCGCGCCTTGGGTTTAAAAGTGTCGACGCTTAGCGGTTTCATCTGAACCGGCCGGTAGGCCAAGCGATTGTTCTCGCGGAACCACAGGCTGTGCTTGAGCCAGTTGACATCGTCGCGTTCGGGGTGGTCACGATGCGAATGTGCGCCCCGGCTTTCCTGCCGTGCTTCGGCTGACACAATGGTCGCCTTGGCCGTCTCGATCAGGTTCTCCACCTCCAGCGCCTCAACGCGCGCTGTGTTGAACACCTTTGACTTGTCCTTGAGGTGAATGTGCCCCACGCGCTGGGCGATCTCGTCGATGGCAGCGACGCCTTCGCGCAGAAGTTCGGCAGTGCGGAACACCCCGCAATGCTTCTGCATGCTGCTGCGGATGGCGCCCGCCACGTCTTGGATGGCCTCGCCCGACGTTGACGCGTCGAGTCGGGCCAGGCGTGCCAGCGAGGCATCGGGAGCATCGGCAGGCAAGGGCTTGTGGCTATTTTTGAGCAGCTCGCTTGTGGCGATGTGATTGCCTGCGGCACGTCCAAAAACGACCAAGTCGAGTAACGAATTTGTGCCCAAGCGGTTCGCCCCATGCACGCTCACGCATGAGCATTCGCCAATCGCATAGAGACCGCCGACGACCCGTTCGCTGCCGTCCGCGCCAACCGTCAGCACCTGGCTGTGAATATTTGCCGGCACCCCCCCCATCTGGTAGTGAATGGTCGGCACGACCGGGATGGGTTCCTTGGTGCAATCGACGTTGGCAAATTTCAGGGCAATGTCGGCAATCGACGGCAGGCGCTTGTGAATCGTTTCCGCGCCGAGATGGTCGAGTTTGAGCAAGACATAGTCCTTGTGAGGGCCGGCGCCGCGCCCTTCCTTGATCTCCTGGTCCATGGACCGGGAGACAAAATCGCGGGGAGCAAGATCCTTGTAGGTTGGCGCATAGCGCTCCATGAATCGCTCGCCATTGGCATTGAGCAGGATCCCACCCTCGCCTCTGACGCCCTCCGTGATCAGCACTCCTGCTCCGGCAACGCCAGTAGGGTGGAACTGCCAAAACTCCATGTCCTGCAGGGGGATGCCGGCACGCGCGGCCATACCCAGGCCATCCCCGGTGTTGATATAGGCGTTGGTGGACGCCGCAAAAATGCGGCCCGCACCGCCCGTTGCCAGGACGGTTGCCTTCGCCTCCAGGATCGTCACCTCACCGGTTTCCATCTCCATGGCCACGACGCCGAGCACATCGCCATCGGCATCGCGTATCAGGTCCAATGCCATCCACTCCACGAAGAAATGGGTACGAGCGGCGACGTTTTGCTGATACAGCGTGTGCAGGAGCGCGTGGCCGGTGCGGTCAGCCGCAGCGCAGGCGCGCTGCACCGGCTTTTCCCCAAGGTTCGCCGTATGCCCGCCGAATGGACGCTGGTAGATCGTGCCGTCAGGATTGCGGTCAAAGGGCATGCCCATGTGCTCAAGCTCGTAGACCGCGCTGGGCGCCTCTCGGCACATGAACTCGATGGCATCCTGGTCACCGAGGTAGTCGGAACCTTTGACCGTGTCGAACATGTGCCAGTACCAATTGTCTTCGCTCATATTGCCCAGGGATGCACTGATGCCGCCCTGCGCCGCAACCGTGTGCGAGCGCGTCGGGAACACCTTCGACAGCACTGCCACGTCCAGGCCGGCGCGTGCCAGCTGCAAGGCGCAGCGCAAGCCCGATCCCCCAGCGCCCACGATGACCACGTCGAATTTGCGTTTATTGACTTGCACGGCTTATACCCTCCACAACACTTGCACGGCCCACCCGGTGCAAGCGACGAGCCAGACGATGGTCAGCACCTGAAGCGACAGGCGAACCCACACAGGCTTGACGTAATCCATCCAGATATCACGCATGCCCACCCACACGTGGTAGAGCAAAGCCAGCAGCGCCACCAGGCTGAAGATCTTCATTGCCTCGTTTGAGAACAGGCCTTGCCAGCTCTCGTAACTGAGAGGGCCAGGCCCGATGAACCAGCCCAGCAGGAAGAGGGTATAGACCGCCATGATGACAGCCGTCACACGCTGTGCCAGCCAGTCACGAAATCCGTAATGCGCGCCAACCACCAAACGGTGCGCGCCGTAATTCGATGTGCTCATGTCAGGCCCCCAGGAAAAGATGCGCTGCGAAGGCCGCCGTGGCCAGGAGCGAGACAGCGAAGGTCGTCAACGCCAGCATGCGGCCCTGTTCCTTGCTCACCGCTTGAAAAATGTCCATCACCAGATGCCGCAGGCCTGCGACAAGATGATGCGCAATCGCCCAGAACAGTCCGAGCACCAGCAGCTTGTAGGGCCACCACCCCAGGAACTGCGCGATATGCGCGTAGCCATCGCGGGACCGCAGGCTCGTGTCGAACAACCAAAGCACGAACGGCAACAGCAGGAACATCACGGCTCCGCTGGCCCGGTGCAATATCGAGACCAGCCCGGCGAGTGGAAGGCGGTACCTCGCAATCTGGGTGATACCGATATTGCGGTATTCGGGTCGTTTTCGTGTGTGAACGGTTTGCATGGCTGTTGGACCTCGACCTGTTTGTGATGTCAGTTTATTGCGTTGCAAAGACCTTGATACGGTGCCTCGTGCGGGTGCTCAGCTCAACGTATTGCGGTAATGGTGCCTTGCAGTGGAATACAGGCCCCGGCGTAACTCGACCGGCTGATCGCCATAGCTGAATGACAGGCGCTCGACGGATAACAAAGCCTGCCCCACGGGGACCTTCAAGATTTCTGCCTCCTGGGGGCCGGCGTTGACTGCCCGGATTTTTTCTTCAGCTCGAACCATGCGCGTGCCGAACTCGGACTCAAATAGGGCATAAAGTGGCCCCCTGTAACGCTCCAGACGCTCCGCCGTGAGGCTACGAAAGGGCGCCCCCGGCAGGTAAATGTCCTCGTAGACGACGGGCTCACCTCCAATGTGCAGCGTCCGCCGTATTTCAAGCACCATTTCGCCATTCTTGATGCCCAGCAGCGAAGCCACGTCTGCGGCTGCGCGCACACGATGGCATTCCAGGAACTGCCGCTCCATGCGCAAAGCCTGACCGGATCCGGTATCAGGCACCAGGCGAAGAAAACGAAACTTGACCTGCTCCTCGTGATGTGTCGAGACGAATGTACCGCGCCCCTGTCGACGCATCAGCAGATTGTCCGCGGCGAGCTCGTCAATGGCCTTGCGCACGGTGCCCTGGCTCACCCCATAACGCGCCGCCAGTTCGGCCTCGCTGGGAATGAGTTCGCCGGGCTTCCATTCGCCACTCTGCAGGCTTCGCGTAATGAGCGCCTTGATCTGTTGATACAACGGGCTGAACACCGGCGCGGCACCACCTGCGGCCGGGCCAACCGGCTGCGGTGAGGAATGATGTGTGGGGGCGGCCATGCGCTGCATTGCAGCACAGCCACAGGTCCTTGTCCAGCATGACCTAATAGATGTCTTATATATGACATAAGTTTGTTGACGCGGCGCCTCGTCACTCCTAAACTGCTTGATGCGCTGCATCATGAACGGTCTAATGAAGCGCTCACGAAAACTACGGCGCGCAAGCTGCCGCGTCCAGCCGAACGCCCATATTTCTCAACCGCACCCCTCTCACCGGAGTTCATCATGACCAAAGCCCCCATGCGTGTTGCCGTCACCGGCGCAGCCGGCCAGATCGGTTACGCCCTGTTGTTCCGCATTGCCTCTGGCGAAATGCTGGGCAAGGACCAGCCTGTGATCCTGCAACTTCTGGAAATTCCCGATGAAAAGGCCCAGAAGGGGCTCAAGGGGGTCATGATGGAGCTGGAAGATTGCGCGTTTCCCCTGCTGGCCGGGATGAGCGCGCACGGCGACCCGAACACCGCATTCAAGGACATCGATGCAGCGTTGCTCGTCGGCGCTCGTCCGCGCGGCCCCGGCATGGAGCGACGCGATCTGCTGTCGGCCAATGCACAGATCTTCACAGCGCAAGGACGCGCGCTGAATGCTGTGGCCAAGCGCGACGCCCGCATTCTCGTGGTCGGCAATCCGGCCAATACCAATGCCTACATCGCCATGAAGTCTGCGCCCGACTTGCCGAAAGGCAATTTCACCGCCATGCTGCGCCTGGACCACAACCGGGGACTGTCTCAAATCGCGGCGAAGCTGGGCAAGCCCGTATCGTCGATCGAGAAATTCTGCGTCTGGGGAAACCACTCGCCCACCATGTATGCCGACTACCGCTTCGCCACCATCGATGGGCGGTCGGTGAAAGACATGATCAACGACGAAGACTGGAATCGCAACGTGTTCCTGCCCACGGTCGGCAAGCGTGGGGCGGCTGTCATCGAAGCCCGCGGGCTCAGCTCGGCGGCGTCGGCGGCGAACTCCGCCATCGACCACATGCGCGACTGGTTCCTCGGAACGGGCAATCGCTGGGTCACGATGGGCATTCCGTCTGATGGCTCCTACGGCATCCCCGAAGACATCATGTTCGGCGTCCCCGTGACCTGCGAGGGTGGCAAGTACAAGCGTGTCGAGGGCCTTCCCATTGATGAATTTTCGAAATCCTGCATCGACAAGACCTTGAACGAGTTGCTGGAAGAGCGGGAGGGTGTCAAGCACCTGTTGTAAGTTCCGCCGCCGCTGG
>JAGWOZ010000126.1 GCA_028870715.1 Betaproteobacteria bacterium | reverse complement strand
TGTACCAGCCAATGCCGACCTGCACTGCCACTCCACCGTGTCTGGCGGCACCCTCTCACCGGCAGCATTGGCGCGCCGCGCGCACGCCAATGGCGTGCAGATCTGGGCCCTCACCGACCATGACGAAACAGGTGGCCTGCGTGAAGCAGCGTCTGCAGCCCAGGCGCTGGGCCTGCATTTCGTGCCAGGAGTTGAAATTTCCGTCTCAGTCGGCGACCAAACCGTGCATATCGTCGGCCTCGGCATCGATCCCTCCAACCCGTTCTTACTTGGCGGACTGGCCCAGGTGCGCGCCGGGCGCGATGCGCGCGCGCGCTTGATGGCCAAAGCGCTGGAGCAGCATACGGCCGTAAGCGGCGTGTATGAAGGTGTCAGCCGTTACGCGGGGAACCCCGCGCTCATTTCCCGCACCCATTTCGCGCGCTACCTTGTCGAGCAAGGCGTCTGTGGAACCACGCATGAGGTCTTCGGCCGGTTTCTCACGCCCGGCAAGCCCGGCTACGTCGAACACACGTGGGCACGGTTGCAGGACGCTGTGGAGTGGATTCGGGCAGCTGGCGGCCAGGCCGTCATCGCGCATCCGGGTCGTTATCGATTCACCCCCGCGGAGGAGTGGGCGCTGTTTTCAAGCTTCAAGGACATGGGAGGTGCTGGCGTGGAGGTCATGACCGGCAGCCACACGGCGTCGGACTTTCGCAAGTACGCCAGCTTGGCCCTGGCATTTAACCTGCGTGCATCGCGTGGATCGGATTTCCACAGTGCCAGAGAAAGCCGCTGTGATCTGGGCCAACTGCCCGCGCTACCGGCTGGCCTGCCCCCCATCTGGGAACTGCTGCACTAGCGACAACAACTTGACCCGGCCGCGCATACCCTCACCTTGCATCCATGGCGCAATATTTCCACATCCATCCCGACAATCCACAAGCACGGCTCATCAAACAAGCCGCGGCCATCCTGCATGGTGGCGGGGTCGCAGCGATTCCCACCGACTCGTCCTATGCCCTGGTCTGCCATCTGGACGACAAAGCGGCAGCTGAACGCTTGCGCCGTATCCGGCAAGTCGACGAAAAGCACCGCCTCACCCTGCTTTGCAGCGACCTCTCTGAGCTCGGGGCCTACGCCGTGGTGGACAACCGCCAATTCCGCCTGCTGCGTGCCGGCACTCCCGGCCCCTACACGTTTATCCTCGAAGCCACCAAGGAAGTCCCACGACGGGTGTCACACCCCTCGCGCAGGACGATCGGTGTGCGCGTACCCGAGCACGCCGTGACCCATGCTCTGCTTGCCGAACTTGGCCAGCCCCTTCTGGCCACCACCCTCATCATGCCCGCGCACGAAGACCCCTTGAACGATCCTGAGGAGATCCGAGCCCTTCTAGAAAAGCACGTGGAGCTTGTGCTGGACTCGGGACCCTGCCCGCATCAACCCACGACGGTGATCGACCTGACCGGGGATACGCCCGTCGTCGTGCGACTGGGGCGCGGCGCATTGGCCCCGCTGGGGCTCAGTGCGGAGCTCTGAGGCCAACATCCCCGCCGCATCCTCCCCTTGCACCCTGCCACCCCACACCCCGCATAGGCCTCAAGCCCTAACGACTCGATTCATGGACCAACTTATCCAGGCCGTCACGGTCTTTGCTCTACCGGTGCTATTTGCCATCACCCTGCACGAAGCTGCACACGGCTACGCGGCGCGCCATTTCGGCGACAACACGGCCTACATGATGGGCCGGGTTTCGCTCAATCCAGCCAAGCACATCGATCCCATTGGCACCATTCTTGTGCCACTGGTGCTTTACTTCGCAACCGGGGGGAACTTCTTGTTCGGTTACGCCAAACCGGTTCCGGTGAATTTCGGCGCCCTGCGCAACCCTAAGCGCGACATGATCTGGGTCGCCCTCGCGGGACCCGCTTCCAACTTCGTCCAGGCGTTCTTGTGGGGTTTGGCGCTCATCATCCTGCATGCTCTCGGGGACAGCGAAATCTACTTTTACGATGTGGCCCGCGCCGGTGTCCTGGTCAACATCGTGATGTTTGTGTTCAACTTGTTCCCCATTCCGCCACTCGACGGCGGCCGCGTGCTGGTTGGCCTGCTACCGGTGCGTCAGGCCATCGCGCTATCACGCATCGAACCGTATGGGTTTTTTATCGTGATGGCCCTGGTGCTCACCGGCGTCGTGACCACGATCTGGTTGATCCCGCTCATGGGACTGACCCAAGCCGTGCTTAGCCTGCTGTTGGCGCCCTTCCGGGTCCTGCTCTAACTGTCCGCTTCATCTCTATCAGAACACAACGCTCCACCGTCCTTTTATGCCTTCAAGCATTCGAGATCATTCCTGCACATCTTTTTCTGTCCGGCCATTCCTTGCTTGCATCCTGATCGCAGGCGCGTGCGTGCAAACGGCACAAGGCGCTGAGCTTTCGGCACTTTGGGGTGCGTACAAGGGTTACCACAACGCCACGCTTGCCTACCAGACCAGCCCCTTTTGGACGCACGACTTCAGCCACAGCAGGCTGGACTTGAGTCTGGAAGCGTCGGCCGGCCAAGTCACGGCGCCCTCCGGTACGCCCGATCACTCGCTCTGGCATGCGGGGCTCACGCCAATCATGCGCTGGTGGCTTACACCGCAATCGGGCATGGAATTCGGTATCGGTGCGAATGCATTTTCAGGCACCTACCTCGGCAGCAAAAGGATCTCAACCGCCTATCAATTCGGTGACTCCATTGGTGCGTTCCATCATTTCAATCACACACCGTGGACTCTTGGAGTGCGCCTGACGCACTACTCCAACGCCGAGATCAAACGCCCCAATCCAGGGCAGGACTACATCCAACTGCGCGTAAGCTATGGCTTCCTCTGAATCGCCGAGCCCTTCTGTGAACACGGACGGGCGTGTTCTGTCGGGGATGCGCCCAACGGGTGCCTTGCACCTGGGCCACTACCATGGCGCGCTGAAAAACTGGGCGCGACTGCAACATGCTCATCCCTGCTTTTTTTTCGTCGCCGATTGGCATGCGCTGACCACGCATTACGAATCGCCCGAGGTGGTCGCAGCCAACAGCAATGACATGGTCATCGACTGGCTCGCTGCGGGAGTCGATCCGGACAAGGCCACCCTGTTCGTGCAAAGTCGGGTCCTTGAACACGCTGAACTCTTTCTCCTGCTCGGCATGGGCACACCGCTGGCGTGGCTCGAGCGCGTGCCGACGTACAAGGACCAGATCGAGAATCTGAAAGACAAGGACCTGCTCACCTATGGCTTTCTGGGCTACCCGCTGCTTCAGGCAGCTGACATCCTGATTTACCAAGCGCGTTGGGTGCCGGTTGGTGCGGATCAGATCCCTCACATCGAAATGAGCCGCGAGATTGCCCGCCGCTTCAATGCCTTGTATGGCAAAGACCCCGAAACGGAGGCGAAGGCGCGTCTTGCCGCGGCCAAGTTGCCTGCCGCAACGCGCGAGGCGTTGCAACAGCTGCGCCGAGACGCTGATCAAGACGGCCTGACGGAAAAGCGCGACGAGGCCAGGGCACTGATCGCTGCCAGCGCCCTGTCACGCGCGGAAAAGGATGCGTTGCGTGCCCAAATCGATGGCGGGCGGCGCACCATCCTTCGGGAGCCCGAGGCGCTGCTGACCCCGGAATCCAAATTGCCGGGTCTGGACGGGCGCAAGATGTCCAAGAGTTACGGCAACGCGATCGCCATCCGCGAAGAACGCGCCGTCGTCGAGCACAAAGTCAAGCGCATGCCAACGGACCCAGCACGAGTCAGGCGCACGGACCCTGGCAATCCCGAGCGATGCCCAGTCTGGCAATTCCACCTGGCCTACACCGACACGGACACGCACCATTGGGTGCAACGGGGCTGCACGACCGCGGCAATCGGCTGCCTCGAATGCAAGCAGCCGGTCATTGACGCGATCCTGCGCGAACAGCAACCCATGCTGGAGCGTGCACAGCCTTACCTCGACCAGCCATCGCTCGTGCGCGACATCTTGGACGCCGGTTGTGACAAGGCACGCATCACGGCGCGCGAAACGATGCGTGGCGTACGCGAGGCCATGGGCCTGCGTTAAGAGCGGCAGTCCCCGCCCGATGCCGAGTCCCGCAGAGCTGCTCTGCGCGCAGCGCGGCGCCGCGCGAACATCCAGATTGCGGCAATCAACGCCACCAGCAGTAGCAACCCGGCTTCCACGTGCTGAAGCCGGCCCGACAAGCTGGTCAACGCCTGCCCAAACAGCCATCCCAAGCCCGCGATCATCGGCGCCCACAGCATCGCGCCAATGACGTTGAACACGAAGAACCGCAGCGGTGACACGTTTGCAGCGCCGATCGTGATGGGCCCGGCGATGCGCAACCCATACAGGAAACGCACCCCCACAATGGCCCAGTGGGGGTAGCGCTGCAGCAAACGTCCGACCCGAGGGAACTGGGCGGCCAAACGGGGAACGCGCTCGATCAGGCGCCTGCCCCACTGACGCCCGATCCAATAGAACACCTGGTCTCCGGCGCTGGCGCATGCGCAGGCAATCGCCACCACCCAGCCGAAATCGAGCAAGCCGCGGTGCGCCGCGTACCCGGCGCCCAGCAACACGGTTTCACCCTCGGCAAAAGCACCCAAGGCAACTGCCACATAGCCCCAGTCGTGGATGAATTGCTCCACCATGCGGCCTCCCCACTCAGGTGCGCCCAACGCACGTGTCGCCACGCAGCCCGGGCGTGACGCGCATAAAAAAGCCGGCCCATGAGGCCGGCTCTTCATCGCTTGATGCCATGACGGAAACTTTACGCTTCCATCATGGCGTCAAGCAGAAAAACAGCTGGAAAGACTTAGATTGGGCGGATTTGTGACGCCTGTGGCCCCTTGGGGCCGGCCTTCACGGTGAATTCCACGCGCTGATTTTCTTGCAGGGTCCGGAAACCCTTGGATTGGATTTCGCTGAAGTGAGCGAACAGATCTTCGCCGCCTTCGTCGGGCTTGATGAAACCAAAACCCTTGCTTTCATTGAACCATTTCACGATGCCGGTGGGCATAATCATCCTTTCAAATCTTGAACATTAAGAAGAATGCAAATCTTCAACAAGCCCAGCCGGTTTATCGAGATCCAATTAACCCTAACTGTAGGCAGAATCTGCCCGTCTTGAAGCGACTGCAGGGCTTACTATACACCGAATGGCGCGTTTGCAAGTGTTCTATGCAAGGCATGCGCCAAATCGCCGCCAGACCATCCGGGCACCGTTGCCTTGGTGCCACAAGGCGGACCTGCCCCACATTCTCCATCGCAATTCATGCAGCTATTTCGCGGCTTTCATCACGCTGCCTTGACGACGCCCAGTGCCGTGAGCATCGGCAATTTTGATGGTGTCCACCGCGGGCATCAGGCCATGCTTGCCTTGCTTGTGAACGAAGCACGACACCGCAATCTGGTGTCTTGCGTACTGACTTTCGAACCCCATCCACGCGACTATTTCGCCGCGTTGCAAGGCAGGCCTGAGACAGCGCCTGCGCGCGTCGCGACCCTGCGTGACAAGCTGGCGGAGCTGGCGCGCTGCGGCGTGGACCGCGCCGTTGTGTTGCGCTTTGACGAACATCTGGCTGCCATGCCTGCGCAGGAATTCATCGAACGCGTGCTGCTGGACGGCCTACATGCGCGGTACGTGCTGGTGGGGGATGACTTTCGTTTTGGCGCGCGCCGAGCCGGGGACTACGCTTTGCTCGATGCACAAGGGGCACGCTTGGGTTTCGACGTGGCGCGCATGAACGCCTACGAAGTGCACGCCCAGCGCGTGTCCAGTTCGGCTGTACGCAATGCACTGGCAGCTGGCGACATGCGGCTTGCCGAAAGTCTGCTCGACCGTCCCTACGCCATCTCGGGTCATGTGCAGCACGGACGCAAGCTCGGGCGCGATTTGGGCTTTGCCACCCTCAATCTGCGATTCGCCCATGCCCGGCCTGCGGCGCAGGGCGTCTTCGCGGCGCGTGTGCACGGTCTGCAAGGCACGCCTCTGGAAGGTGTGGCGAGCCTCGGCCAGCGTCCAACCGTGGACGACACCGGGCAAATGCTCCTGGAGACTCACGTGTTCGATTGGCATGGGGATGCCTACGGTAAACTCGTGCGCGTGGATCTGCTGCACAAACTGCGCGACGAGGCGCGCTATGACACCCTGCAAGCCTTGACCGAGGCCATCGCAAGCGATGTGCGGCAGGCGCGTGCCTGGTTCGCGGCGAACCAATCCCAGCACAGCTCATCCCGAATTTGATGCGCACGCCGCTGCAGCGCTGTGCGCCTCGCGCTGCCTCGACGGCGAGCCCTCATCGACACTGCATCCCAACATTCATTCGTCCACGCGCACCCCGGCGCCATCCCTTGCCATGACCGACTCGACAGCGCCCAAGAAAAAGCCCGATTACCGCTCCACGCTCAATCTTCCGGATACCGATTTCCCAATGCGCGGGGACCTGCCCAAGCGCGAGCCCGCCTGGGTCACCGAGTGGGATACGAAGGGGGTGTATCAGCGCCTGCGGGCAGCCCGCAGCGGCCGCCCGAAATTCGTGTTGCACGATGGTCCTCCCTATGCCAATGGGCAAATCCACGTGGGCCACGCCGTCAACAAAATCCTCAAGGACATGATTGTCAAAGCCCGCCAGCTTGCGGGGTTCGATGCGGTGTACGTGCCCGGCTGGGATTGCCATGGATTGCCGATCGAGAACCAGATCGAGAAGCTCTACGGCCGCAATCTGAGCCGCGACGAGATCCAGGCCAGGAGCCGCGCCTATGCCGCCGAGCAGATTGCTGGACAGATGGCGGATTTCAAGCGGCTGGGTGTTCTGGGTGACTGGGAGCATGCCTACCGCACGATGAATTTTGGCAATGAATCGGATGAAATTCGGGCCCTGAAACACGTGATGGAGCGCGGCTTCGTCTATCGCGGCCTGAAGCCGGTGCATTGGTGCTTTGACTGCCACTCGTCACTTGCAGAGTTCGAGATCGAGTACGCCGACAAGAAATCCCAGACCCTCGACGTCGGTTTTGCGTGCGCCGAACCTGACAAGCTTGCCGCTGCCTTTGGACTGACCCGACTGGATAAGCCCAGTTTCGCCGTGATCTGGACCACCACGGCCTGGACCATCCCTGCCAATCAGGCGCTGAATCTCAATCCCGATCTGGACTATTGCCTGGTCGATACCACCCGCGGCCTCCTGCTGCTGGCGTGCGCCCGGGTTCAGGATTGCCTGCAGCGCTACGGGCTGGAGGGCCGCATCGTTGCAACTGCCAAGGGCAGCGCCCTCGCCGGTATCAACTTCAAGCATCCGCTTGCCGCCGTCGATGCCGGGTATGACCGAACTAGCCCCGTTTATCTCGCCGAGTATGCGACAGCCGAGGAAGGCACGGGTATCGTGCACTCCTCGCCAGCCTACGGGGTCGACGATTTCAACTCCTGCATTGCGCATGGGATGCGCATCGAGGACATTCTCAATCCGGTGCAGGCCGAGGGCACCTATGCGCCCGAACTGCCGCTCTTCGGCGGCATGCAAATCTGGAAGGCTGCGCCCATCATCGTCGAGAGCCTTCGCCAAGCCGACCGGCTGTTCGCCACCCTGGACATCCAGCACAGCTATCCGCATTGCTGGCGCCACAAGACTCCGGTGATCTACCGCGCCGCCAGCCAATGGTTCGTGCGCATGGATGAGGGCGAAGGCGTCTGCACCGTCGACAAGGCGCCGCGCAGCTTGCGAAGCTCGGCGCTGGACGCCATCGAGCACACCGCGTTCTACCCCGCCAACGGCAAGGCAAGGTTGCGCGACATGATCGCAGGCAGGCCGGACTGGTGTATTTCGCGCCAGCGCGCCTGGGGCGTGCCCCTGCCCTTCCTGCTGCACAGGAGCACCGGCGAGCTGCACCCTGAAACGCTGGCGCTGATGGACCGCGCGGCTGACCTTGTTCAGCAAGGAGGCGTGGAAGCCTGGGCCAAACTTGACCTGCGTGACTGGCTGGGCAGTGAGGCAGACCAGTATGAGAAATCGACGGATATCGTCGAGGTTTGGTTCGACTCAGGCACAACGCATTTCCACGTGCTCATGCGCAGCCACGCTGCGCAACTGCAGTGGCCCGCCGACCTGTACCTGGAAGGTCACGATCAGCACCGCGGTTGGTTTCATTCCTCCCTGCTGACATCCTGCGCAATGTTCGACCGCGCACCGTACAAGGCGCTGCTCACCCATGGATTCACGGTGGATGGGAACGGGCGCAAGATGAGCAAGTCGCAAGGCAACGTCATCGCGCCACAGGTCGTCAGCGAGAAGCTTGGCGCGGAGATCCTGCGCCTATGGATCGCCAGCACGGACTACTCGGGCGACCTGGCCATCTCCGATGCCATACTCAAGCAGGTGGTTGAGAATTACCGGCGCGTGCGCAACACACTGCGCTTTCTGCTCGCCAACGTCGCCGATTTCGACCCGGCAACGCAAAGCGTGCCCTTGGCCGATATGGTCGAAATCGATCGCTGGATGTTGGCGCATACCGCTGCCCTGCAGCGCGACATCCTGGCCTACTACGAGCGCTACGAATTCCACCCGGTTGTTGCGCGCCTGCTGACTTTCTGTTCGGAGGATCTGGGCGGCTTCTACCTCGACGTGCTGAAGGACAGGCTCTACACCACACCCGCGCAAAGCCTGGCGCGGCGCAGCGCGCAAACGGCCTTGTGGCATCTGACGCATGCCCTGCTGCGGTGGATTGCACCATTCCTCAGCTTCACGGCTGAAGAAGCCTGGAGCCACTTTGCGCCGCAACAGGCGCAGGCTACCGGCACCATCTTCGTCGAGACGTACCACGCAATCCCGGAACCCGCAGACGCCCTCGACCTTCTCGACAAATGGGCCCGTCTGCGCGCCGTGCGCGACATGGTGAACCAGGCCGTGGAGGCTGTGCGCACCGAAGGCCGCCTCGGCTCGTCGCTGCAGGCTTGGGTGGACATTACAGCGCCCGAACCGGACCACGGCCTGCTCGCCAGCCTTGGGGATGAACTCCCCTTCGCCTTCATCACGTCGCGCGCCACGCTGCATGCTGGCAGCGAGTTTTCGGTGCAGGCGCAGCCCGCGGATGCCGCCGGCGCAGCCAAGTGCGAACGCTGCTGGCATTGGGAAGTGGAGATCGGCGTCGATCCAGCGTATCCGGGCATTTGTGCGCGCTGCGCGGACAACCTTGGCGGGCCGGGCGAAACCCGCCGCCACGCTTAAAAATCCATGGTGCCAAAGCCGATGCCGACCACGCCCACTCGTCCCATTCCTCAGCGCGCGCCTGTCCACGCAGGTGCGGCGCCTGCCAGCACCTGGCCATGGCTCATCGTCGCTGCCTGCGTAGTGGCGCTTGATCAATGCAGCAAATGGATCGTGCAGCGTGATCTGCCGCTTGACGCCAGTCATGCCGTCACCGGGTTCTTCAACATCGTGCACATCGAGAATCCCGGCGCAGCCTTTTCGTTCCTTGCCGCCGCCGCTGGCTGGCAGCGCTGGCTGTTCACCGGGTTGGGGCTTGGGGCCTCCGCGCTGATCGTCTGGCTGCTCTCGCGCCACCGCAACCGAATGCTGTTCAGCCTGGCCCTCGCGCTCATTCTCGGTGGCGCGTTGGGTAACGTCGCCGACCGTGTCGTGTGGGGCCACGTCACGGACTTTCTTGATTTCTATGTGACCATGGGCGCCAAGCAATGGCACTGGCCTGCGTTCAACGTGGCTGACAGCGCCATCACGATCGGCGCGGGGTTGCTACTCCTGGACGAGTGGCGCGAGTCGCGCAGGCGCAAGCGCGACTCTGGTCGAGCCTGAGATTTTCCCCACTTGCATTGGGAACGACCACGACATAGCCTCTTTCTCTTGAGGGTTTTCCAAGACCCCGGAGGAGATGCCCATGACCCCAGAGGAAGCGCAGCGCCAACCCCTTTCAAGCGATCGCCGA
>JAGWOZ010000125.1 GCA_028870715.1 Betaproteobacteria bacterium | reverse complement strand
GACGCAGCGAACGCCACCAAGCGTTGTGGGCAGACAAAAAGGGGAGTAGCCCAGATGAGGCTCGCGTGCCGGGCAGTCGGGGTGGCGGAACTGCGTCATGAGTCCAGCCAAGCGATCAGCCCAATCGCTGGGACGGAATGTCTTGCCTTCACGGGTGATGCCCATGATGAAAATCTCGCGGGGCTTAACCGGCATCATCGGAGCAGTAGGTTTCATGGAAGGCGCGTCGACTAAAACGATGCGTCGAGTGTAGCAAATTTGGTGCAACGCAGCAAAGAATGGAGGTATGCGAACCGGTCTCTGGGCGCGGTTCGGGTCCTGCGCTGTGCGCAGCGCACAGCTGAATGCGGAGTGGTTCGCATGGTGCCTTCCTATAATCCCGTGGAGCCTGCGCTTGCGATGGAAAACGCGATGTCGCGGGCTGTTGTTTTTTCGACTCCTGGAGACGTTCATGCCCGGTCATCTGATGAACACGTACGCCCGCCTTCCATTGGCCTTGACGCATGGTGCCGGGGCCTGGGTCTGGGACACGGACGGCAGGCGGTATCTGGATGGGCTCAGCGGCATTGCGGTCAACACGGTGGGGCATGCGCATCCGCGTTTGGTCGCTGCTCTGCGCGATCAAGTGGGCAAGCTGATTCACACCTCCAACCTCTACGAAATTCCCTTGCAGGATCAGTTGGCTGATCGGCTGTGCGGCCTGGCCGGGGCCGACCGCGCGTTTTTCTGCAATTCGGGCCTGGAGGCCAACGAGGCGGCGATCAAGCTGGCTCGCCTCTGGGGACACAAGCGCGGCGTCGAGAACCCGGCAATCGTTGTATACGAAGATGCATTTCACGGACGTTCTTTGGCCACGTTGTCGGCAACTGGAAACCCTAAAGTTCAAAAAGGATTTGAGCCCTTGGTGGAGGGGTTCGTCCGCGTTCCCCTCAACGACGAAGGAGCGATCCGAGACGTCGCAGCGCGCCACCCGAATATCACGGCCGTGTTTATCGAGGCCATTCAGGGCGAGGGGGGCATCAATCCCGCGCGGGCTGATTACCTGCGTTTCCTGCGCCGTGCGTGCGACGAGCGTGGCTGGTTACTGATGATTGATGAGGTGCAATGCGGGACCGGGCGCACTGGCAGGTGGTTTGCGCATCAATGGGCCGAGATTCGGCCCGACGTTATTGCACTCGCCAAGGGGCTGGCCTCGGGCGTGCCCATCGGGGCACTGCTTGCTTATGGCGACGCGGCTGCGACGTTTGGACCCGGCCAGCACGGCACGACCTTTGGTGGCAATCCGCTGGCTTGTCGTGCCGCACTGGAGACGTTGGCCATCATCGAAGATGAAGGGCTTCTGGACAATGCCGGGCGGGTCGGCGGTTGGATGCTGCAGCAGCTGGGGGAGCGCCTCGGCGGCCTCACCGGCGTGGTGGATGTGCGGGGCGCAGGACTGATGATCGGGATTGAGCTCGACAGGCCATGTGGCGCACTCGTCGGCCAAGCGCAGCAGGAAGGTTTGCTGATTAATGTGACCCACGACCGTGTAATTCGCTTGCTTCCGCCGTTGATTTTCCGTATGGAAGAGGCCGAGCGATTGCTCGCGCTTCTCATACCACTCGTGCAGCGTTTTCTCGCTCCGGGAGTGCAAACGGCCTGAACATGTGCCCGCGCATTCACCTTCCTCGCCCGGCCCGACGCACAGCGTCGCTCAGGCGCTTAGTGGAGGGAGAGTTCATGTGAGGCGAACCTAGGGAGAACCAGATGTCCATGACAACAAGCCCGAGACACTACCTTCAATTTAGCGACTTGACGGCCGATGAATATGCCTACTTGTTCTCGCGCACGGCGCGGATCAAGGAGAAGTTCAAGCGCTACGAAATCCATCAGCCATTGGTGGATCGCACGCTGGCAATGATTTTTGAGAAGCACTCCACGCGCACGCGACTGAGCTTTGAGGCTGGCATGCACCAGCTCGGTGGCGCAGCCATTTACGTCAACACACGTGACTCACAGCTCGGACGTGGAGAACCCATCGAAGACGCAGCACAGGTGTTTTCACGCATGGTGGACCTTGTCATGATCCGCACCTACGGCCAAGACATCGTCGAGCGATTCTCTGCGTATTCCCGTGTGCCCGTCATCAATGGCTTGACCAATGAGTTCCATCCCTGCCAGGTGCTTGCCGACGTGTTCACCTATATCGAGCACCGAGGAAGCATTCAGGGGAAAACCGTCGCCTGGGTTGGAGACGCCAACAACATGCTCTACACGTGGCTGCAAGCGGCAGCCATCTTGGATTTCACAGTCCATTTCGCTGGCCCGCCGGGGTACTGGGTGGATGTGAACCGGCCAAGCTATCCTGTCAGCGCGAATGAACAGAGCCATCTGCGTTGCTTCGATGATCCAGCAGAGGCCTGCGTCGGCGCGCATCTGGTCACGACGGACGTTTGGACGAGTATGGGCTATGAGGCCGAGAATGCTGCGCGACTGCAGGCATTTCAGGGCTTCATGGTGAGCCAGGCGATGATGCGCGGCGCTGATCCGAAAGCCGTGTTCATGCATTGCCTGCCAGCCCATCGGGGTGAAGAGGTGGAGGCTTCTGTGATCGACGGGCCGCAAAGCGTCGTGTGGGACGAAGCAGAGAACCGCTTGCATGTGCAGAAGGCACTCATGGAATTTCTTCTGCTCGGGCGCCTGGCTGATTAAGCGCAGCGCCGCGATTGCCAGTCCCGTGTGTACCGCAGTGCCCCGTCTGAGGCGCCCGCTGCCAACTTCAGGAGTCCGCAGGGCGTTGTGCTCCGCAATTCCAGCACTGGCTGAATGAGCCGGTGTGGCGCTCGCCACACCCAGTGCAGATCCATGGCGGACTGGCGCAGGGGCGCTCGAGCGCGTCCAGGAACGCCAGTGCGGCCAAAGCCTGTCGGGCATCCATCACCCAAACGGTGGGTAACGCCTGGTCAGGCGGTATCTCGCCGGCGATGCTGGAGAGATAGCGGGAAAACACCTGGGCTGGATACCCGGCGGCGTTGAGCGCGTCGGCCCACATGGTGGCGACGACAAGATTTGGCGCGGCGCGCAGGCGTTTCATGGCGTCGCCTTCGTGCTGGGAGCGCCGAGCAACTCATCCAGGACACGCAGATACAGAGCGTAGCGCGACCCATCGAGATTGCCAGCCTCTACGGCAGCACGCACGGCACAGCCCGGCTCCTGTCTGTGTGTGCAGTTGTTGAAGCGGCAGGTGCCGTTCAGTTTTGCGATCTCCGGCAATGCGTGCTGCAACTGCGTCACCGAGAGGTGGTTCAGGCCGAATGCCTGGAAACCGGGAGAGTCAAGCAGGGCGCTACCGGGGCCGAGCCCAGGTAGGTTGTATAGCCGTGTGGCCGTGGTGGTGTGGCGCCCCGCGTTGAGGGCAGCCGAGATCGCCTGAGTATGCACCTGCACACCCGGTGCCAGCACGTTGACCAAGGTTGATTTGCCCACGCCTGAAGCCCCGATGAGCATCGTCGTGCGTCCGTCGAGCCACGTTGAAAGGATGGCAGTTGCCTGTGCGGGGGCTTGGCGGGCCGTAAGCTCAATAACAGCATAGCCGGCCTTCTGAAGGGGCTGCAGCTTCGCACGCAGCGCAGGCGTGGAGGGAAGGTCACACTTGTTGAGGATGATGGCTGCCGGAATGCCCTCGGCCTGCGCCGCAATCAATGCACGCCCCACAAGCTCAAGATTTGGTGCGGGCTCCGAGGCGGTGACGACGAGAAGCAGATCCAAGTTCACGGCGAAGATTTTGCTGCGCCATGCATCTTGGCGCCACAGCACATTGGAGCGTGGGAGGATCGAGGCAATGACTGCGGGCGTCCCCGGCTGCAGCATGACGCGGTCGCCACAGACGGCGACGCTGCGTTTGCCACGCGCCACGCAGGGCAGCGGCTCGCCGACACCCGTATCAGCCAAATAGCTGCGGCCGAAGGCGGCAACGATTCGTGCCGGTCGAAGGGGCAGGTTCGGCGTGGGCGCGATCGGATTCAGATGAATGGCCTTTGGGCGTAGAGCGCCTCGACTTTCGCAGCGCAAATGAAATCGTTGTAAGAAATGCCTCCCACCGAGTGCGTGTTGAAGGTCACCACGCAGCGGTTGTGGTGCACTCCAAGGTCCGGGTGATGGTCTTCGCGGTGCACCATCCAGGCCAGCGCGTTGACAAAGGCAAGGGTGTCGAAATAGCCGCGAAAGGCGTACGTGCGTTCGATGCGACCCTCCTTGTACTGCCACTCGGGCAGCACTGCGAGCTGATCGCGTATATCGGACGCCGCCAGGGATCGCCCAACCTGCGGTTGGCAATGCGCCTGTAGAAGTTGCTCAAAAGACATCATCGCAGGTCGTTCAAAGTCGAGTGGTCCGGGGTGGATGCACGCAATTCGGCTATGGCTGTGTTCCGCCAGCCTGGGCATGCTGCTGTTCGGTGGCGCCTGCCAGCGCGGTGAGCGCTCCCATGCGCGCCAAGCGCTGCAAGGCCGGAGGGTGGCTATAGTAAAAGCGGACGTACAGGGGGTCAGGCGTGAGCGTGGAGGCGTTGTCCTGGTACATGCGCACGAGCGCAGCCCCGAGCTGACGAGCATCGCTGTGTTCAGACGCATAAGCGTCAGCTTCGAACTCGTGCTTACGCGACCAACTCGCTGACAGTGGACTGAAGAACACGCCAAACACAGGCATGGCCAGCATGAATAGGATCAGCGCCGCTGCTGCATTGCCGCCCAGCATGTTCGGCATATAACCAAGCCCGGTGTAGAACCAAACCTGCTTGGACAGCCAGCCGATCAGCGCAAAACCTGCCAAACTGAGCAACAGGGTAACGATGAGGCGCTGCTGGATATGGTGGCGTTTGTAATGGCCGACTTCGTGCGCAAGCACGGCTTCGATCTGGGCCGCGTTGAGCTGTTTAAGCAGGGTGTCGAACAATACCACTCGTCGCGCAGCCCCCAGACCGGTGAAATAGGCATTGGCATGGGCGCTGCGACGCGAGCCGTCCATCACGTAAAGGCCCTTCAGCGCAAAGCTGCAACGCTGCATCAGGGCCTGCGCGCGGCTTTTGACCTCGCCGTCGGCCAATGGGTCAAAGCGGTTGAAGAGCGGGGCAATGAACATTGGGAACGCGACCATCATTGCCAGGCTGAAGACGGCGAAGGCTGCCCAGGACCAAAGCCACCATAGCGCAGTGAATTGCATGAGCCAAAGTACGAGCAGGCCAAGTGGCAGCAGGAGCAAGGCCGACACGATCAGGTTTTTCAGCAGGTCGGCGATGAACAATGCAGGCGTGTTGCGATTGAACCCGAAATGTGCCTCGAGCCGGAACGTCTGCCACAGGCTCCAAGGCAGCTCAATCACGGCGCCGATGAGCGCGAACTCCACCAGCAACAGCAGTTGCGCAAGCAAGCCTGCTCCAAAGTGCGCGGCGGACCAGTCGGCCAGGGCTTGAAGCAGGCCCAGAAAGGTCCAGCCCAGGATTACGGCTGCCGAAAAGAGCGTATGCCACATCCCAAATCGCGTTCGCGCCACGGCGTAATCCGCGGCCTTTTCATGCGCGGACGGCTTGATGACCGCAGCAAACGCGGCGGGGACCTCGGCGCGGTGCGCCCGGACATAGCGGATCTGTCGTGTCGCCAGCCAAAGCTTGAGGCCGGTACCGGCCACGAGTGCGGCGGCAAATAGGGCCGACCATAGTAAGGTGATGTTTTGAGGGCTCATGCGAGAATCGTGCTCCAGCGCAAGGTGCCTGACCCTAGGTGGGCAATCCTCAGCCTTGCAGCGGCCGCATTATTCCACCCGGGCTGCACTCGTGCAGGTTACGCCTACCGTAGACCCTGTCGACGTCATCCGGACCCCCTCTCCATTTTCGAGAAATTTGCGCATGAGCCTGTCCATTGAAGCCGCGAAAATTACCCCGCATGAGTCGAACCTTTTATGGGTGGACATGGAAATGACCGGGCTGAACCCTGAGTCCGATCGCATTATCGAGGTGGCTATTGTCGTCACCGATCCCCAAGTGCGCACGCGGGTGGAAGGTCCTGTGCTGGTGGTGCACCAAACGTCAGCGGTGATGGACGCGATGGATTCGTGGAACAAGGGCACCCACGGCCGCTCGGGCCTGATCCAGAAAGTGGCCGATAGCACCCTGAACGAGGAGGGGGCCGAGCAACAGTTGCTGGATTTCATCGCCCGTTATGTCCCTGCCGGCAAGAGCCCGATGTGCGGCAACAGCATCTGCCAAGACCGGCGCTTCATGGCGCGCTGGATGCCGCGGCTGGAAGCGTATTTTCACTATCGCAACCTGGACGTGAGTACGCTCAAGGAACTCGCGCGGCGTTGGCGCCCGGAGGTGTGCGCGTCGTTCAAGAAACGGCAGGAGCACACGGCGCTTGCCGATATTCACGAATCCATCGACGAGTTGCTCCATTACCGAGAGCATTTCATCCAGGCGCCATGGTCCTTTGAGTCGGCAATGCCCTGAGCACGCCTCTCATATTGCCGCGATGCACGCTTCGGCCACTAAACGCATGGCGTTGTCGTGGGGGTTTCGGGGGCCAAGGACCTGGACTTGCACCGTCGCCGGGCCAGAGGTTTGGGTCACGCCGCCACGCCTGTCCCTGGCGTGCCCCGTCGCGGGATGTACTGCGCCGCATGGGCGTCGATGAGCACCAGCGATGCGCCGTTGCGGTCGCGCAGTGCCGCGTGCCCGCAGTGCAGGCATCCATGCACACGCTGCGCTAACGTCTTGGGAGCAATCGCACAGCACGCCGCGCAGCGTTGCGACGATTTGCGCTGGCGCGTATTGCTCCGGGGCAGCCGCGTACCAGCTTCTTCCGCTTTGTATGCGAGCATGGGATGCGCCATGCCGAACCCCGCCGAGAAAATCTTGCGGTTGACCCCGGCCTTTTGCCGCACGCGCCGGCCCAGGCGTTGATGCGCTCTTCGAGGGCCGCGTTGTACAGCTCGCAGTGCACCCGCGTTGAAGCATCAAGCCGCGCCATCTGCGCTGCATTCGGGTCCAGCTTGAACATGACTTTGCGCCGTTGCACGCTGTGATTGGATCCAGCCAAGCACGGAACAACAAGCGAAAACCGCCCGCCTGACCACCTCCTGCCCGGTCGCCTTCGCCTATGTGACGCTGTGCGTCGGGCCGGGCGAGAAAGGGGAACGCGCGGGCACATGCTCACCGGCGCAGTTCCGGAAAGTCCTCCTCCCAGAATTCCATTGGCCGACGGGCGCCCCCGATTCGCGGCGCCTGTTCCAGTGCACGCAGTTGGACCCGACGGATCTTGCCTGAGATCGTCTTGGGCAGTTCGTAAAATTCGATGCGCCGCACGCGCTTATAAGCAGCGAGGTGTTCCCGCGCGTAGCGAAGTACATCCAGGGCCAGTTCGGCACTCGGGGAATAGCCCGCGCGGCACGAGATGAACGCCTTGGGCACGGCAAGGCGCGCAGGATCGGGGCTCGGTACGACGGCAGCTTCCGCTACGGCGGCGTGCGCGACCAGCACGCTTTCGAGTTCGAAGGGGCTGATGCGGTAGTCGGAGGCTTTGAAGACGTCATCGGTGCGCCCGACGAAAGTGAAAGTGCCGTCGGAATTGCGCTGGGCCACATCACCGGTGTGGTAGTAGCCAGCGTGCATGACCTGGGCAGTCTTCTCAGCATCGCCCGCGTAGCCGGCCATCAGGCCTACCGGGCGTGGTTCGAGGGCAACACAGACTTCGCCTTCCTCTGCGGGGTTTCCATCCAAATCGAGCAGTTCGATCTGCCAGCCGGGCAATGGCCGGCCCATTGCACCGGGGGTCACGGGCTGTCCGGGGGCATTTCCGATCATGCAGCATGTCTCGGTCTGGCCATAGCCGTCGCGAATGGTGATGCCCCAGGCCGCCTGCACGCGGGCGATGATTTCCGGGTTCAATGGTTCACCCGCACCGACAAGCTCCCGAAATCGCACCGGAAAGCTCTTCAGGTCCTGCTGGATAAACAGCCGCCAAACGGTGGGCGGCGCACACAGTGTTGTCACGCCGCAGCGGGCAGCCGCGGCGAGTGCTGCCTGGGCGTCGAAGCGCCCTTGATTGAAGGCGAATACGCACGCTCCAGCGTTCCAGGGTGCGAAAAAGCAGCTCCAAGCGTGCTTGGCCCATCCGGGGGAGCTGATATTCCAGTGCACGT
The DNA here is from genome assembly GCA_028870715.1 of Betaproteobacteria bacterium. Taxonomy (GTDB): domain Bacteria; phylum Pseudomonadota; class Gammaproteobacteria; order Burkholderiales; family Burkholderiaceae_C; genus Thiomonas_A. The sequence continues at coordinate 1,812 of JAGWOZ010000125.1, read as the reverse complement.
CGGCAGGTTGCAAGCCGATCCAGTACATCGTGGACAGGTGACCGATGGGATAGCTGATGTGGGTGTGCTGCACCAATTTCGGGCGCGAAGTCGTGCCCGATGTAAAGTACAGCAACAGCGGATCAGACGCTGCCGTCGGACCGTCGGGCGTGAAAGCGGTGCTCGCCGCGTCAGCGCCTGCGAGGTCGACCCAACCGGGGCGCGGTGCCGTTGCAAAGCGCCCTCGCACCCGGCCCATCGTGGACAGGGGAAGGGTATCGAACTTCGCTGCATCTTGCACGGTTGTCACGATTTGCGCGATGTCGGCGCGATCAATGCGGTCAACGAGATCCTCTGCCGTGAGCAACGTGGTGGCCGGAATCATCACCGCCCCGATTTTGATGGCGGCAAGCATGACCTCCCAAAGGGCCAGACAGTTGGGAAGCATGAGCATGACGCGGTCCCCGCGTTTCACCCCGTGTTGCCGCAAGAATGTCGCCATGCGCTGGCTGCGAAGGTGCATGTCTGCAAAACTCAGGCGGGTTTCGCTGCCATCCTCCTCCACGATCCATAGCGCTGTGGCAGGATTGTCGCGCGCCATGGGGTCAAAATAGTCAAGCGCCCAATTAAAGCGCTCAGGCTTCGGCCATGTGAACCGCTTTTGTGCGGTGGGATGGTCGGCGCGCAGCGCAAACAGGGTGTCGCGCGCTTCCAGAAAGGCTCCTGCGGCCATGTTCATGTCAATCTCCTCGTTTTTGTAATTCACCCTCAAGCCTGCAGGGTAAGCCTGACATGAAGCTGAAACTCTGGCAGTGCGTGCCGCGCTAACCGGCAATCAGGGTCCCGGCTGAACAATGGATCGGCGGAATCCATGCGGGTCACCCACAGACCTTCCTTCGTCCTTGCGCTGCGCAAGGACGCTGCAAATGAGCCAGATGGCTCCCGGCCGTTGCCGCCGATGGTCATGCGCCGGGCCGAGGACTCCGCCTGCATGACTCCAGCACACGGAAGAACGCTCAGCTTGCCCGCGGCCTTGCAAGAGGCCTGCTTGGGATCGGTGGCAATCGTCTTGCCCACGCGTTCGCGCTGGATTGGGTGCTGCGTGGCTGTGCGAAGCAATCCAAAGAAGACCATGGGTCGCGGGGGACTTCGTGGCGAAAGCGCGTCGGCGTCCGGCAAATGGCCGACGTGCTCCCGCGCAGCGACGCGCTTTGCGGTCTCCCCCGGCGGTGGTCCGCTGAGCCAGCAAGACTCAAGCGGGAAGGTTTTCCAGGTAGCGCTGCGCGTCCAGTGCGGCCATGCAGCCGGTTCCGGCACTGGTGATGGCCTGGCGGTAGACATGGTCCTGCACGTCACCCGCGGCAAACACACCTGGCACGCTGGTTGCGGTGGCCATGCCCTCCAAGCCTCCTCGGGTGACGATGTAGCCGCCTTTCATGTCCAATTTGCCTTCAAACAGTTGGGTATTGGGTTGATGGCCAATGGCGATGAAGCAGCCATTGACCGCGAGGTCGTATTTTTCGCCCGTCTGCGCGCTGCGGATGCGCACGCCGGTCACTCCGCTGGCGTCCCCCAGCACAGCGTCCAGTTCGCTCCAGAGTCTGAGTTCGGCCTTGCCTTCCTTCACGCGGTCCATCAGCCGGTCAACCAGGATCGGCTCGGCGCGAAACTTGTCGCGGCGATGGATGACCGTGACCTTGCTTGCAATGCCGGTCAGGTAGAGCGCTTCTTCCACAGCGGTGTTTCCACCGCCCACCACGCACACCGGCTGGTTGCGGTAGAAAAAGCCATCGCAAGTGGCACAACCCGACACGCCTCTGCCCATGAATGCCT
>JAGWOZ010000361.1 GCA_028870715.1 Betaproteobacteria bacterium | reverse complement strand
TAAGCTGCCATAAGAACAGGCACTTACGGTTTTTTTGTGCCTGCCATCGCTGGGAAACGCACACACCAGAATTGGCAAGCCAGGCATTGACCTTGCACGGCGTCACTCGCCCGGTGCGGAGTTTGCTAGAAAACCTAATCCGCCAGTCGAGCCAAACCACAAGGCGCGACCATTTCACCTCGGGGCTGCGTGCCGGTGTTTGGGACAGCGTAAACGAACATTGCCAGACAGCGCCCTTCGTAACACCCCTGCGTGCACGCGGCGTGTGCCCATGCATGCAACCCCTTTCATTGTGCCAGCGCCCACGCCATACCGTTGTTCGTGGTGACCAAGCGCATTGATCCGTGACCCTGCGACGGCCCTTGCCCCGCTTCCTTGTGAAGCCGCAAATTCCTGAAGTATTGGCGCGCCTCCTCGCTCTCCTTTCCAATAGCTGAGCCGGGGCGGAGTCGGGAGTCAACCGTGCCCGGCCCTCAAGAACGCCGCACCCCGGCACCTTCGTTCGGCCCGATGATGCGACTTCCACGCCTACCTCGTTTGATCGCATTGGATCTCCAACAGATCCATCTGCTGCGGCGGATGGTTTGCACCCTCCACCCGATTTTTAGACCCCGTAAGAGTGCCTGCCCGGACCCCAAGCAAACGCAACCGTTGCCGAAGCTCGATCTTCCTAAGGCACATTCTGGCGGCGCGCTGGATTGTCTGCGCATCGGCTGTCGGGGTGATCAGCGACAAATCCCTGGTGACTGTGCGAAAGTCCTCGAAGCGCACCTTGATCCCAATGGTGCGGCCGGCCAACCCCTTGCGCTGCAGATCCGATGCAACGCGCTTGCAGAGTTCCCCAAACACGGCTGAAAGCTCAGCTCGGTCAACAAGCGGATGCAGATCGCGCTCGAAGGTGGTTTCGCGGCTAATGGACTTCCGTGCGGCTTGGGTTATGACGGGGCGATGGTCGATGCCCTCGGCCACATTCCTGAGCCATGTCGCATAGGTGGCGCCGAAGTGCTGCTGCAACAATCCCGCATCTGCCGTCGCCAATTCACCGATCGAGCGAATTCCAAGCCCTTCGAGCTTGAGCGTAGCCTTTGGCCCGATCCCATTGACCTTGCTGACCGGAAGCGGCCAAATTCGAGTGGGCACGTCCTCAAAGCTCAGGATCGTAATGCCGTCGGGCTTGTCTAATTCCGACGCGATCTTGGATAGCAGTTTGTTTGGGGTGATGCCAATCGAGCAGCTCAAGCCAGTCGCTTCACGCACGACCTGTTTCATCTGCTGCGCCAGCGCCATGGTGTCATCCGGTAGCAGACTGAGATCGCAGTAAATTTCATCGATTCCGCGATCCTCGATTTGCGGGGCGATACTGGCCACTGCCGCTTTGAATAGACTGGAATGGTGCCGGTATGCTTCGAAATTGGCTGGCAGCAAAAAGGCCTCTGGCGCGAGCACCGCCGCCTTCATCATGCCCATGCCGGAAAAAACGCCCAGGGCGCGCGCCTCGTATGTCGATGTAGTCACCACTCCACGCCCTGCGTACTCGCGAAGCCGGGCAAAGCGCCGGGTTCCGTCAGTCTTCATCACCGGGTGCCAATCATGGCGTCCGCCAACCACCACAGGGTGTCCCCGTAGCTCGGGGTAACGCAATAACTCCACCGAAGCAAAGAATGCATCCATATCCAGGTGGGCAATGCGCCGGGTATTCACGGTGCAGAAGGGCTCTCAAATGCCGTGCCCGTCGGCTTCATACTGGCGCACGGCCGCTCGCCTTGGCCATCCCATCGGATCGGGG
>JAGWOZ010000124.1 GCA_028870715.1 Betaproteobacteria bacterium | reverse complement strand
CACGGCATCCATGCCAGGGGTTGTCGCGCACCGGGTCAAGCCAGCCAAGCCCCTAGCGGAATGCACGACGGAGCAATGTCCGAAGTCCCCCAGCGAACTGATTCACGGCCAATCCGCCTAGAACGAGGACCCCAGCCTCGATCTTCCATGTCTGTAGGGTTTCGTGCAGAACGATGCTGGCCGACAGCATGCCGGCAACTGGCACGAGCAAACTGAAGGGTGCGATCTGTGCTGCTGGGTAGCGGCGCATGAGCATCGACCACACGCCGAAGCCGAACAGCGTGTTGGGGTAGGACTGAAACAGCACCGCAAGTGACGATTCGGGGGTCAACCCCTGAAGGGCGTGCCATATCGCGAGTGGGCCTTCGATCAGGGCTGAGGCCATGAATAAGGGCGGCACGGCGACGAGACTTCCCCATACGGCCAAGGCTAAGGGCTGCACCCGGCCCATGCGTTTTGAAAGAATGTTTGCCATTGCCCAGGACAGGCCGGCACCCATGACGAGTAGCAATCCGACCAGCGTGGATCGCGTATCAAGATGCCAAGCCACAATGCCCATTCCGCTCAGCGCAACGCCAGCGCCAATCAGTTGGTTCGCATGGGCACGTTCATGCAAAAGCCACCATGCTAGGGCGATGGTGAAAAAGACCTGAAGCTGGATCACCAGTGACGACAAGCCAGCCGGCATGCCCAGCTTCATGCCGACGAAGAGCAGGGAAAACTGCAAAGCGAACTGTGCCAGCCCCCAGCCCATCAGACGATGCAAAGGAATCTCCGGTCTGCGCACAAAGAATACGAGGGGGATGGCGGCGAAGAAAAACCGCAGACTGGTGAAAAGCAGTGGCGGCAGACCAAGCAGGCCAATCTTGATGACGACAAAGTTGAAGCCCCAGACCGCCACCACGATCAGGGCCAGGACGATATCCTTGGCTTGCATGGGAAAAGGAGGCTGAAATTTCAAGGGGCTGGTGGCACCGTTGCCGAGATCTGCTCTAGCCAATCGATCTCGGACTGTGTGAATCCAGCCTGCAGGCGGGCTGTGTGGTTGAACGGCGCTTTCAGGCGTGGTGCCTGATGGCGCGCGGCCAACTCGGCATAGGCGGCAATAGGGTCCAGACCAGCGCGCGTACAGGCCCACCGATACCAGTGATTCCCAATGTGCACGTGGCCGATCTCGTCGGCCAGGATGCGATCGAGAATGGTGGCGGCCGACGTATCGCCTGCGGCTGCAAGCTTGGCGCGTATACCGGGGTTGACGTCCAATCCGCGTGCCTCCAGCGTGCGTGGCACCAACGCCAAGCGGGCAAGCAGATCGTCTGCGGTTTTTTCGGCCATATTCCACAGCCCGTTGTGCGCCGGAAAGTGGCCGTAGTCGTATCCAAGGGTCCGCAGATGCTCAACGAGAAGCGTGAAATGAAGCGCTTCTTCGGCTGCTACATTGAGCCAATCACGGTAGAACGACTCGGGAAGGTTGGGAAAGCGCCAGACGATGTCCAATGCCAGATTGATCGCATTGAACTCGATATGAGCGATCGCATGCACCAGCGCGGCACGTCCCTCCAGACTGCCGAGTCGGCGCCGGGGCACGTCCTGAGGTGGCAGAAGGGCAGGGCGAGCGGGGCGCCCGGGCAGCGTTGCTGACGGTGCCTTGAAGATGCGTTCGGAGGCAATGCTTACCGCACCACGTCTCAGGTCATCACGCAGGGCTAAGGTCAAGCTTGTCTTGGCTGCGGGGTCGCCGCAAAGCAAAGCCTGCAGCGCGGCCTCGCGCGCGCAGCTAATGCACGAGCGGGGAGCGCGTTGGCTGCTTCCGGCGCCAGATGTTTCATCGGTTGGAGTGCAATGGCCGCGATCCAAGGCTGCAAGCTCACTGGGTCTTCTTCAGCACAGCCATCGCCGAAGCGATCAAGCCAGCCGCTTGGCTCATGTCACCGGGTACGACGAGCGTTGTGCTTGCTTTGGCCAAGTTGGCGTAGGCGTCCAACGCCTGCTGCGCGACTTTGAGCTGCACGGCATCGACGCCGCCAGGTTTTCCGATTGCCGAGGCAACAACTTCCAGCGCACGCGCTGTGGCGTTGGCCACAGCCTCAATAGCGGCCGCTTCGCCTTGGGCGCGGTTGATTGCTGCCTGGCGCTCGCCTTCAGAGCGGGCGATGAAGGCCTGCCGCTCCCCCTCGGCCTGGTTGATCTGTTGCTGGCGCGCACCCTCAGATGTGGCAATGACTGCACGCTTTTCGCGCTCTGCGGTGATCTGGCGTTGCATTGCGTGCAGAATTTCCGCCGGTGGCGTGAGGTCCTTGATCTCGTAACGCAGCACCTTCACGCCCCAGTTGGCTGCTGCCTCGTCCAGGGCAGACACGACGCTGTGGTTGATGAAGTCGCGCTCCTCGAACGTCTTGTCTAGTTCGAGCTTGCCGATGACGCTGCGCAAGGTGGTTTGTGCCAACTGCGATATGGCCACCACGTAGTTTGAGGAGCCATAGCTTGCACGCATCGGGTCCGTCACTTGGAAGTAAAGAATGCCGTCGACCGTGAGTTGAGTGTTGTCGCGCGTGATGCACACCTGGCTGGCGATATCCAGCGGCACTTCCTTCTGCATGTGTTTGTATGCCACACGGTCAACGAAAGGAACAATGAAGCTCAAGCCCGGCGCGAGGGTGCGGTCGTATTTACCCAGACGCTCAACGACCCACGCATGCTGCTGCGGCACGACCTTCACGCCACGAGAGACGATGATGATGCCGATGATGACCAGGACGAGTGCAAGTTCCACTGCGAATCTCCAGAATGGGCGGGTTGTTTGGGTGACCGTGCCTGAGGAGGGTAGCCCGTCAGGATGGATGAGTCTCTGATTGTGCACGCGCGTGGGCAGCGGCGTCGCCGGCAAGCGGCTCAAGCACCAGCGTGTTGCCGTCCAGCGCCTTGATGCGGAATTGGCCCGACTGCAGTGGACCCTTTCCTCCGAAGCGCGCCTGCCAGTCGCTGCCCCGGTATCGGATGCGGGCTTCGCCATGGTTGTCCCAGGCATCGACTTGGACTACCGAGCCGATGTCCAAATTGATGTCGCGATTGGCTCCCGGCGCGGGTTTGAAGCGTTTTTTTCGCATCGAGTACAGCGCGTAGACCGAACCGGTGCCGACCAAGGCTGAGCTCACCCACTGCAGCGGTACGTTCAAGCCCAGATGCGCGGCCATTGCCCCAGCCACGGCTCCCACCGCCAGCATCAGCAGATAAAAGGTGCCACTGGTGAGTTCCAGTGCCACCAGCAGAGCAGCGGCGATCCACCATTGCATTGGGGTGCTCATCATGGCTTTTTCCTCAAACGAGACGTTCATCATAGACACAGGGCGTTTACGTCGCCAGCATGGTGATTGCGGATCGGCGCAGCGCGTCCTTCAGGTAGGTGGCTTCGCCGTGCATGGGTAGCTTTGGACCAGGTCCGCTGGGACTTGCGGTCGCACGTCCGCGCGAATGCAGAGGGTGAGCGGCCGCACGGACCCGCAAGTCCGGGCATATTGTCCTTTAGTGGGGCCGTCCGCGCGGACCCAGATTACGTCGTGCACAGCCGCGCATCCGCGCCGATGCGGCAGTGCTAGCGGTCGAGATCTGAGGAGGTTGACGCCATGTGCGGAAGGCCCGGACCAAACAGCGACGGCACACCGAATCGCGATGGCTAAGGGACTGCATCCAGAGTTGCGTCTTTGCGCTTCACGCAAATATGGCAGTTGTTTGCGCTGAAACAAAGATATCGGCACGTTTCGAAGCGTACCCTATGAATCGCTGTGATCGTGGTGATTACGCGTGCGAAAAGCTGGGAGCCTGTCATGCAACTCGACGAAGAAACCCGCGGTGATCTGGAAAAGGGCATTGAAATCCTGAGCGGCATCTTGGACGGGGAACCGGTGGATCCGGATCTGATGCATTATTTGGGCATGCTCTGCTTGACTCTATCGCAGGAAGCGCGTGAGGCCGATGATGACGAAGACATTGACCCATTGATCGAGCTTCCCTGACGCCAACAAGCCTTCGTTCGACGAACGCAGCAGAGAACAATCATGGGCAATACAGTGCTCGATGCCTTGGTCGCGGTCTTGCTCACGACGCACACGTGGTTGATGTGGCAGCTGACTCGTGAGCATTGGGGACTCGACAGGGCGCAGCCCGAGTGGCGCGCCATCGACCCATTTCAGGACGGCTAGGGAACGACCGGCCGGCGGCGAGCGCGGATTGGCGTTCTTCGTCGCGTTCGGGTTGGGCTAGGGGCACGACAATCTGATCGTGCCCACAGGATTTTCTACACTCCCCGTTTCGCTCAACTCCTGAGCGGGTCCCTTACCGGAGCTCATCATGCGCTTTCGTTTTCCGATCGTCATTATCGACGAGGATTTTCGCTCCGAAAACAACTCTGGCTTGGGCATCCGCGCCTTGGCGCAGGCCATTGAGGCCGAAGGCATCGAGGTTCTGGGTGTGACGAGTTTTGGCGATCTCTCCAGCTTCGCCCAACAGCAATCACGCGCGAGCGCCTTCATTCTGTCCATCGACGATGAGGAGTTCGCCGCGGCCGAGGCGGGGGCCGAGGCGCCAGTGGTGCAAACCCTGCGCACATTCATTGAGGAAATTCGTTTTCGCAACGCCCAGATTCCGATTTATCTCTATGGTGAGACCCGTACATCGCGCCATATTCCGAACGATATCCTGCGCGAGTTGCACGGATTCATCCACATGTTTGAGGACACACCGGAATTTGTCGCACGCCACATCATCCGCGAGGCGCGCACCTATCTAGACTCGCTTGCACCACCGTTTTTTCGGGCTCTTGTCGGCTATGCGGCGGACGGCTCCTACTCCTGGCATTGCCCTGGCCATTCAGGCGGTGTGGCCTTCCTCAAGAGCCCAGTTGGGCAGATGTTCCACCAGTTCTTCGGCGAAAACCTGCTTCGCGCAGACGTGTGCAACGCAGTGGATGAGCTGGGACAGTTGCTCGACCACACAGGCCCCGTGGCCGCAAGCGAGCGGAATGCAGCGCGCATTTTTTATGCAGACCATCTGTTCTTTGTCACGAATGGAACATCCACCTCGAACAAGATGGTGTGGCATTCCACCGTGGCGCCCGGCGACGTTGTCGTGGTGGATCGCAATTGCCATAAGAGCGTGCTGCACGCAATCATCATGACCGGGGCACTGCCGGTTTTTCTCACGCCCACGCGAAACCACTACGGCATTATTGGGCCCATCCCGCGCGACGAATTCAAACCCGAAAACATTGAACGCAAGATTGCCGCCAATCCGCTCACAGCGCATCTGGCGGGGAAGGTCAAGCCCCGTGTGCTGACCATTACCCAATCCACGTACGACGGCGTGCTTTACAACGTGGACACCATTAAGCACATGCTCGACGGTTATATCGACACCCTTCATTTCGACGAAGCGTGGCTGCCGCATGCGACCTTTCACCCTTTTTACGGCGGCATGCATGCCATAGGTCAAGGGCGTGCGCGGACGCGGGAATCCATGGTTTTCTCCACCCAGTCGACGCACAAACTCTTGGCGGGCTTGAGCCAAGCCTCGCAGATTCTGGTGCAAGACTCCGAAACGCGCAGCCTGGACCGACCGCGATTTAACGAGGCCTATCTGATGCACAGTTCCACGTCACCACAGTATGCAATCATCGCATCGTGTGACGTGGCGGCCGCCATGATGGAGCCGCCTGGCGGAACCGCGTTGGTGGAGGAAAGCATTCTGGAGGCCCTGAATTTTCGGCGCGCCATGCGTAAGGTCGACGAAGAGTTCGGCCACGACTGGTGGTTTCAGGTATGGGGGCCTGACGAATTGGCGCCAGAGGACATTGGCGCGCGAGAGGATTGGCTGCTTGGCCCGCAGGCCAACTGGCACGGATTTGGCGAGTTGGCGCCAGGATTCAACATGCTCGATCCGATCAAGGCCACGGTAATCACACCGGGCCTTGACATGCATGGGCGCTTCAGTGAAACGGGCATTCCGGCGGCCATCGTTACGAAATATCTGGCTGAACATGGTGTCATCGTTGAAAAAACGAGCCTGTACAGCTTTTTCATCATGTTCACCATCGGCATCACGAAGGGCCGTTGGAACACCTTGGTAACCGCACTGCAGCAGTTCAAAGACGACTACGACCGCAACCAGCCGCTGTGGCGCATCCTGCCCGAGTTCATCGCCAAATATCCCGTATATGAACGCGTTGGGCTGCGTGACCTATGCCAGCGCATCCACACCGCTTACGAGGCGGCCGACGTGGCGAAGCTGACGACTGAAATGTACCTTTCCGATCTGCAACCGGCCATGACACCCACAGAGGCCTACGCGCGCATGGCTCACCGTGACATTGAACGTGTCGGTATCGACGAGTTGGAAGGGCGGATCACGACGGCGCTACTCACGCCGTATCCGCCAGGCATACCGCTGTTGATTCCGGGGGAGCGATTCAACCGCAAGATCGTTCAGTACCTGCAGTTTGCGCGGGAATTCAATCGGCAGTTTCCGGGTTTTGCAACCGACATTCACGGTTTAGTGGAGGATGAAGGGCCGAACGGCAGGCGCTATTGCGTCGATTGCGTACGGGGCGCGATCGCAGGGGCGAGCAAGGCGAGCGGGTTCATCTAGCCCGGAGCGGGGCACTCAGCGCTGCCGTTCGCGGTATTGCTCCCTCAGGCGTTTTTGCTCCTGTGGCGACAGGCGCTGGTAACGCTGCTGTTCGCGCAGGATGCGCTGGCGCCGATCGGGCGGCATGCGTTCCCATTGCTGCATGCGTTGGTTCCACTGTGGCCCTCCACCGGGGTTCGGATTGGCGACTGCGGGCAGCGCGGTGAAGAGCTCAAACAGCACGATGGCTAGGAGCGTTCGACGCAGCGCGCACAGTCCGGTGCGACTGCCGATGCGGCGCCGGGCACCAAGCGCAGTCTCAGGCTGAATTGCCATGGCGCACGTCCTGCAGAGCTTGGGGATGAGCAGCCAGCCACTCGTAGAAATCCATATTCTGCACAGCATCCGCCAGTTGTGGGTTCAGCTGTGCATTTAGCTGTGCGGGCGGGACCAGCATTGCGGTACGGCTGGACAGCAGGGGAAACACGGTGATGGTGAAGACAGCAACGGTGACAGAAACAAGTCCCGCTGCCATAACCCTGGGCCAGCGCAGCTTGCGATGCGCTGGGCGCCGGCGTGCGGCCAGTTGGGGTAAGGCCGCCAATCCGGCGACAACCTGAGTGCCGAATTGCGCTCGCTCAGCGAGGTGGATATCGGATTGCATGGCCTGCCTTACGGCATGGGCTTGCTGCGCGTCAAGCAAGCCAGCACGCCACCGGTCGAGTTCGACCGTAGTGATGGATGTGTCGGTGTTCATGGCGTCACCTTTCACGATTACATACCCCCTAGAAACGGATTATCGCTCTGCAGCAGTTGGCGCAGCCTGGTAAGCGCGCGCAGATGGTGCGTTTTGACGCTGCCCTCGCTTACATGCATGACGCGGGCGGTATCCGCGATCGAAAGCCCTTCCATTTCGCGCAGCAGAAACGCTTCACGCTGGCGCACGCTCAAGCTTGTCAGCGCATCGGCAATGCGCCCTGCGAGCTGTTGGTTGCTCAAGGCGTGGTCGGGCCCAGGCGCCGGGTCAGCCAAGCTCTCCCAGGGCGCAGCGAGATCTTCATCCTCGTCACTGGCGAAAAAAAAGTCGAAGACCTTCTCGATTTTCTTGCGCCGGTGCCAATCGGTAATGCGGTTGCGCAGGATGCTGTAAAAGAGAGGCGGCCATTCGTCGGCGGGCTTATTGCGGTAATTGCTGATCAACTTCGCCAGGCTGTCTTGCACAAAATCTGCTGCGAGGTGCGTATTGCCAGCTGTTTCCAACAAAGCCAAGCGCATGGCGCGCGGACGAACCTCTACGCAGAACCTGTCGAGCGCAGGATCGGAACTCACGGCGTCAAGCGGGATCGTGAAGGCATGTGACATAGGATAGTGCGCTGCAGCTCGGACCAATCAAGCTCGGATTCGTTGCCACAACGTTTGACAGGGCTGATTGCGCGACAGGGTTACGCAATGAGATGTAACAATGTGTTCCTTCATGTTCTGGCCTGGTCCAGACTCATCAGGTCCGCGCACGCGAACTCGATCACACGAATTTCTACAATGCAGGTCCACTCTGCCGTCTTGCCGTGAATCCCCTGCTCAACCGCCTTCAGCCTTATCCATTCGAGAGATTGCGCGCGCTCATGGCCGACGTGCGCCCCAGTTCAGCCTACAGGCCGATTAACCTTGGAATCGGCGAGCCACAGCATCCGACTCCGAACTTTATTCGCCAAGCTCTGGCCGACCACCTGGATGGGCTGGCACGTTACCCGGCGACCGCAGGTGGACCCGAGTTGCGCCAGGCCTGCGCAGACTGGGTGGGCCATCGTTACGGGGTCACCATTGATCCCGGCACGCAGGTGCTCCCCGTTAACGGCTCGCGTGAAGCCCTGTTTGCACTGTGCCAAGTGGTGGTTGACAGCAGCCGTCCGCACGCGACCGTCGTGTGTCCGAATCCCTTCTACCAGATCTATGAGGGGGCGGCGCTGCTGGCGGGGGCACATTGCCACTTCGCGCCTGTTGATGCGGCGCGAAATTTTGCGGTGGACTGGGATGCGGTGCCCGAGCAGGTCTGGAGCCAAACGCAGTTGCTGTATGTGTGCTCGCCTGGAAACCCGACGGGGGCAGTGATGTCCCTGGCTGAATGGAAGCGCCTCTTCGCGCTGGCGGATCAGCATGGATTCGTCATCGCGAGTGATGAGTGTTATTCAGAAATATGGTTTGGTGAAAATCCGCCACTCGGCGGTTTGGAGGCAGCCGCGCAATTGGGTCGGAATGATTTTCGACGCCTGGTGATGTTCACTTCGCTATCCAAGCGATCCAATGTGCCAGGTCTGCGCTCGGGTTTCGTCGCTGGCGATGCGCGGATTCTCAAAGCCTTTTTGCAGTACCGCACATACCATGGCAGCGCGATGGGGCCGGCCGTGCAGGCGGCAAGCTGTGCGGCTTGGGGCGACGAGGCGCACGTGGTGGAAAATCGACGCCTGTATCGGGAGAAATTTGCGCGCGTCCTACCGATATTGCAGTCGGTGATGGACGTGCAGCAACCGGACGCCGGGTTTTATCTATGGGCGCGAACGCCGATTGACGATGTCACGTTCGCACGCGGCTTGCTCGAAAACTACAATTGCACCCTTTTGCCTGGCAGCCTGCTCGCGCGTGAGCAGGGGGGACGCAATCCTGGCGCCGGGCGCGTTCGCTTGGCGCTTGTGGCCGACGTGGATTCCTGCGTCGAATCGGCCGAGCGCATCGCAGCCCACATTCGCAGTCTTTGAACGACCTAACCATGACGACACAACTCCAAACTCTCATCGACCAGGCTTGGGACAATCGTGCCAGCTTGAGCACTACGTCGGCAACCCCCGAGCTTCGCCAAGCGGTCGAGCACGTGCTGGCTGAACTTAATGTCGGGCGTCTGCGGGTGGCACAGAAGCTGGACGGGGCCTGGGTTACGAACCAATGGCTGAAAAAGGCTGTATTGCTGAGCTTTCGCCTGACGGACAACGCCATGATGCGGGCCGGGGATCTTCATTTCTTCGACAAGGTGCGTACCAAATTCAGCCGTCTGGGGGAGGAAGAGATGCGTGCAACGGGCGTGCGCGTGGTGCCACCCGCCGTGGCGCGGCATGGGTCATACCTCGCCCCGGGCGTGGTGTTGATGCCGTCCTACGTCAACATTGGCGCCTATGTCGACGAAGGCACGATGGTCGACACCTGGGCCACGGTGGGGTCCTGTGCGCAGATCGGAAAGAACGTGCACCTGTCAGGCGGCGTGGGCATTGGCGGCGTGCTGGAGCCGGTGCAGGCCAACCCGACCATTATTGGTGATAACTGTTTCATCGGAGCACGCTCGGAAGTCGTCGAGGGTGTGATCGTGGAAGATAACTGCGTGATCTCCATGGGCGTGTAC
>JAGWOZ010000123.1 GCA_028870715.1 Betaproteobacteria bacterium | reverse complement strand
GAGTTCCGCGACCACGACATCCGCTGGATCACCAACGCCAGGACTACCAAGGTCGAAAGTGAAAAAATGTACGTCGATGAACTCGACGTGAATGGCAATGTATTGAAGAAGCATGAGCTGCCGTTCAAGCATTCGATGATGTTGCCAGCTTTCAAGGGGGTGGATGCGGTCGCCAAGGTCGAAGGGCTGTGCAATCCGCGCGGCTTCGTGATCGTGGACGGGCACCAGCGCAGCCCGAAATTCAAGAACATCTATTCCGCGGGGGTTTGCATCGCGATTCCGCCGGTGGGGCCTACCCCGGTAGCTTGCGGGGTGCCCAAGACTGGGTACATGATTGAATCGATGGTCACGGCCATTGTGCGCAACATCAAGGAAGAGTTGAACGGGCAGCAGCCCAGCCACAAGGGAACTTGGCAAGCAATTTGCTTGGCCGATTTCGGCACTACAGGAGCGGCGTTTGCGGCGATTCCGCAAATTCCACCGCGCGACGTGAATTGGTTCGGTTCGGGCAAGTGGGTGCACTTGGCCAAAATCGCCTTCGAGAGGTATTTCATCCGCAAAATGAAGGCGGGCACCTCGGAGCCGATCTTCGAGAAGTACGTGCTCAAGCTCATCGGCTTCAAACGCCTGCAGGACAAAGTCATTCACCCACGCCACACTGTTTGAAGGTGCCGGGGTGGCGCCGCCGACGTCAATCAGACCTCGTTGCCCACCCTAGTCGCTTTGGCAGGCGCGCTTGGCCACATCTTTGAACGCGCGGCAGGCTGCTCGCTCGAAAGCTCCGTGGCGCCTCAGCAGAACCGCGGTCCTCTTGGGCAATTGGGGGGTCAGATCGAGCAGCTTGACGCCTGGATCAGCACGCATCTGGTCGCCGGCCGCGATCGTGACCAGCGGGCCATTGGTCACGGCGCGCAGTACCAGGCCCAGGGAGTTGGATTCGAACTTCACGTTGAGTCTGACGCCGTGCTTGGCGCAATAGCGTCCCAAGTGCTGGCGCAAAGCATATTCCGGGCTCAACAGCGCAAACTCCAGATCTCCCAACTCGGCCGGCGTGATCGGCTCGGTCCGGTTTGCCACAGGGTTGTCTTGCGACACCAGCAGACGTAGGTCCTGCTGGCACAGCTCCATCGCATCAATCTCCGTTGAGTACACGGCTTCGGGGCTGAGTGCATCGCCAAAGGCGAGCCCCACGTCGATGGTGCCGTCGACCACCGCCTGTTCGATGGCGGACTGGGTCAGTTCGTACGCAATGACGGTGATACCCGGGTACAGATTGCGGAACTCTCCGAGGAGCATGCTCCCGATGAACACCGCCAGGGGTGGGGTCATGCCGACACGGATTTCGCCCCGGCTCAATTCATTTACTTCCCGAATCGCACGCCGGCCTGATTCGAACAGCAAAAGGGCGCGCCGGGCATGATCGACGAATACCTCGCCCTCGTCCGTTAGCCGAACCACGCGCCCCGAGCGGTCAAGCAACTGGGCGCCAAGCGAGTCTTCCAGTTGGCGGATTTGCTGAGACAGGGTGGGTTGAGAGACGTGGAGCACCTCGGCGGCGCGCGTGAAGTTGCCATGCTCGGCAACGGCGATCAGGTAGCGGATGTGGCGAAGGATCAGTGGCATGCGGGGCATAGGCAAAGGCAATCGAAACAATCTCGAATAGGTCTTGGACAGGCGAAGCTTGTGGACATTAAGCTTTGAGAACCTTCTGGCCTTGGCGGTCGACGGTAGAACGGCCATATTAAGCGGTCCAGCATATAAGAACCAGTCAAAAAACCTAGAATATACCCTTATTATTTTGATTTTTCCCATGATTATTATATGGGGCGAGATTGTATTTGTTTTTGGCGTACCGATATTAATATAAATAATCTTTCGTCATTTCGGCATTTGCCGAGACTTCCGGGGAGCGCACCACAGTGAAGGTCGATATTGCCCAGCGTTACCGCGGCACCTCTCTGGGAGAAGAGGCCGAGGCACTGCTGCAGCCCTGCGTGATCTGCGGTCAGTGCGAAGCTGTTTGCCCCACGTTTCGCTTGGTCGGCGAGGGTTGGGACGGGCCGCGCGGGCGCATTTACCTCACCAAATTGTTCCTGGAGGGCAAGCAGGTCGATGCCACTTCCTTGCCGCCGGCACTGTCCTACAAGACGCTGGAAGGCCGCTCGGTGGGGGCCAATCTCCAGTTCCACCTCGACCGCTGCCTGAGCTGCCGCTCGTGCGAGAACAGCTGCCCCAAGGGAGTGCAGTACGGACGCCTGTTAGACGTTGGGCGCGAGCTTGTCGAGCGGGCCGTACCGCGCCCGCTGAAACAGCGGTTGGCCCGGCAGGCAGTGCGCGGCATTGTCACCCATCCGAACCGGTTCGCCACGCTGCTGCGCGCGGGGCAGGCCGTGCGCGGCGCATTGCCTGAACGCTGGCGCTCTAACGTGCCGGAGCGCCGCAGGCAGGGCACCTGGCCGCAGCGCGCGCACGGCCGGCGCATGCTTGTCTGGCAGGGCTGTGTACAGCCAGCGTTGGCTCCGGACATCAATGCCGCGGCCGCACGCGTGCTCGATCGATTCGGGATCCGGCTCGAACCAGCTCCCGAGGGTTGCTGCGGGGTGCTCAGCCACCATATGGCAGAAACGGGGGATGCGCGTGCGCGCATGCGCCGGGCCATCGATGCACTTTGGCCGTATCTCGAGAGCGGCGTCGAGGCCCTCGTTCTAACGGCCAGCGGCTGCGGCATGCATTTTCGCGAGTACGGCAGACTCCTGGATGACGATTTCGCCTACCGTGACAAGGCGCGGCGCGTATCCGAGCTGACGCGGGATATCAGCGAAATCGTCGCCGACGTGTGGCGACCCACACCCGATGCGCCGCCGCCCTTGCAAGCCGTGCGCCGCATCGCGTTCCAGTCTTCGTGTAGCCTGCAACACGGCGAAAAGCTGAATGGTGTGGTCGAGAAGTTGCTGCGCCGCGCGGGCTTCCGCCTCGTTCAGGTCACCTATCCATTCATGTGCTGCGGCGCCGCGGGGGCGTACGCCCTGCTGCAGCGCGACATGTCCCAGGCTTTGCGCGAGCGCAAGCTCGAAACTCTGCTGGAACGGCATCCAGACCAGATTGTCACCGCCAACATCGGTTGCCTAGCCCATTTGGCCGCCGCTTCGCCCGTCCCGGTCAAACACTGGATCGAACTGCTGGATGAAGTCTTGCCCCCGGTGCGCGCCTGATGTGCCCGTTCTACGCGCGCCGTTTTCGAATCTTTGTTCGCAGGCGTCTCGATGTAGTTCCGATCGTTTGAACAGCATTCGCCAACCGCTAAGTGGAGTGTGAGCGTTGCAGGCACAGTCCAGAGTCGTACGTCCGGTCCGCAGCGCCACATCGGTTCCACGAAGACGCGCTCGCACCGATTCATGCTGCTCTGGCAGCAGCGATCCGGCACGCCAGCGAACGGGCTACCGTGATCGGCGTTAACGACATCGCGCGTGCGCCAGCAAGCCAAGGCCTGCTCGATGAAACCCCTGATATGGCAAGCACCCAGCGCGATAGCGACCTTTTGCGCCACGACGCACGGGCTGAACACGCCCACCCGGCGTGGAGAAAGACGACCTCCATGCCATCGTGATCTGGTCTTATCGAGCGCCCAAGATGCGATGCTCCAGATGCGTGTCGCCAACACGGCACATCAGCACCAAGTGAGTCGTAGTTACCGGCGCCTCGGTACATGACCAGCAATTGATATATGACAGGACGCATGATGCCGAGTTCTTACGTTCGATGCATCATCACTTCGCAATTAGCAATCTCACTGCGGTGCATGCCCCAGCAAAAAATTGCTTTCCCGCGCGAGGTGAGCGATCTTGACATGCATCGCGGGCAGAACCCCCGGGGCGACGACTGACGCTCCGCCGCTCAAGGCATTTGCGCGATATTTGAGGACCAAATGCGTCCTCTTGCCAATTTGTGTGGGGTGCATCTCGAACTGCGGGTTCAACTCGGCCAGGGTCTTGTCTTCTCGCAAAGCGGTCACGGCGATCTGGCTCGTGCACAAATCCTGTCGGTGCGGCGGGTGCCCCGTGCAAATTTCTACAACATCCAAGATTCCGTATCACCAGACGGCACGCCCAAGTGTCATGTGTGGAGTTTGCACTCATCCCGCTTTCAGGTTTGTGGGCGACTTCCATTCTATTGGCTGAGCTTATTGCAGGAATAGGAATCAAATCTTGGCATTGCCAGCGTGCTTTGCGCACAATTCGTTCACACCCATGGAGCATGGGTGCATCGAGAACTCTAATCGTTTAGGAATTATATAAGGAGCTGGACATTATGTTATCTCCCACGAGAGACGAAGTTCATCGGCATTTGTCGGTTGTTGGTTTAATGCAGCCGGCTTTGCATAAACAGACCCAGGCGCCAGATCCCACACAGATCGATCACGATTTGTTTCGTGCCTATACGCGCCTTGCGCACGACATTGGCGGGGAGGCCGACGTTCCGATTGAATATCACGAAAAAGAAGAGGAAATCTGGGAACTGAATACATTTGCGATTTGTGAATGTTTGGCTTGGCGTGGCGTCTGGACGGCCGAAGAGCGTCGTCGCAAGCAAAACGTGGACGTCGGCCAAACCATGTATCTAGGGCTCCCCTATTACGGTCGCTGGCTGCTTACAGCCGCCCGGATCCTCGTTGATAAGCAGTATGTCACCCTGACGGAAATGCATGACAAGATCATGGAGCTTCGCGAGCGGGTGGCGTCCGGCAAGGGGCTGGGCGAATATTTGCCCGCGAAATAAATTGAATGAAGGAGGCAATGAAAATGGAACACGGCCACAAACCCGTCTGGGATCGAACCCATCATGCAAGCATGGCCACCGGAATCGGTGATCCGCAATGCTTCAAGGGCATGGCAGGCAAGCCAAAATTCAAAGAAGGCGATCGCGTTCGAATTAAGGATATCCCGAACCTGTTCTACAGCCGAACCATGATGTACACGCGGGGTGCCGAGGGCACCATCGTCAAGCTGGTGTATGAAAGCCCGGCCGCTGAAGATGAGGCATTTGGCAACGAAGAGGACGTCGAATGGTTCTACAGCATTGTGTTCGCGCAGAAGGACCTTTGGCCTGAATACAGTGGGGGCTTCCCGAACGACACACTGGAAACAGAAATCCCAGAACGCTATCTAGAAAAAGCGTGAGCGGTCAAGAGAAAACCAACATTCAAGGAAGAAACATGTCGTCAGATTATTCACACGATCACGATCATGGCCATAGCCACGATCACAAACCTGCTCCGATGGTGGAGGAGGTGAGCGATTTTGAAATCCTGGAAATGGCGGTGCGCGAGCTCGCAATCGAGAAGGGATTGTTCTCTCCAGAAGACCATCGCGTCTGGAAGGAATATGTTCACTCCCTCGGCCCGTTGCCTGCCGCCCGCATGGTGGCCAAGGCGTGGCTGGACCCCGCTTACAGGAAACTCTGCATCGAAGACGGTGTGGAGGCAAGCAAGGTCGTCGGGGTTAACTGGGTTACCAGTCCACCGACCCAATTCGGCACGCCGAGCGATTATTGCAACCTGCGCGTGCTTGCGGATACGCCAACGCTCAAGCACGTAGTCGTGTGTACCCTGTGCTCCTGCTATCCGCGGCCGATTCTGGGCCAATCCCCGGAGTGGTACCGCACCCCGAACTATCGGCGCCGCCTGGTGCGCTGGCCGCGTCAGGTGTTGGCCGAGTTTGGCCTTCAGTTGCCGGCCGACGTGCAAATCCGCGTGGCCGATTCCAACCAGAAGACCCGTTACCTCGTCATGCCTGTCCGCCCGGAAGGAACGGATGGCTGGACTGAGGACCAGCTGACTGAAATCGTCACCCGCGATTGTTTGATCGGCGTTGCCGTGCCCAGGCCCGGCATCACCACAAATGCCAAGCGTCCGGTGATCAAGGCGGTTCGCCCGGTGCATCACGATCATTGATGAGCCCCGCTCGAACGAATGGAGATGAACATGGCATCAAGTAGCAATGTCGAAGCAGGGAACTGGCGTCCCCTGGATATCAACGCCATCCCGGTCATTGAGGCGGTGCGCTTGCGCGGCAAATCCTGGGATGAGCTGGCGCTCAAGTACGGCGTCGTCAACCCGGATCCACCGTGGAAGATTGATCTCGAAGCGACCTGCGATCTGCTGGCCGAGGAGTCATGCAGCCCGTCGTCGCACGCGCCGGATCTCGTGCCCACCTGCGCTCTTCCGGCGCTGGAGCGTCGCGCCGAAGAGGACGATCTGTCCGAGACGATCTACGCGGATGTGCCATACCCGGAGCGGCAACTGCTGGCACTGGCGCATTCAATGCTCCAGCGTGGGTTGTTCAGCGAGGACGATCTCGCCAACAAAATGAGGGAGGTCGCACGCAAGCTGAATGAAATCTGAGGGGGAGGCAGAGGCCGACCCCGCCGTCCGCCGGGGCACACCGCTCCAGTGAGCAACTTCCGAACATATTGAGGAATGATTCATGGCACGCATTTTTATGAAATCTTCATGGGGCAGCGATGATCCCACCCGCGCGGCAATGGTCTTTGCGCATGGCGCCGCGCTTGCCAAAGCGGGGAACGAAGTCCGCATTTTTTTGGTGGGCGAAGCGGCGCATCTGGGGCGGGCCGCTGTTCGCGAATCGGTCATTCCAATCGGCTGGCCGCCGGTGTCGCAGCACTGGGCCGAGTGCTTGGAGTTCCACGTCGGGATCGAAGTCTGCGGCGCGTGTTCTAAGGCGCGCGGCATCACCCCCGAGGAAATCGCAGCCTCCGGCGCCACCGGCGGCAGCCCCGCGACCTTTGTGGCCAACGTGGAGTGGTCCGATAAGATCATTTGCGAGTAAGTGTCATTTGCGACCAAGTAGGCGGCGGATGCGCTGCGCATTCGTGCTTCATAAACCAAATCACCCAATACAGGGTGGAGGAGACAAGATATGGGAGCAGTTATGAAGGAGCTCACGTCGAGCCCAGGCAGAGCCGGGCTCGACGTGGTGCAGGGAGGACACCAAGGCGACCTCCTCGAGCCGTTGAGCATCGAGGAAACGCTGGATCGCCTGGTAACGCTCGCCGTCAAGAAGTGGGAATACCCACTAAGTTACCTATTCCAGTCGCTTGCAGGCGGTGGCATGGTGGCCTTTGGCGTGATTTTGGCCATTGCCGTCAGTACTGGCATCCAGACCCCGGGGGTGGCCAACCTGGTCAGCGGGTTGGTGTTTGGATTCTCATTTGTGGTAATCCTGATGTCGAATTCCACACTCATCACGTCGGACATGGCCGCAGGGTTCATCGCGCTCGTCCGGGGGCGCATGGCGTTTGGTAGTTACCTCGGCTTCATGGCTGTGGGCTGGATTGGCAACGTGATCGGCGCATTGATCTTCGTCGGCATCATCGCTATCGGGCCGGGCCCGTATGCAACCTTGCCCTTCCTGCAGCGCGCGCACATGCTCGGATTCTCAAAGGCTGGCGCCGATTCGATATCGATGTTCACTCTAGGCATTATCTGCACCTGGTTCCTGCAGACCGCGCTGTTTCTGTACTTCAAGGCGCGCACCGACGTTGGCCGCATGATCCTGGCTTACTACGGGCCACTGGCGTTCGTGGCCGGCATGACCGAGCACTGCATTGCCAACGCGGGGTTCATCGCGCTCCCATTGTTCATGCAAGGTCGACTGGCTGCCGCGCTTGGTGGAACGCTGCCCGCAACCGGGCCGATGCAGGCCCTGACCTGGGGTCTAGGGCCCACCGGTTTTCTGCGCAATGAACTTCTGGCGGGGGCAGGAAACCTGGTCGGAGGCACGGTGTTCATGGCACTAGTGTTTCTTGCGATCGTGCGTTTCCGCCGCCCACGGTAACGCGTGGTGCCTCGGCCGTGGACGAACGACGCAGCGCCAGGAAGAGCATGAATGGCCAGGGCAGTCCGGCCTTAAGCCGTCCACGACTCTATTTGCTCGATGTTTTCGCCGAGCGGCCCCTTGAGGGCAATCAGCTTGCCCTCGTGGTCAGCGACAAGACCTTGTCAGCGTCGTTCATGCAGCGGTTCGCTGCGGAAATGAATTTCTCGGAAACTGCCTATGTGAATCCCCTGCCGCAGCCGGATGGAAGCTACGCGCTGCGGTGCTTCACCCCGAGCCATGAAGTGGCTTTTGTGGGTCATCCCATCGTCGGTGCGGCATGGGCGCTTAAGCGCCTGGTTGGGGTCGACGTCGGGCAGGGGCTGCTGTTGGCACTGCCTTCGGGCACCATGCCAATCACGTTCGAACCGCTGGACGAGGGCGGCGAAACCGTGTGGTTCGAATCGCCGCCCATCCAGGTGGGGCGCGAGAGTCCGGTCGATCTCCTGTTGCGCGCCCTCGGGTTGCCGCAGCAAGACCTGCGTCTCGACACCCCCGCGCGAGTCGTTGGCGTCGGCACCCAGGCCAACCTTGTGCAACTGCAATCGATCGAAGCCCTCGATCGCATACGGCCTGACCCCGAGGCGTTTGCCGCGCTCGAAGCGCAAGGTTTCCCTCCCCTCATTTACGCGTTCGTCGTCGGCCCAGGCGAACGCGAGCGTACGTTCACGGCTCGTTTTTTCTTTCAATCGAATGGCGTACGCGAAGATGCTGCCTCAGGCAACGCCGCCGCTTTCCTCGGTGCCTACCTGCTGGAACACGCGGACCGTCCTAACACCACGCTACACCTTCGCATCGAGCAGGGCCGCTGGCTCGAGCGCCCATCTTTGCTGCGGGTTCGCGCGTCAAGCCAGATGCACAACACACGTATCCACGTCGGTGGCCGCGTGGCCTTGGTCGCCCTTGGCAGTGTGTGTTGAACCTGATTTATCCACACTCTGCGAACTTTGCCCTGAGCGCCTTGGCATCGACAATGGCGCCACTCAGCGCCGGCTGATTGCAAGGCTTGATAGACCCAATGCGCTCGCAACGTTTGGCAGCGCGCACTCGATCGGGAAAATCGAATGCGTGCCAATCGATCCGCCCTGAGGTACGGACGCAATGTCTTCATTGCCTTGGGGAAAGAGCCACGGTTGATTGCCAACCAGCGGCAGGGGAACACTGTGCGGCCTTATGGTTGGTGATGCGCCGCCCCGGCCGCTAATTTCTGTAGAAACTAGGCGTCATTTTTGGGTTCTTATTGATTAAATGCGTAGACAGCGCGAAACGCTTCGAACAAAATAAACATGTCTCGTGCACATGCAGAAATCACTTTGGTGTGCAAGGGATGCTAGGGCAGTAGAGAGATCATGACCTGTGC
Organism: Betaproteobacteria bacterium; assembly: GCA_028870715.1. GTDB lineage: Bacteria > Pseudomonadota > Gammaproteobacteria > Burkholderiales > Burkholderiaceae_C > Thiomonas_A. Next base: position 774 of record JAGWOZ010000123.1, on the reverse strand, counting down.
GAGTGCTGCAGAGTCTTCATTGGCGGCGAGTCGCCGCTGAATGCGAAAGGCGAAAGCACCGAGCAATCGCCTAATCAAACAAGTGAACGGCTGCATGGGCACTGCAAAAACGTCCTCGGAGAGCTTGACGGTGATGCGTCTGGATGTTCACCAACCACCTGCTGAGTTTTTTGAAGAATTCTCGGCTGCATATAGCAACGACATCGGAACGCTGCTTGGCAGAATTGCGACTGTTGTTCACAAAAGCAAGTCGGATTTTGCTGAGCAATTCTTTGATGGACGGCTAATGCGGCGGCACTCGAGCGTCGCCTTTTTGGCGCGGCTGAAAGTACAGGAGCGTGAACAACTTAAGCACCAACAGACGTCGCATTTGGACTTTTTGATGAGCGCCCGGTTGACGCCGCAGGTGCATTTCGAACGCGCACTTCGCGTGGGGCGCATGCACGAGATGGCGGGAGTCGATTTGCTGCATCTACTGGAGGCGTACGAGCGCTATCACCAAAGGATCTGCCGCCTGCTTCCCGCCACTGGTTTGGATCTGCAACAACAGCAATGCCTTGAGCAAGCGGTGCGGCAGCGGCAGATGCTTGACATCGAAGGCCAGATGGCGGGCCATTACAAGGTGGATGTTGAAACGGCGGCGACGGTGGTGGCCATTGATAAGGCGATGCGCGGTGGTGGCAACCTTTCGGATTTGCTTCATGGCACGCTGGAAGCTATCTCGACGCTTGACGGGGTGTCGGCTTGTGTGTTCGCGAGGCCCGATTCGCTGGG
>JAGWOZ010000122.1 GCA_028870715.1 Betaproteobacteria bacterium | reverse complement strand
TTCTTCAGGCCGAGATGCAGATGCTGGCTCTGACTGATGGTGTAGTCGCCGGCCACGTCGGTATCCGTCGTGCTGTGACTGATTGGAACGTTGACCGGGGATGCCGGGTCGCCACCCAGGGTGAAGAACGGATAGACATTGGATGCCGTCTGGTTATCGCGCTTGTTATAGACCACGCCGGCCGACAGGCGCAGGGCCTGGGTCGTCTGGTTGGTCAGTCGCGCGTCGGCGTGGGTGTTGACCACCCGGCCGTCAAGTGAGCCGACCGGCGACGTACCGGACTGCATCAGCACCGGCTCATACGTAAAGGCGGCATTCTGGGTATTGCGTCCGTACGAGTAACCACCGACAAGCTTGGTGCTTGGCGTCAGGTTGTAGCCACCCATGAGGCTGATCTGGTTGTCATTGTTATCCGGAGCCGTGCTCAGCATGTCCGTCGGATACGGGCCGCTGAACAGCGTGCCGTTGGCAACATTCTGGTTCACGAACGGATTGGAAAAGTACACCGCGTCGTAGTTGTCGCGGAACCGCGAACCCAGGAAGCTGCCCGTGAAGAATCCCTTTTCGCCAGACCAGTCGAGCGACAGCGTGAAGTTGTCGATCTTGTACTCAGTGGGGTTCATCAGCAGTTGCACACCTTCATTCTTCGGGGTGTAGCCAGCAAGCGTGAACTGCGTGGTGGTGGCCGAGTTGTCGGTGCCGGAGCCCATGAGCTTCGCACCGGACTGCGTAATGTGTTGCCAGTTAAAGCGCAGGTCCCAGTTCGGCCCGAAATTATGCAGCGCGTTGAAGCGCGCGATGTCCTTCTCCGAATAGACGTCCTTGGTTTGGAAGAACGCCTGTTGCGTGGCAGTTAGGGCGTGCGTGCCCGTGGAGCCCCTGGCCTCGTTGACCAACCCAAAGCCGGCAGGCATCGTGAAGGTGTTGCCGCCGCGGTCGCCCTCCAGGGGGGTCTGGTAGGAGTCGGTCTGGTAGTGGCGCAGCTGCTGGTAGCTCAGACCGAGTTCCCAGGTCCCCTGGTTGGACAGGGATCCCCCGACGTAGCGGTCGCTCAAGCCCAAGTTGGTGCCCTGGAGCGACCAGCGCATCGTTCCCGGCTTTTGGCCGTAGGCATCGCCGCCGCGCAGGTCGACGTTGCCAATCAGGCTCACGCCGGATTTGGACAGACCGTTGTACTGGCCGAACTGGGCCGAACTGCTGTCCGTATAGGCGCCCCCGATTTCGATCGAATTCGTCGGATTGGTCAGTCGGGCGACGTCATCGTCGGCACGGGCCACCGTGGTCAGCGACAGGACGGCGAGCGTTGCAAGGGCGCTTTGGAGTGCAATGACCAGTGGCTTTGCAGACAGCGCGGGTTTCATGCTTTTCATGGCGTGATCCTCGTTATTTAGCGGAACAGGAACGCACCGGCCGGGCTGTTGGAGCCGTGGACCATGACGTGGCAGTTCAGGCAGGCACGGCCAGCGGCCGTCGCCGACGGGTTTGGCGTCCCGATGTACCCGGTGCCAGGAACCTGCGCTCCGGCGATTCCGGGGCCGGCTGGGTTGATGCTGGCATGGGGGCCGTCGTGGCATTCCTGGCACAGGAATGGAGGACGCGACTTCAGCAAAGGCGCAATGTTCGAGCCATGCGGCGTGTGGCAGTCCGTGCAGTTTTCGGTGACGGGTTGGTGTTCCCACAGGAACGGCCCGCGCTTGTCCGCGTGGCAGGTCCAGCAGGTTGCGTTGATCGTGGCCTTTTTCATCAGATCCGGGCCCACCGAGCCATGCGGGTTGTGGCAGTCAGAGCAGACCATCTTGCCGTTGCCGATGGGGTGGTGCGAGATCTTCTGGATGTCGGCGCGGCGTGCCTTGTGGCAGGTGAAGCAGACCTGAGGTTGGGTCATGCGGCTGCGTACCTTGTCGACCGGGCTGTGGATGACGTGGCAGTCATTGCAAGCCAGACCGTTGACCTGGTGGGGACTGCCGTCCCAATGTGCGCGTTGCGTGCCTTTGTGGCACGTCAGGCACGCCTCGGCGCGCTGACTGGCGCTGGATTCGGGGTAGTTGTCATTGTTGAAGCGCACGTCGGGCGGCGCGATCTTGCCGTTGACGGGGCCGGCCAAGTGGGCCAGGCTCGGTCCGTGACAGGACTGGCAGGTTGGCGTGCGCGGATCTGCCGTTACACCGTGCTTGGTCTGGAAAATGGAAAGGATTGGCTTGGCCTCGTTTTCATCATGGCAGCGCGTGCATTTGGCGTCTTCGGCCAATTTCTGCTTGGAGACCATCGCTGGTGTTGACAAAGCGGGGTTGGACTCGCCCATCGCCGGCAAGTTGATCGGGTCGGCGGCGAGAGCCGTGGCCCCCCAGCCGGCGAGAATGAGGCCGGCGGCAAGAATGAGTTTTCGGATGAACTGCACGGTGTGCTCCCTGGAGTTGGCTGCGGTATCGCGGTCGTGACGTGGGCGGATGGGTTCCGGGCGCTGTTGGGCCTATTTCTTCAAAGTTGCGATCCAGTCCGCGATGACTTTCGCATCAGCCTCGCTGATCGCCGGGTTGGCGGGCATCGCCATGGCGCCGAAGGTCCCGGTTTCGCCATGCCTGATGGCATTCACCAGGGTGGTTTCCTCGTCTGTCTTGCCGGCGAATTTGGCCGCGATGGCATCGAAGGCCGGGCCAACTTTCATGCCGGACATGGCGTGGCAGGTAAAGCAGCCATGGGAGCGGGCGAGATCCTTGCCGCCATCGGCGTGCGCCGATGGTGCGAGGACGAATAAGCTAAGCGCTGCGGCACAGGCAGCGAGGGTGATCAAGGATCTGTGCGTCATGGTGTCCACCTTTAGGATCGAAGATTGCATGCGTACGAATCGCGGTTCGGCGAATCGCAATGCCTGGTGGAGATTGTTGATGGGGATAACCCTGATGCACCATCGGAAGCCGATCAAATTGCCCATCAGAAAAATCTGATTCGGCATCAGAAAACAGGAGATGACGCTGTCGCGCAGGGCGTGGAATTCACGCGAATTCAGGGGGATTGGTGATTGATCGCGTGAATAGACGCAGTTAATCTTCCGATCGATGGACTCGGCTGCGTACGCGAAGTGATCTGGGGATCGGATGATCCGATCAGCGAACCGGTCCGGCGGCTCGGCGCGTGGCGGAAAAAAGACGGATCAAAAGCCGGACCGCGAAGCGTGGCCCCGGTTGTCCCGAGCGCCACCCAAAATGGGTCTAGCGGCGGGGTGCAACAGCGACGTTGCGCCCCCTGCCTAGTCAGGCGCGCTGTCGACCAATCCGTGGTTTAGGGCATAGCGCACCAGATCAACCTGGTGCGTGAGTCCCATTTTTTCCAGGATGTGGGACTTGTGTGTGCTGACGGTTTTGACGCTCAGCGCGAGTTCCTCCGCGATCTCGGTGAGACTCCTGCCGTTGACGATGCGCGTGAAGATCTCGAACTCGCGGTTGGACAACAAGGTATGGGTTGGCGCCGAATGCGAGTGCGAGACTTCCGTGGCCAACAATTCGGCCACCTTCGCATTGACGTAGACGCCACCTGCCGCGACCTTGCGCATGGCCACCAGCAGCAAATCGCCGTCGGATTCCTTGGTCAAATAGCCCGCAGCCCCGGCACGGATTGCGCGTACCGCGTACTGCTCCTCCTGATGCATGGTGAAGACCAGGATCGGCAGGCGTGGGCGCTCGGCCTTGACCAGTTTGATCAGCTCCAATCCGTTGCGTCCGGGCATTGACAGGTCAAGCACCAGCAGTCCCCAGTCGCGCGCGCGCACCAGGGACAACAGCGTGTTGCCGTTGTCGGCTGTTGCGGCGCAACACAAATCCTCCGTATCGTCCAGAATGTTGCGCAGTCCGTTGCGGATGATGGCGTGGTCGTCGGCAACCAACACGTCGACCTTGTTCATAGCGGTGCTCCAGCGGTTTCTGGCTCGGCCTCATTGGTCATCGGGATGCGCACCTCGACGGTCGTGCCGCCGGCAGGGCCGGGGCGAATCGTGAACGTCCCGCCCAGCGCGGTGGCTCGCTCGCGCATGCTCAGCAGTCCAATGCCACTGGAGCGCGCTCCGGGAGAAAATCCGCGACCGTCATCGGTGACCTGCAGGCACAGCCCATCGTCGCACTGCTCCAGGTGAATGCGAACCCGCGTGGCGTCGGCGTGGCGAGCGATGTTCGTCAGGGATTCCTGCACGATGCGAAACAATGCGGTGGCGACCGCGTCGCCACGCACCAGCGGCGCCGCAGGCAGTTCGAGATCGACCTGGAGTTTGCTGCGGCGTGCAAACTCGCCGACCTGCCAGGCGATGGCATCTTCAAAATCCAGGTCGTCCAGGATGCGTGGCCTCAACTCGGTGGAAATGCGGCGGACTGCACCAATGGCGCCGTCGAGCAAGCGGCGCATCGAGTCCAGCGTCTCCGGCGCAGGCTGGCGCCCCTCCTTCAAGCGGCCGCCGAGCCAGCTCAGGTCGAGCTTGATCCCGGTGAGCTGCTGACCGAGGTCATCATGCAGCTCACGCGAAATCCTCGCCCGTTCCTCCTCGCGTACCGTTTGCTGGGCGATGGAAAGCCGTCGCAGCTCCTCATTCATCGCTCGCAGTTCGGCTTCACGCCGGCGCCGCTCGGTCACATCCCTGAGCATGGCAGTCAACTGCACTTTGCCTGCAATTTCAGTCTGCGAGATCGCGGACTCGATGGGAAATTCCGTGCCGTCTGCGCGCAATCCGAGGATCTCGATCAAGGGAGCCATCGCTCTCGATGGCACGCCCGAAGCCATGAACGCGCGCACCTGTGCCTCGTGCGCCTCGCGCAAGCGCTGCGGCAGCAACGTGGCGAGCGGTTTGCCGATGGCGCGGCTTGCCGCGATGCCAAACATGCGTTCGGCTGCCGGATTGAACATCACAATATTCTGCTCGGCATCAATGGAGACGATCGCATCCATCACGGAATTGAGGGTCAGGCGCCAGCGGCTGTCGGCTTCTTGCAGCGCGAGGTTGAGCTGCTCGCCTCGCTTGAGCTCAATCGCCAAAAATCCTGCTGCAGCGCCAATGAGCGCACAGACCAGCAAGGCGCCGGCGCCGATGGGAATGGCGGTCTCGCGCCATGCGGCCAGGGTCTGCGCCACATTGTCGGTGACTCCGACCATAAGCGGCAGCCCATCAATGCGCTCCAGGGCGAAAACCTGGTCGGAGCCCCCTGCCCCGAAATGGTCGAACACGCCCACGGCGCCTGGCGGCGGGACGTGCACACCCTGCAGCTCGGGTGCGGGTTCGCCAATCTCCGCATCGCGATGCGGGACACTCGCAATCAACCGGCCGTCACTCAGGTACAGCGCCACCGGCCGCATGAAGTCGAGCTTCATGTAACCGAATAGGCGCTCCAACTGGTCCGTGCGAATGGCGGCGACGACCACGCCGCGCAGACGCCCGTCCGGACTGCGCAACGGCCGCGCCACATTCACGGTCCAGGCGCCCGTGGTGCGGCTTTGCACCGGCGCATCGATGACGAGGGTGTTGCGCGAATTGCCGACGAATGCCTTGAAATACGGCCGATCCGCCACGGACAGCGCCGGTGCTGGAAACTGCCGCGACGAACTCACCACCTGACCCTGCGCATCGACGATAAAGAGTGCGCCAACCTGCCCCATGCCGGACAAGCGCGACGCCAGCAGAAGGTGCACGGGCAGGCTGTCGAGTGCGAGTTGACTCACGAAAGGCGACTGCAAGCGCTCGTCGACGCTGCGCAGGGCCACGTCGGTGCGCTTGAACGCCTGTGCAGTCTGCTCGGCGAGCATGCGGGTCAGGCTCGTCGTCTCCTGGCTGTCGCGGGTGGTGGCGCGGTGGCGCAAATCCGCCAGAAGCAATGTGACGGATACCGAGATCGCGATGATCGTGATCACGGCGAGCGCGCCCACGGCCAGCGGCGGGCGTATTGTCGATGCCATCAGGGGCGTTTGCAGACGAGGCTAGGTGGGCGCGGCACAGTGGTCGAGCGATCGACGTGGGTGCACGCAACCACGCGTGCACAGAGAAGTGGGGCCAAGTCTAGGCAGGGCACGATACCGCGGGTTTGATGCAGGTCAAGCAAATGCCGGTGCGTGGGGGGCTCCCGACACATGCCGCGGCGAGTTTGCCCCGGGTTGATCGGCATCAAAACTGCCCTTGATTGCGTGCAATAGATTGCAACTGAAGATGTTCGAAGTCTTCGATATGTTGAGATCCATGTGCAATCGCGTTGTCCGCTTACGAGTGGTTGTCCGGTGCCCGACACGGTGTGCGCCGGGGCGGGCAATGTGCCTGCAGGGAAGGGGCAGATGAACGCGGTCGCCAACAGTCTCGGGGTGCAGGGGCTGGCCTGTGAGCGCGGCACGCGCATGCTCTTTCGGGACCTGGATTTTGGCCTCCACGCGGGTGAATGGTTGCACGTGCGCGGGGCCAACGGCGCCGGCAAGACCAGTTTGTTGCGTTTGCTGGCAGGGCTGGCCGTGCCGCACGAAGGCGCTGTGCGCTGGAACGGCGTGGAGCTGGCGCGCGCCGGCGATGATTTCCGAGGCGCCGTACTCTATCTGGGGCACCGCAGCGGTCTGAAGGAAGACCTCAGCGCGCTGGAGAACCTTCGTCTGGCCGCGGCACTGGATGGCCAGCACCTGGGCGAGGTGCCCGTGCTCAAGGCGCTGGCACGCCTGGGCTTGCGGGGCCGGGAGGATCTGCCGCTGCGCGCATTGTCACAAGGTCAGCACCGGCGTGCCTTGCTCGCCCGCCTGTTGCTGCGCAAGGCCGCATTGTGGATTCTCGATGAGCCACTTTCAGCGCTCGACACCAGTGCGGTGGATCTGATCGGCGAACTCGTCGAGGAGCACTTGCACGCGGGTGGCCTCGCGGTGCTGACCAGCCACCAGGCGATCGGATTGTCGGGCGGCCGCGAGCTGGATCTGTAAACCATGAAGACAGCCCTTCTGGCGATGTTGCGACGCGAGCTTTTGCTTGCGATGCGCCGCCGCAGCGATGCGGTGACCGCAATGTTTTTTTTCGTGATCGTCGCCAGTTTGTTTCCGCTCGGCGGTGGCCCGCAGCCTGCGCTGCTGCGCACCATTGGACCCGGCGTTCTTTGGGTCGCAGCGCTGCTGTCAACCCTGCTCGGTCTGCATCGTCTGTTCGCTGACGACTACGCCGACGGCACGCTGGAGCAGATGGCGCTGTCGCCGACGCCCCTGGCGTGGCTCATCGTCGGCAAGATCGGCGCGCATTGGGTCGTGGCCGGGCTGCCACTGGTGATTCTGGCGCCGTTGTTGGGCCTGCAGTACCAGCTGGATACCCCGGCGCTGGGCCTTCTGACACTCGGGCTGCTGATTGGCACGCCACTCCTGGCGCTCATCGGCGCCATCGGCGCAGCGTTGACCCTCGGGCTGCGCGGGGGCGGGGCGCTGCTCGCCTTGCTGGTGTTGCCGCTGTATGTGCCGGCATTGATTTTTGGGACGGGGGCGGTCGCCGCACAGGTGGCTGGGCTCGACTATTGGGGTCATTTCGCGCTACTCGGCGCGATGTTGGTTGTCGCCGCATTTTTCGGGCCGCTCGCGACCACCGCAGCAGTGAGGATCGCACTCGAATGAAGAACGCAAGAGTCTCCTGGTATCGCTACGCCAGTCCGGCAACCTTCTACCCGCTGGCCGGCCGGCTGATCCCCTGGTTTTCCGCACTGGCGCTGCTGGCTTGCGTGGCCGGGCTGTGGGTCGGCTTTTTCGTGGCACCGCCCGATGCCCAGCAAGGCGATGGATACCGCATCATCTTCCTGCACGTGCCGGCGTCGTGGATGTCGATGTTCATCTATTTGGTGATGGCTTTCTGGTCGGCACTGGGTCTGAGCTTTCGCACGCGGCTGTCGGGCATGATGTCGCTGGCTCTGGCGCCAACGGGAGCCATGTTCACGGCGCTGGCGCTGGTCACCGGTTCCCTGTGGGGTAAACCGATGTGGGGCACGTGGTGGGTGTGGGACGCGCGCTTGACCTCTGAACTCATTCTCCTGTTCCTGTATCTCGGATTTCTGGCGCTGCACGCAGCGATCGACGATCCGCAGCGGGCCGACCGCGCCTGCGGCGTGCTGGCGCTGGTTGGCACGGTCAACATTCCGATCATCTATTTCTCGGTCCAATGGTGGAACACCTTGCATCAGGGCGCGTCGGTGTCGCTCACGCACGCGCCGTCGATGGCCATGACCATGCTCGCCGGCATGCTGCTCATGGCCTTCGCCGCATGGATGTACACGATTGCTGTCGTGCTGGTTCGCGTGCGGGTCATCATCCTTGAGCGCGAATCCGGTACGGAATGGGTGCATCGACTCAGGGAGGTTCAAACATGATCTGGCATTCAGCGTCTGATTTTTTCGCCATGGGGGGCTACGGCCCATACGTCTGGGGCAGCGTGCTGTCGTGCGCCCTGGCACTGGTCATTGAAATCGTCGGCTTGCGCAGCCGCCGCAGCGCTGCGCTGGGTGCGCTGCGACGTCGCGGGGTCGTGGATCGACTGGAGTTGCAGGAGTTACAGGAGCGGTTGGCATGAAAGCCCGTCATCGTCGGCTGGGGTTGATCGCCCTTGGCCTCATTGCCCTGGCCATCGCCTCCACGATGGTGCTGCGCGCGCTCAACGGTTCGATCGCGCTGTTCGTCACGCCGAGCCAGATCGTCGATGGACAGGCGCCGCACGCGGCCATGTTCCGCCTCGGCGGGCTTGTCGAGAAGGGCAGTCTGCGACGCGACGGCATGACCGTGCATTTCGTCATTACCGACACCGCCAAGCAGGTGCCTGTCACCTATACGGGAATCCTTCCGGACCTGTTTGCCGAGGGCCGTGGCGTCGTCGCGCAAGGCACTCTCGGGCCGCACGGGCAATTTCGAGCCACGCAGGTGCTGGCCAAGCACAGCGCCGACTACATGCCTCCTGAGGCCAAGGACGCCATTGTCCAGGCCCGCGAAGCTTCAAGGACACTACAAAAATGATCCCCGAACTCGGACGTTATGCGATCTTGCTGGCGCTGCCGGTTGCCCTGCTGCAGGGCGTGTTGCCACTGATTGGCGCCTGGCGTGGCAATCGCAACTGGATTGCCCTGGCTCGCCCGGCCGCGCAGGCGCTGTTTCTGCTTGTTCTGGTCAGTTTCAGCTGTCTTGTGTGGTCGTTCCTCAACGACGATTTTTCGGTCCGCTACGTGGCCGAGAACTCCAACACCCAGTTGCCCACCATCTACAAGTTCGCCGCCACCTGGGGCGGTCACGAGGGATCGTTCTTGCTGTGGCTGCTCATGCTGACCGGTTGGACCTTTGCCGTGTCGCTCCTCTCGCGCAGCCTGCCCGACGAAATGGTGGCGCGCGTCATTGGGGTGCTGGGCTTGATCGCCACCGGCTTTCTCGTGTTCATCAACATCACGTCGGACCCCTTTGTGCGCCTGTTGCCGGCTGCCCTGAACGGGCGTGACCTGAACCCCCTGCTGCAAGACCCGGGCCTCGTCGGTCACCCTCCGATGCTGTATATGGGCTACGTGGGCTTTGCCGTGGCATTTGCATTTGCGATTGCTGCATTGCTTGCCGGGCGTCTGGACGCAGCCTGGGCGCGATGGTCGCGGCCTTGGGCCCTGGCGGCGTGGGTGTCGCTGACGATCGGCATTGCTCTGGGCTCGTACTGGTCATACTACGAGCTTGGTTGGGGAGGCTGGTGGTTCTGGGATCCCGTGGAGAACGCGTCGTTTATGCCATGGCTTGTTGGGACAGCGCTGCTTCACTCGCTGGCCGTGACGGAAAAGCGGGGGAGCTTCCGAAACTGGACTGTCCTGCTGGCGATCGGCGCCTTTTCGCTGTCGCTTCTTGGCACCTTCCTGGTGCGCTCCGGGGTGCTGTCGTCGATCCACGCTTTTGCGACCGATCCCCGGCGCGGGGTCATGATCCTGCTCCTGCTTGCCTTGGTCGTCGGAGCTTCGCTCTTGCTGTTTGCATTGCGCGCACCGGGCAGCGGCTTGGGAGGAAAATTCGACCTCATCTCGCGCGAAACCCTGCTGCTGAGTAACAAC
>JAGWOZ010000121.1 GCA_028870715.1 Betaproteobacteria bacterium | reverse complement strand
AGGTGCGCCCAGCATGGGCGCGATCTTGGAGGTGGAAGTCCTCCCGCAAGCTGACCACAGCGAGCGAAAGGAAGTGCAACTGCGCAAGGGTGACCGAGCGTGGGAAGGAAGCATGGAATGAAACCGCGAGCTGATGAACAAGAACCGGATACGAGGCGCGACCGAGCAAGGCGAGCAGGCCTATCGCTGCAAAGCTTTTGTGGTCAAGGCGAAGTCGCGTAGATCCGGCGGTTGTGCGGCGAAGGATCGCGTTCTTACCTGGGGAGATCTCGCCTAAAACCTGAAAGGGTGCCGGCCACGTGGCTGCAAGCGAGAAGTCAGCAAAGGCCGTAGTAGCCCGGGCAACCGGGCGAAGGGCCGAACGAGAAGGAAGGCTGGAGGCCGTGACTCTTGGAAGGGCATCGCATCAGAAGCCGGGGCAACCCGGGCGCATCGCCGACGATTCGGGTGAAGCCCGAGGCGTAGCGGGGCGTGATGAAGCTCGTCTGGCGGGACGCGGACGCGAAGGCTTGGGGCGAGGTGATCTGTTGACGCAGGTCCTCTCGCGCGAGAACATGGGCGAGGCGTGGAAACGCGTCAAGTCCAACAAGGGAAGTGCAGGCGTCGATGGGCTGACCATCGAGCAGACGGTTGAGCATCTCAAGACCCAATGGCCGCGCATTCGGCAGGAAATCCGCGAGGGCGTCTACCGGCCCCAAGCCGTGCGCCGCGTGGAAATCCCGAAGCCGACGGGCGGCGTGCGGGCACTGGGTATCCCCACCGTCACTGACCGGCTCATTCAGCAAGCCTTGCTGCAAATCCTGCAGCCGCTGATCGATCCGACGTTCTCCGAGTTCAGCTATGGCTTCCGTCCGGGCCGAAGCGCGCACGACGCCGTGCTCCAGGCACAGCGCTACGCGCAGGACGGCTACCGGGTGGTCGTGGATGTTGACCTGGAGAAGTTCTTCGATCGCGTCAACCACGACATCCTGATGGATCGCCTCGCCAAGAGGATCGACGACAAGGCCGTACTGCGGTTGGTTCGCCGATACCTTGAAGCCGGCGTGATGCTGAATGGCGTGGTGGTTGCACGGGACGAAGGCACGCCGCAGGGCGGGCCGCTGTCGCCGCTGCTGGCCAATGTTCTGCTGGACGATGTGGACCGGGCGCTGGCCCGACGTGGGCACCGATTCGCCCGCTATGCCGATGACTGCAACGTCTATGTTCGCAGCCAACGGGCGGGCGAGCGGGTACTGCGATGGTTGCGCAGGCTGTACGCGCAACTGCACCTGCGGGTGAACGAGAAGAAGACCGAAGTGGGTTCCGTCTTTGGCCGCAAATTCCTGGGCTACTGCCTCCGGCGGTGGTCAGGCGACACGGTCAAGATCGCGGTGGCTCCCAAGGCAATCGACACGTTCAAACAGCGCATCAGGACCATCACCAAAAGGGTCGGCGGCCAGAGCATGGCTCAGGTTGCGAAGAAGATGCGGAGCTACCTGCCGGGTTGGAAGGCGTACTTCCGCCTGGCGCAGACCCCGCAAATCTTCAAGAACCTGGACTCCTGGATCCGACACCGGCTGCGCGCCATCCAGCTCAGGCACTGGCGTACCGGCACGACGGTCTACAGCCGTCTGAGGGCGCTGGGCGCTTCCCATGAGGTGGCGGTGCAACTTGCACGCGGTGCAGGCCACTGGTGGCGGCATAGCGGAGCCGGACTGAACCGCGTCCTCACGGTCACGTACTTCGACACCCTGGGCTTCCCACGACTCGCATGACCTCAACTTCTCGAACCGCCCGGTGCGGACCCGCATGCCGGGTGGTGTGGCAGGGGCGCGGCTCACCGCCGCCCCCTATGCCGATCGCGGATGCCACAGGCATCCTTGTCGCGCTGACCGGGTGTTCGCGTGTGCCGTCGATTGATCCTGCAATGAAGGGCGGGGCACGCCCGATCGCCTGAGGAGAAGAACCTGTTTCCCCGTACCCACGGGCCGCACAGGGCGCACTGAAACAAACGGAAGTGAGTGGGTTGGTCATGCCGCCCGCCGCAGCAACCCGCCGGATCGGATCATCACGGCACACAGGCGGGTTGGGCCAGAGCGCCGAGGCGATTGCTTACGAGCGCGAAGCGGAAACGGACGACGTGCGCGATTCGGCCTCCTGAAGACTTGCCTGGCGGACAACCGCAAAGACCGTTGGTTCGCTGCCCTGTGCTGGGGACCTGGAGTGGCGCTCAGGGCTTTTCGATCACGACCTCCAGATAGTCCCCGGGAATCACCAACGAGTTGGCGCCTCCACGATTGGATTGCGCAAGCAACGCAGCAATGTCCGCCCGTAGGGCTGCTCGGCCCGGCGCGTTCAGCGCCTCAAAGGCCTTGCGCATGGGTCCGTAGTAGGTCTCGAACTGCGCGATCCAGTGATCCGGGGAGGCATATCGGAACATGAACTGCCTGCGGGTGACGCGGATATCCGCGGCTGCGGGACCGAACAGTTCGACGATGCGCGGCTCCGTGCCCCAGAGAGCCGGGGACTGCTGGCCGACCGGCGGGGGTACGTGGCGGCCAATCGCTTTGAAAAGCGCACCCACGAAACCATCAGGTGTCCAGTTCGCGAGTCCGATTCGGCCGCCTGGACGGGTGACCCGTAACATCTCCCGGGCAGCCTGCTCCTGGTTCGGCGTGAACATGACCCCGAAGGTCGACAAGACGGCGTCAAAGCAAGCGTCATCGAAGGGCAGTGCTTCCGCGTCGGCCACGCGACACTCCATCGGGAGACCTTCTGCAATGGCCCGTCTGCGACCACTCTCAAGCAGGCTCTCCACGTAGTCCGTCGCCGTCACGCGCGCGAATCGCCTTGCGGCTGCCAGCGATGCGTTGCCGTTGCCCGCCGCCACGTCAAGAACGCGCTCGGCTGCGCGAAGGTCGATCGCTTCACACAATTGTTCACCGACGATCTGGAGGGTGACGCCGATCATCGCGTAGTCTCCACTGGCCCATACCGCTCTCTGGCGCGCTTTGATGGCCTCCAGATCCGGCTGCAATGGCGGCTTCGCGTCGCGCGTGTCGTCTTGCGCAAGCAGTGTCGTTTGACTCATGTCGTTCTCCTCACAGGTTGAACAGGGACGTGCACATCGGCTCCTGAACGCAGTCGCCTGGCGACCGTATGGCCGCATGAAGCGTTCGATCCCAATCTGCGTGTCCCAACCGTACGTCGCCGGTGACAGCCACACCTGATCAATCGTCCAACGCGATTGCTCGCGCGTCCACACGACGGCGCACACTCGACGCCATGCTCGTCTGGCGAGATACTGCATCCCGTGCAGCGTCATGGCACGTTGACTTGGAGGGCTGCAGCCATGGGTGTGGATACCCTATCGGATGTACTTCGGCGGATCCACCTGCAAGGAACGTTGCTGTTCCACGTTGTCGGAGGGCCTCCATGGGTCGTGGAAGCACTGCCTGCGTCCGCGATCGCAGCCGCGGTCATGCCAGGAGCGGGCCACGTGATGGCCTACCACGTCGTGACGTCGGGAGCGTGTTGGGGGGCGGTCGTTGGCGAGCCGCCGGTGCGGGCGCAGCGCGGGGATGTGTTGGTCTACGCGCGAGGTGATGCGCATGTGCTCTCCAGCGCCCCGGGGATGCGTGCTGACTACGCTGTCAATCCGTTTTTTCTGTCACCTTCGGAGCGGGCGCCTTTCTTCCTCCGCGTGCGGGGAAACGATGTCACGGCCGCTGACGCCTACGGTGACGTGGGGGCTGACGACACAACGCTGATTTGCGGGTTCTTCGGGTGCGATGCCCAGCCGTTCAATCCGCTGCTGGCGAATCTTCCTCGGCTCCTGCATGTCCGTTACCAAGGCGATGAGGATCCGAGCCTGGTCGGCCAATTCATCCGGACCGCTGTCCTGGAATCGGCCCAAAGGCGGCCGGGCGGCGAGGCGGTGCTCGAACGGCTCAGCGAAATGATGTTTGTCGAGCTCGTGCGCCGCTATCTCGACGGTTTGCCCAGCGGTCAGACCGGCTGGCTCGCTGGCTTGCGCGATCGATTCGTCGGTCGGGCACTCACCTTGCTCCACGAGCGTCCCGCCAGCCATTGGACTGTCGACGTGCTGGCCGATCGCGTTGGCATCTCGCGCTCCGCGCTTTATGACCGCTTTGTCCTGCTGATCGGGCAACCACCGATGCAATATCTGACCAGCTGGCGCATGCAGCTCGCTGCCGGCCTGCTCGTGCACACCGATGTCAGTGTCGTGTCCGTTGCGCTCGAGGTCGGGTACGAATCGGAGGCCGCATTTGTGCGCGCATTCAAAAAGATGACCGGCCTGCCGCCCGGACAATGGCGCCGCGAGCGGGCTCGCCGGACGCAAAGGGCCGATGCTGCCCGAATCGTGCCTCAGCCACCGGCGACACGGTGAATGAACTCTCGTGCCGCTCTATGCACGACGTTATAGCAATGGCCTTCCATTTCGGCGACTCGAGCGTGGCGCTTCTTGAGCACGCCACGCCAACGACTCCGGGTTGACTTTCATGCATCGGGGCGCCATGGAAGGCGTTCCACAGCGACCCAGCATTTTCCTTGTGGCAGCGAGACCGTCGCCGGTCGATCAGATCGACGCCGTCGGGAAGTCGATGCCGCGGGGCTCCGGTCATTGCGACGCCGCCATCTCGGCTGGGCCGGGCCGTTGCCATTCGCCGTGGATGATCCTCCTGCCGATCGACTCGGCGCCCTTGACGTCGCTGTCGATTGCCACCTGGCCGGAGCAGCGCTTGGCGGCGAGTCTTCGCCCAGAGCTCGCGCGGCGGGATCGTTGATGAAAATTTTATGGAACGACCTCACCTTTTTACACCGTTTTGATGTGACGCTTCTTAGGCTATCGATTGTTCATGCAGCGCATGGGAGCGCACCAATGATGGATCTACTTTGGGTGGGAGCGGTCTTTGTCGCATTCGCCGCGACACTGCTTCTGGTGGTGGGTTGCGCAAGGCTGCAAGCGAGGAAATGACGTGAGTGCTCTGTACTGGCTCGGTGGCGCTGTGAGTTTGGTTGTCTTCATTTACCTCGTGTGGGCGCTGATTCGCGCGGAGGATTTCTGATGGACCCAGCATTCTGGATTCTCCTGTTGGTGTTGTTTTCTGCGCTGGCTCTTGCCGCGCGCCCACTGGGCGGGTACATGGCAGCACTGGCCGAGGGTCGACTGCCCGCCGCTCTGGTACGCGTCGAGACGCGCGTGCTGCGGCTGGCTGGCGCAGCCCCGGAGCGCGAGATGGGCTGGCGCGAATACGCAACGGCACTTCTGGTATTCAACCTGCTCGGCGTACTGGCGGTCTATGCCCTTCAGCGGCTGCAGGGAGTGCTGCCGCTGAATCCGCAGCGTTTCGGCGCAATCAGCCCTGATTCGGCGTTCAACAGTGCCGTGAGCTTCGTCACCAATACCAACTGGCAGGGCTACGCCGGTGAAGGCGCGATGGGCAACCTGGTGCAGATGCTCGGCTTCACGGTACAGAATTTCCTCTCGGCCGCAACCGGCATCGCCGTAGCCTTCGCCCTGATCCGCGGTTTCGCCCGCCGCAACGCGTCCACAGTCGGCAACTTCTGGGTCGACATCACGCGCATTACCACCTACGTGTTGCTGCCAATCGCCTTCGTCATTGCGCTGATCCTCGGCAGTCAGGGTGTACCACAGACGCTGCAGCCCGACCGCAGTGTGACCTTGCGCAGCCCGGTGACCTTTCAGGTGCCCAAGCTCGATGCACGAGGCCACGCCGTGACGGACGCCGCCGGGAAGCCGGTGATGGTCGCTTCGCAGGCGCTGCAGCAGACTCTGCCGCTGGGTCCGGTGGCCTCGCAAGAGGCCATCAAGGAACTCGGCACGAACGGCGGCGGCTTCTTCAATGCCAACTCGGCGCACCCCTACGAGAACCCGAACGCCTGGACCAATCTGCTTGAGATCTTTTCCCTGTTGTTGATCTCGGCAGCGCTTTGCCACACCTTCGGCCGCATGGTCGGCGACCGTCGCCAAGGCTGGGCGCTGCTCTCGGCCATGGCCATCATGCTGGCAGTCGCCATGGGGTTTGAGGTCCATTTCGAACAGCAAGGCAACCCGCAGTTCACGGCGCTGCGTGTCAACCAGAGCGCCAGCAGCTCACAAGCAGGCGGCAATATGGAAGGCAAGGAGACACGCTTTGGAATAGCCTCGACCGCGATCTTCACCGCCGCGAGCACAGGGACGTCGACCGGCGCCGTCAACTCGATGCTCGACTCCAATACTCCGCTGGGCGGTATGGTGCCGATGGTCCTGATGCAGCTCGGCGAGGTCGCACCCGGTGGCGTCGGCACCGGGCTATACGGGATGCTGCTCGTGGCGCTGATGGCGGTGTTCGTCGGTGGCCTGATGATCGGCCGCACTCCGGAGTACGTCGGCAAGAAGATCGAGTCCTTCGAGATGAAGATGGTCTCTCTCGGCCTGCTGGTGTCGCCGCTGCTGGTGCTGCTCGGCACCGCGATCGCGTCGGTCAGCAGCGCGGGTCTGGCCGGGCTGGGCAATTCCGGCGCGCATGGCTTCTCCGAAATCCTCTACGCCTTCACCTCGGCGTCGAACAACAACGGTAGCGCTTTTGCCGGGCTGAACGCCAACACGCCTTTCTACAACCTGCAGCTGGCAATCGCGATGTGGTTCGGCCGCTTCGTGACCATCATCGCGGCCCTGGCCATCGCCGGATCCATGGCGGCGAAAAAGCGCCTGGCCGAGTCCAGCGGCACGATGCCGACGCACGGTGCTCTGTTCGTCGGTCTGCTGATCGGCACCGTGGTCCTGGTGGCTGCGCTGACCTTCCTGCCTGCGCTTGCGCTCGGTCCGATTGCCGAGCACCTGACCCTCTGGGGAGCCCACTGAGATGACCCGACAAGCTGTTTCGCTGCTTGACGCCGCGCTGCTTGGCCCGGCGTTGGGCGAAAGTTTCCGTAAGCTCGACCCGCGTGTGCAATTTCGCAACCCGGTGATGTTCGTCGTCTACGTCGGCAGTTTGGTGACAACCGGATTGTGGCTGCAGGCCCTGGGCGGGCAGGGCGAGGCACCTGCCGGATTCATCGGTGCGATCACCCTCTGGTTGTGGTTCACCGTCCTGTTCGCCAACTTCGCCGAGGCGCTAGCCGAGGGGCGTAGCAAGGCGCAGGCTGCCAGCCTGCGCAGCACCAAGGGCAGCATCCTCGCCAAGAAACTGCACGAGCCGAAATATGGCGCGCCATGGACTCTGGTCGACGGCGACACGCTGCGCCGCAGCGACGTCGTCGTCGTTCAAGCCCACGAGGTGATTCCCTGCGACGGCGAGGTCATCGAGGGCGCCGCTACAGTCGACGAAAGCGCAATCACCGGCGAATCGGCGCCCGTGATTCGTGAGTCCGGCGGCGACTTCTCGTCAGTCACCGGAGGCACCACGGTGCTGTCGGACTGGATCGTCGTGCGCTGCAGCGCCGATCCCGGCGATTCGTTCCTCGACCGTATGATCGCGCTGGTCGAAGGGGCGAAGCGGCGCAAGACACCGAACGAGATTGCGCTGACCATCCTCCTCATCGCCCTGACCCTGATCCTGCTGATGGCCACAGTCACACTGCTGCCGTACTCGATCTATTCGACCCAGGCGGCTGAGCGCGGGCAGCCGGTGAGCATCACGGTGCTGGTTGCCCTGCTGGTGTGCCTGATCCCCACGACAATCGGCGCTTTGCTGTCGGCCATCGGCGTGGCTGGCATGAGCCGCATGCTCGGCGCCAATGTCGTCGCGACGTCAGGTCGTGCGGTCGAGGCCGCAGGCGACATCGACGTGCTGCTGTTGGACAAGACCGGCACGATCACACTGGGCAATCGCCAGGCAAGCACCTTCATGCCAGTTGCCGGGGTCGACGAGCGTGAACTGGCCGACGCGGCGCAGTTCGCGTCGCTGGCCGACGAGACGCCCGAAGGCCGATCGATCGTGGTGCTGGCCAAACAGCGCTTCAACATGCGCGAGCGCGACGTCGAGTCCGTGCACGCGGTGTTCGTGCCCTTTTCGGCACAGACGCGCATGAGCGGGGTCGACATGGATGGGCGTGCAGTGCGCAAGGGAGCCGCGGATGAGATTGTGCGCTTTGTCAAGGATCGCGGCGGGATCCTGCCGGCCGACCTGCAGACCTTGGTCGATGCGGTCGCGCGGCGTGGGAGCACTCCGCTGGTGGTCGCCGAAGACCGACGTGTGCTGGGTGTCGTCGAACTCAAGGACGTGGTCAAGGATGGCATCAAGGAGCGCTTCGCCCAGCTGCGGCGCATGGGAATCCAGACCGTCATGATCACCGGCGATAACCGACTCACCGCGGCGGCGATCGCCGCCGAGGCCGGCGTCGACGAATACCGCGCCGAAGCCACTCCCGAGACCAAGCTGGCACTGATTCGCAAATACCAAGGCGAGGGTCGTCTGGTCGCGATGACCGGCGACGGCACCAACGACGCGCCCGCGCTGGCCCAGGCCGATGTCGCGGTGGCGATGAATAGCGGCACCCAGGCGGCGCGCGAGGCCGGCAACATGGTCGACCTCGACTCCAACCCGACCAAGCTGATCGAGGTGGTGGAGATCGGCAAGCAAATGCTGATGACCCGAGGTGCACTGACCACATTCAGCATCGCCAACGACCTGGCCAAGTACTTCGCGATCATCCCGGCGATGTTCATGACCTACTACCCACAGCTGCAGGCGCTTAACGTGATGCGCCTGGGCACCCCCGACTCGGCGATTCTGTCGGCGGTGATTTTTAACGCCCTGATCATCGTGTTCCTCATCCCCCTGGCGCTCAAGGGCGTGAAGTTCAGGCCGTTACCCGCTGCGACCTTGCTGCGCAACAACCTGTTGCTCTATGGGCTCGGCGGCATTGCGCTGCCCTTTGCCGGCATCAAGGTCATCGACCTTGCGCTGAACGCCCTGCACTTGGTCTGAATCGGAGGATTCCATGTTGCGCACCCTTCGCCCCGCCATCAGCTTATTGCTCGCCCTGAGCTTGCTGACCGGGCTTGTCTACCCGTTGGTCATCACCAGCATCGCCCAGATCGCGTTTCCGTGGCGCGCCAACGGTTCCCTGATCGCCGTGCACGGAACGCTTGCCGGCTCGACCCTGATCGGGCAGGCCTGGTCGGCACCCGGTGAATTTTGGGGGCGCCCGTCAGCCACGGCGCCGCAACCCTATAACGGATTGGCCTCGGGCGGATCCAACCTCGGACCGACCAATCCGGCGGAGCTCTCGGCCGTGGAGGCGCGAATCGAGGCACTGCACGCCGCCGATCCGGGCAACCAGGCATACGTGCCGGTCGACCTGGTCACCGCTTCGGGCTCCGGGCTCGATCCCGAGATCTCGCTGGCCGCCGCCGAGTACCAGCGCAACCGTGTTGCACGCGCGCGGCACATCGCTCCGGGACAGGTGCAGAACCTTATCGATGCTTACGCGCGACGCCCTTTCCTGGGGATCATTGGCGAGCCGCGCGTCAATGTGCTCGAGCTCAACCTGGCGCTTGATGGTGTACCCGTGTCCCCGGTGGATTGACCTTCTCGGCGACAGGGGTGGAATCTTCTTCGGCTAACGGCATGGGGAGTGGCTTGCGCCCGGTTCACCCCGGACACCCAGCGTGGGCTGCGCCACCGATCAGCACGGGGTCAGCCCGCACTCCAGGCGCGGCAAGGTATTCTCCGCATATCCGACCGCAACCATGAGCGACGACCAACGCCCGGATCCCGACGCGCTGCTGCAGCAGGTCGAGCGCGAGGAGCAGCGCGCCGGGCGTGGGTGGCTGAAGGTGTTCTTCGGCGCTTGCCCCGGGGTGGGGAAGACGTATGCCATGCTTTCCGCGGCGCGGCGTCTGCGCGAGCAAGGCCAGGACGTGGTCTGCGGCATCGTCGAGACGCACGACCGGCGCGACACCGTCGCGCTGCTCGACGGCTTGGAGAGCTTGCCTTGGCGCGAGATCACGCGCGGGGGCAGCCGCATGCGGGAGTTCGATCTTGCCGCGGCGCTGCAGCGCCATCCTCAAGTTCTGCTGGTTGACGAGCTGGCGCATAG
>JAGWOZ010000120.1 GCA_028870715.1 Betaproteobacteria bacterium | reverse complement strand
TTGACCAGCTGCTGGTGACACCGATGGGCCCATTCGAGATTCTGGTTGGCAAAGCCGTGCCAGGCTTCGTCATTGGGGGGCTTGAGGGCGGCTTCATCGCACTGATGGCTGTTTGGTGGTTCAAGGTTCCTTTCGTCGGCAGCATCGCCGCGCTGGCGTTGGGACTGTTTTTCTTTTTGCTGGCCGCTATCGGCATCGGGCTGATGATCTCCTCGCTGGCCGTTACCCAGCAGCAGGGCCTTCTCGGTGTCTTCATGTTTCTGGTGCCCTCGATCATTCTTTCGGGGTTTGCCACCCCGATTGCGAACATGCCCGAAGCCGTGCAACTGCTGACCTATTTCAACCCAATGCGTTATTTTCTGATCATCGTCCGCGGTGTGTTTCTCCAAGGCGACAGCGTGCACATGCTATTGCCGCAGTACGGACCGCTGGCGCTGATTGGCTTGGCAAGCATGGCCGCTGCCGCTTGGTTGTTCCGACACCGCATGGCCTGAAGCGGCGGTGCTGTGTCCATTTCGGGGAGATGACCGTGATTCGCATCATGCTGATCGAGACGCTGCTCTTTGGCTTGCTGGGTGCCATCGTGTTCCGGTTGCTGTTTGCCTTCATTCGACGGCTAGGCATCGTGTGGCTGCTGAGCCTCGTCGCTGTACTCGGTGTCAGCTTCACGGTGTCGGGTTCGCTGGACCCGCGCCTGTTGCGCGAGTGGGGCGGCGCATCAGCGAACGTATCGCCGCTGCTGATACGGGCCCTGCGAGGCATGGCATGGCTCGCAGGTGCCTTGCTGGCGCAGTTTGCCGTGGCAAGACGCGCCAGGCTTGGCCTGGAGCCTCCACCGGACCTGCCGCCGGGGGATGTCTGAGACGGGATGCGTCCGCGGAGTGGGCAAGGCCAATGCCGCGTGTGCTTGGACGGTATGCGCTTCACCGCAATGCGCCAAGCCGCTGCGCCGATGACGGATCCGCCAAAGCTGTTCGTTTCAACACGAATGTCCAACTGGTGATCTTCGCCTCGGGCACGACGCACAACGCCGATCTCACCCGCGCCTTGAACATCGCAGCTCCTGGGCTTGCGTTGATGCTGGGTGTGAAGCCTAAGAAGTCGCAGCGCGCGGCGCCCGGCAAAGCCCGGGGCCGTGGAGAGAAAGCCGTTGGTACTTGCGGCCGTCTGGGCGCATGCCCGTGTGTCGCGTGGCTTCTTAACCGCACAGAACATCGTGCGGGCATCGAGGTCCCAGACGTTGGCCTGGCCTTTGATGCCCCGACTACAGCGCCGCAAGGCGCGTAGTCACAGGAACATTCACCGAGAGCGTCGGCGCGTGTGCAGCGGTTCGGCGCAAAGTCGTGGTCAGAAATCGCAACGGCCGCTTCGCGCATCGCGCGTGGACGGGGGAGGGCGATGGTTGAGGATACCGAGCGATGTCATGCGCGGCGTCGAACGTCGGGCCGCGCATTAAAGGCTGTTCGTTCCGCATGGGAGCGGCTGCAAAGGCCGGATCAAGGAATCCGGCCTTTGCCCCGTCAGTCTGATGTTGGTTGTCGAATGCGAGCTCGCGCGTTGGGGATCAGAGCGCCAGAAAAGATAGAACACGACCTCCCAATACCGCGCGCGATCAATGCCCCTGGGCCACGATCCAGCGACCAATCTCGGGCCATGCCTCCTTGAGTGTGCGCGCGCCCATGAACAGACCCACATGCCCTCCGGGAACCATGCGCTTTTTGGTCTTGTCTTTGGCTGTGCCGCAAAGCGCCTCGGCAGCGAAGACCTGCTGGTGACCGGTGATGTCGTCGCTTTCCCCGGCAAGCAGGTAGAGGGGACAGGTGATGGCCTTAAGGCTCAACGGCCGACCGAGCGCGACATACTTGCCCTTGGCTAGAAAATTGCGCTTGAATAGTTGATCGATCACCTGCAGGTACCAGCGGCCGGGGAGGTCAAGCGGATTCTCGTACCAGCGCTCGAACGCTTCTGTCTTGGACAGCCAGATGGGGTCGTCAATGTGCTCGTAAAGATCAATGTGCTCCTGTACATAATGCTGCTCGGGGTGCATGTTCTTCCATCCAGCGAGCATGTATTTGCCGAGCATCAGTCCGCCGCCGGAGGCCACCAGATCTTCGTAGAAGCTCATCGGGCTGGCCTTGACCATTTTCACCAGTGGACCATTGCCTGCGTGGGTGTCGATCGGCGAGCCGGCGAGCACCAGGCTGGCGACCTTCTGCGGAAAGCGCGCCGCGAGCATCGCCGCTGTCCACCCGCCCTGACACAGGCCGACCAAGTTGACGTGACCACCCAGATCATCGATGCAGGCCAACAGTTCGGCCAGGTATTGATCAACTTCCAGATCCTTCATGTCGGGCGTGGCACTGTGCCAGTCGGTAAGGAACAAGCGGTCGACGTTGGCGCCGCGCAGGGTCTGCATCAGGCTCTGGCCTTGGTGGTAGTCGGCGATCATCGACGTGTGGCCGGCGTACGGGGCAATCACCAGCGTCGCAATTCCCGTGGCGTCCTGCGCCGAATAGTCGCAGAGGGTCAGCGTGCGCAGCTTGAGCCGCTCCGTATGCGCGGTGGCGAGGTGCGGCTTGAGGCCGCCGTGTAGGCGAGACTCCTCGGCGATGAACTTGACGTTGTGAGCGAGAAGAGCCATGCCCTGCGCAGCCATATCGGCGGCCAGTTGCACTGGCCAGAAAATCGGCACGTTGATGTTCGGCAGCTTTGATGCCTGCTTGGTCGCCTGGGTCATAACGCGCCTTCTCCGGCCATCAGACGATGGCAAAACGTTTGAACACAATGTGCTTGGCCTGATCGAGTGCCAGCGCGAACACCAGGACACAGGCGATGAGCGCGGCGATCAGCCCCCAAGGCAGTGCCGCCATGAGTACGCCGAAGCCGGCCAATAGACTCACCACGAAGACGTCGCCAAGGCTTGCAAGGAGCATCCAGCGCGCGGGCGCCAACGACCATAAGCGGCCGTCGCTGCGCAGCACATAAATACTCGCCTGGGTGGTGAAGACCAGGATCAGAAACACGACGGTCTGCAACTGCGCCGCAGAAAACCCTAGGGTGGCACGTGTCCACCAGTAAAACGAAAACGAGAACGCAAGCGACAGCGCCGCGAACACGAGCGCGGCGGCGACCAGTTTGCGCACCTGCCAGCGCTGTGGACGCGACGCCGGCTGTACGCGGTCGGTGGCGATCGTCATGGTGACGAAATCATTGGTGAACAGCAGCAGTACGATCAGCGTGGGCGAGATGACGAAGCGTCCCGTGAGCCACAAGCCCAGAGTGAGAAAGACAACGATTTCGAAGGTCTTGAGAGTCTTGTTCAACGTGTAGGTGAGCATACGCCGGTGCACTTCGCGCCCGGTGCGCACCACGGTGAGCACACCGGACAGACCCGGGTCGGTGAGCACCACGCCGGCGGCAGCCTTTGCCACATCGGTGGCGCTGGCCACCGCCACGCCAAGCTCCGCCTGACGCAGAGCCGGAGCGTCGTTGACGCCGTCGCCAGTCATGCCGGTGACGTGGCCGCTGCGCTGCAGCGCCTGCACGATGGCGTGTTTGTCCTCGGGCAGCACGCGGGCAAACAGATCACAGTTCTCGGGGTCGTGCAGCGCGTCGCTCTTTGCCTCGCATACGCGTGTGCCGAGACCCAGCGCAGCACCGACGGCGCGCGCGGTTTCCAGAGCATCGCCTGTGGCCATGCGCACGCGCACGCCGAGAAGCGTGAGTTGGGCGATCAGGTTCGCAGCGTCCGGACGCGGCGGATCGGATAAGCCGACGAGGCCGAGGAGTTGCAAGGCATCTTCGCCCCCCGCCGCAATCGCCAGCACGCGCGCACCGCGGGCGGCAAGCTGCTTTTCCGCAGCGTCGAGCGCGCCCTGTTGTGCCCGATCGAGCCTGCAAAGGGGTCCGATAACGCTCGCTGCCCCCTTCAAGGCATGCCAGGGCTTACCGTCGGCGATGTATACGCCTTCGCTTCGGCGGGTGGCTGGGTCGAAAGGGTGAAAGGCTTGACGCAGCGGCGCGCCTTGCAGAAGCCCTTGTTTGCGCGCCGGGTCTAGAACGGCCAGATCCAACGGATCCTGCGTGGCGTCGTCGCTGGCCAGCGCGGCCGCGTACAGCACATGGTCGGCGTCGGTGCCCGGCGCCAAGGGCATCGTGGCTTCCAGTGTGAGCGTGTTTTGCGTCAGTGTGCCGGTCTTGTCCGACACCAGCGTGTCCATTGCAGCTGCCTCTTCCACGGCCGGGAGGCGCGTGACCAGGACGCCCTTGTGCGCGAGCTGCATGCTGCTAATCGCGGTGGCCAGCGTATAGGTCGCCGGCAGCGCCACTGGGACGGACGCCACCAGCAGCATCAGCGCGAACACTGCGGTATCAAGCATGGGCAAATGGTGCGACAGGGCATAGGCGACGACGAGCACGACCAGCACCGCATCGAACACCACAAGTCGCTCGACGATGCCGAAAATTGTGCGCTGCATATGGCTCGGCGCGCTTGACGTGCGCACGAGTTCCGCGGTGCGGCCGAAGAAGGTATGTGCGCCTGTTCCCGTGACGATGCCGCTTGCCTCTCCCTGGCGCACGATGGACCCGGTGTAGGCGGATCTTCCAGGGCCAGCGTCGACCGGCAGCGATTCGCCCGTCAGTGCAGCCTGGTCGAGTGCCACGTCGCCTTCGAACAGTTGCAGGTCGGCTGGAACCAAGTCGCCAGCGCGCACGTGTACCACGTCTCCTGGCACCAACTGCTCGGCGGCGACTGTGCGCCAGGTGCCGTCGCGCAGGACGCGGGCGTTGACGTGCAGTTGCTTGCGCAACAGGGCCAGCGCGTCCTTGGCACGCTGTTCCTGGGCGAAGGCGACCACCGCATTGAACAGCAGCAACGCGGCAATCACGATGGCCTCCGGGGTGCGCCGCAACAAAACCTGCAGCACGATCACCGCTTCGAGCATCCACGGCACTGGTGCCCAGAACTTACCCAGAAACTGACGCCAAGCTGCGACTGCTTTGTCCGGGATTGCATTTGGACCCGACTGCGCCAGGCGGCGATTCACCTCGTCCTTGGTCAGGCCGCGCGCGCGGTCGGTAGTGGCTGTTTCGGTAACGAAGGCTGCGGAGTTCATATGCACGCGCTGAGCAACGACGCTATTGAACCCATGCGGCCCAGCCCAGAGACAGCAGCAGGGTAAAGGCCAGCCAAGCCGCAGCCGGCAGCATGGCCTTTTGCCTGGATATGCCCAAAGCGTAGCCCGCTTTGAGAAGGTTGTTGCTTCCGGTTGCGATGAGCACAGCGGTGATCACCGCCGTTTCGGTCACCTGGAAATGTCCCGCCAGCAATGAAAGCACAAAGGGATCAATGTCGGTGAACCCGACCAGGAAGCTCAGCACGTGCAGGCCGGTCGCTCCGAAGTGCTGCGTGACGAAACTCGTGATGGCCGCGAATGCCACGAAAAGTCCAGCGAACAGGAATGCAACGGGCAGGTCAAGTGGATTCGCGTTGTGGGCTCCGGGCGTGGCGCCGGGGGCTTGCGGCGCCTGTTGGCGACCGCGTTGCCAAAGCCACCAGGTCACGCCAAGGGAACCTGCCAGCAGCAAAGTGAACGGTAGCGCAAGGTGCAACGCCGCAGGCCAGTGCCCCAGCGCGACGATCACGATCCACAGCCTGACATACATCATCGCCGTCGCCAGGACGGTGGCCGCGGGCGCTTGTGCAGCCATGCCGGTGTCGAGTCGAGCTTGACGCGCAAGCACAACAGTGGCTGCCGTGCTGGAATACACACCGCCGAGAACGCCTGTGAGCAACGTGCCTGCTTTCGGAAACAAATAGGCGTGCGCCAAATAGCCAGCGTAAGAAATGGTGGAAATCAAGACGACGGCCATCCAGACTTTGGCGTAAGTAATGTCGACCAGGCCCGGGATCGGCGTGTTGGGCAGCAGCGGGAGAACGAGACCAGCCAGGATGAGAAACTTGACCAGGGTCACGCCCTCGGCCATCGGCATGGCGTCGGACAGGCGACGGATCAGCGGCTTTTCGGCCAGCATCAGAATGGCGACGATCAATACTGCGGCCACCAGCCAGTCGGGTTGCGTGAGGACAAGCGGGCCGAGCGCAAAGGCGAGCAAAGCAATGACCGAAGGCAACAGAGCGCCGCTCCCGTCCGCCCCAGCGGTGCCATGCCGAGCCAGATCCACTGCGAGCCAAACCGCCAGCGCTGCCAGGCCCGCAAGGTAAAGCCCACGCGGCGGGGAGCCGTCGAGAAGCCAAAGCACAAAGCCCGCCGCGCCGATAAGGGTGAGCGTGCGTGTGGTGCCGAAGCCGATTCCTTCATCCTGCGCGCGGCGGTAGCTGTGCAGCTCAAGCCCGAGCACAAAGCTGAGCACCGCGGTGGCGGCGAATTGCAGGAGAAGCGGTGGTAGGGCATCGGTCATGGGATCACCTTCCGGCCGTTTCCGTCAGCAGGGCGGCGGCCTGCGCCGCCATCACGGCTTCTTCATCGGTGGGCAGCGCAAGGATGGGCATGCGGCTGGCGCTTGAGGCGATATTCAGATTGCTATTTGCGTTCGCCTCGGCGTCGAGCGCCAAGCCCAACCAAGCGAGCCTCTGCACCACGGCGGCCCGGATCACGGGTTGATGGGTGCCAATTCCACCGGTGAACACCAGTGCGTCGAGCCCGCCCAAAGCGGCAATCACGGATCCCATCTGGCGCACGATACTGGCCACGAACACGTCGATGGCTTGCTGGGCTCGCGGGTCCTTGCTGGCGAGCAGGTCGCGTGTGTCGGCGCTGATCTCCGACACACCGAGAAGCCCGCTTTGCTTGTAGAGCAGGTCGCTGACTTCTTCGGGCTGCATGCCGTCGTGCTGGAACCACTGCAGCACAAGGCCTGGGTCGAGCGCGCCGCAGCGTGTTCCCATCACCAGTCCGTCAAGCGCCGTAAAGCCCATTGTCGTCGTAACGCTTTGAAGGCTGCGCATGCCACAAAGGCTTGCGCCACCGCCTAGATGCGCGACGACTACGGCTCCATGTGCCTGCTCGCCGAGTACGCCAGGAAGGCGCCGGCTAATGGCGTCATACGACAGGCCATGAAAGCCGTAGCGCTGGTAGCCGCGCTCGTGCCAAGTGCGCGGAATCGCGTAGCGCCGCTCGGCATCACTGTGGTGTGCATGGAACGCGGTGTCGAAACAGGCCACCTGGGCCGCGTCGGGCAAGATGGCTTGTGCCGCTTGCACGCCCGCAAGACCAGGGCCTTGGTGCAGCGGCGCGAGGTTTGTGAGGTCCTGCAGATCAACGAACACCCCTGGCGTGATGCGCACGGCTTGGTTGTAGCGGAGTCCTCCGTGAACGATGCGATGGGCCACAACCGTAGGGCGTGGCGCATCACACGCGCGCATCAGCCAATCGATGAGCCAGGTGGTTTCGCCACCAATGTCGCCTCGCAGCGCATCGGGCGCTTCAGTGCGGGAGGGCTCGCCGGTTCGCCCATAGGTCAAAGTGGGCTTGCCGTCTGGCGCGTCGATTTCACCACGCAGAGTCGCCGTCGGGAGCCCCGAGGTACCGTGGGCGATGGCGTGATCGAACAACGCGAACTTGAGGCTCGCCGAACCCGCATTGAGGCTGAGTACCGAGGAACTCATGCTGGCACCATCGTGCTGGTTGCAAGATCCACAAGCACGGCCAGTGCGCACGATGCCATGCGCGCATCCGAAAGGTCGGCCCGGCTCGTGAGTACGACGGGCACGCGCGTGCCCAGTACGATACCCGCGACCTTGGCCTCGGCAAGATACTCAAGCTGTTTTGCGAGCATGTTGCCCGCCTCCAGATCAGGTGCCACAAGGATGTCGGCTTGACCGGCAACGCTGGAGACAATGCCTTTGGTATCCGCGGCGCGTTTGGACACGGCGTTGTCAAAGGCGAGCGGGCCGTCGAGCAGGCCGCCCGTGATCTGTCCGCGGTCCGCCATCTTGCACAGGGCCGCAGCATCAATCGTGGAGGGAATCTTGGGGGTGACGGTTTCCACTGCCGAAAGAATGGCGACCCGGGGTTGTGCGATGCCGAGTGCATGCGCCAGATCGATCGCGTTTTGGACGATGTCTCGCTTGGCTTCCAAATCGGGCGCTACGTTGACCGCGGCATCGGTAAGCAGCTGCAAGCGTGGTTGGCCCACCGCATCGATCACGAACACATGGCTGATGCGCCGCGCCGTGCGCAGTCCCGTTTGCGGATCGACTACGGCATGCATGAGCTCATCCGTGTGCAGCGACCCCTTCATCAATGCCTGCACTTCTCCCGCGCGCGCCATGGCCACCGCTTTGTCTGCCGCGGCATGGCTGTGCTCGGTCGCCACCAAGGGATAGGCCGTGAGATCAATGCCCGCAGCGGCGGCAGCAGCGCGCATTTTGGCCTCC
Organism: Betaproteobacteria bacterium; assembly: GCA_028870715.1. GTDB lineage: Bacteria > Pseudomonadota > Gammaproteobacteria > Burkholderiales > Burkholderiaceae_C > Thiomonas_A. The sequence goes on along the minus strand of JAGWOZ010000120.1, from coordinate 1,652 downwards.
GGCCCCACGAAGGTCGGGCGGATCAGCCCCGCCATTGCCGCATCCACCGCGCCACCCAAGGAAACGGCATCCACGGCATGCACCACAGCCATTGAGAGGGGCGGTCGCCCAGCCAATGCAGTGCGTGCCTGTTCAATGATGGCTCGCAGCTTTACGCCCGGGTCGCGCAACTCCAGCCTGGGCAGATGCACGCGTGGGCGGCTGACCTTTTCAGTCGGCACGAGGACGTGGGCGGATCCCTCGACAACGGTTTCGTTGCGCTGATTGACCACGGTGCAGTGCAGGGTTGCGCGGGGCGCACGCCCAGCCGTGGTGTCGATCGCTATGACGGTAACCGTGACGCGCACGGTGTCGCCCAGGAACAACGGCTTGAGAAATCTCAGATCCTGGCTTAAGTACACCGTCCCCGGCCCTGGAAGCTGCGTGCCAAGGACATTGGAGATCAGCGCGGCCGACCACATGCCATGCGCCACCACCTTGTGGAAGGGATCGCTTGCTGCGAAGGTTGCATCCACATGTGAAGGGTTCACATCCCCTGACATCAGCGCAAAGGTCTGCACTTCGTCCTCGGTGAAGTTTCGCGTCAGCGAGGCCGAGTCCCCAACCTTCAGTTCAGCAATGGGGTGGTTTTCGATGAGGTCTGCCATGGCATATCGTCGGTGGAGGTCCATGAAGCTCAGCGTTGCAGCACGTAACTGCCCGGCGCATCCGTCAGCGGCTTCGTGCCTGCAAAGCCCATGCGCGGCGGCGCAGTCCTTTGGCTGCTGTGGGTGCCGAGCCACGCACTCCAGCGTGGCCACCATGAACCGTCTTCGGGCGTGGCCTGCTCCAACCATTGGTCTGGCGCTTGAAAGGCGCTTCCATGCTTGTGCAGCGCCCAGTGATAATGCCGCCGGGGATGCCCCGGTTCGCTGACGATGCCAGCATTGTGGCCACCGCTGGTCAGCACGAAAGTCACCTCGCTGTGATCCAGCAGATGAATCTTGTATACCGACCGCCAGGGCGCAACGTGGTCGGCCTCGGTGCCAACGACAAACCACGGAAGCGGTACATCCTCCACCGTGACGGTCTGGTCGCCCACCTTCCAGCGCCCTTCAGCCAGGTCATTGTTGAGATAGAGGCCGCGTAGGTATTCGCTGTGCATGCGAGCGGGCATGCGCGTGGCGTCAGCGTTCCAGGCCATCAAATCGTTAGGAGGGCGGCGCTGGCCCATTAAGTAGTCGCGGGTAATGCGTGACCAGATCAGGTCATACGAGCGCAGCATCTCAAAGGCGCCGGCCATCTGCGTGGTGTCCAGATAGCCCTGCGCCCACATCATGTCCTCCAGGAAGCTCACCTCGCTTTCGTCGATGAACAAGGACAGCTCTCCGGGTTCAGTGAAATCGATCTGCGAGGCCAAAAGCGTAACGGTAGCGAGGCGCTCATCGTCCTTGGCCGCCAGGGCTGCGGCTGCGATGGATAAAAGAGTGCCGCCTAAACAGTAGCCGATGCCGTGTACCTTGCGCCCAGGCTGGATGCGTCCAACCGCGTCCAGCGCGGCAAGAGGGCCAAGCGCGAGGTAATCATCCATCCCGAGTTCGCGGTCCTCGGGGCCTGGATTCTTCCATGAGATCATGAAAACTGTGTGGCCCTGGTCCACAAGATACTTAACC
>JAGWOZ010000006.1 GCA_028870715.1 Betaproteobacteria bacterium | reverse complement strand
AACATTAAGAAAATCATCCAACATATTGAATAAAAGTCAAGATATCCAGGCAGTTCTCCTGCACGGTGCTGTCGGCTTGGGGATCTGGGAGGCACTGTACGATGCAGCGCGTGCCGCGCTTTGCGAAGCGCCGCTTGCTGCTGCATCGCCCCAGTTGGGCATGTGGCAGGATGTGGGCCTGAAGGCCTGTGGCCACTGCGCAGCATGCCGCTTGATGGCGGCCGGTACCCATCCCGATCTGAGGATTCTCGTCCCCGACGCGCTGTTGCCGGAATTGGGAGTCAGCACCCAGGAATCGAGTGAAGTGCCGGTGGCGAGCGAAAAACGCGCACCGAGCAAGGAAATTGGAATCGACGCCATTCGCGGCCTTGTGGAATGGGCGCACGGCACTAGTCACCGTGGTGGTTCGAAAGTCGCGGTGATCTATCCGCTCGATGCCATGGCATTGCCGGCGGCGAACGCAATGCTGAAAACACTTGAAGAACCGCCTCCAGGTCTTTATTTTTTCATGGGAACCCATCGTCAGGATCGGGTGTTGCCGACCATACGCAGTCGCTGTCGCCTCATGACGATGCCGCGCCCCGGGCGGGCTGAGGCCATGCAGTTTTTGCAATCACGGGAATTTGCCAACGCGGAGCAAGTCGCCGATTGGTGTCGCAATGCCGTGCATGACACCGAGCCGCAGCGCGGGATGGAATGGGCGCGCAAAATGCTCGCAGCGGTGTTGTCGGGTCAGGGCAGTGTGACTGCTGCCGAAGCGGGGCCAGTCCCGGCAATGCCGGCGGCTGTTGCCGCGTTGCAGAAAATCAGTGTGGACTTAATGCGTGTGCGTCTTGGTCTTGGCCCGGTTTACATGCCAAGCGAAAAGGCTGCTCTGGAGCAGCTTGCCACGATGGCTGAAGCGCGGCCGCTGCAGGCCTTCTGGCAGCGTCTCACGACATTGAGCAGCACGGCCAACTTCCCTCTGCATGCGGCGCTTGCTTCGGAGAGTTTGGTCCTAGAATTCAAGCAACTTTTCATGCGAAGTGCGCATTGATATGGCTACCAACTCTTCTGCTGCAGTCAATGCTTCGTCTAGCGCACGACCGAGCGTCATTCAGCTCGCTATCAAGGAAAGGGCGGCGCTGTACGATGCGTTCATTCCCTTTTTCGCCGAAGGCGGAATTTTCGTCCCCACCTCGCGCAGCTACCGGCTTGGTGACGAGGTCTACCTTCTGCTAACTATCATGGACAACCCGCAGCGGTTTCCCGTGGCTGGAAGGGTTGCATGGATTACTCCCGCCAACGCCGCCGGTAACAAGCCTCAAGGTATCGGGGTGCGCTTTCCTTCAGACGAGAAAGCGAAACAATTGCGCCATGTGATTGAAGATATTTTGGGCCCGGCCGCAGAGGCGGCGAGCCGGCCGACCCACACGCTTTAACCCAGGAGCGAATGATTGTGCCGGTGCCGAGGCAGGGCGTGGTGGTCCGCCTGAAGTGAGCCGCATTGCGCGCTTTCCTTGCCTGCGTCGAACACGCCAACTTAGCGGCACTCAACCCCATGGCCCTCACTGACTCCCACTGTCACCTCAATTTTCCGGGTCTGCGCGACAAGCTCGATGATGTTCTGGCGTGCATGCATGAACTTGGCGTTTCGCGAGCCGTCAACATCTGCACCCAAATCGAAGAGTTTGATGACGTGCTCGCGTGTGCCGAGCAACATCCCCATATCTGGGCGACGGTCGGCGTCCACCCGGACCAGGAGGGCCTGATCGAGCCGAGCGTCGAGGAATTGGCGCAACGGGCTCGCCACCCACGCGTGGTGGCAATTGGCGAGACTGGGCTGGATTACTACCGACTCGAAGGTAGGACCGTTGCCGACATGGAATGGCAGCGCGAGCGCTTTCGTGCTCACATCAAGGCTGCACGCGAGGTCGGTAAACCCCTCGTCATCCATACCCGCGCAGCTGCGGAGGACACCCTAGCTATCCTGAAAGAGCAGGGTGCGGATACGGTCGGAGGCGTATTCCATTGTTTTACAGAGACTTGGGAGGTGGCGCGGCGTGCGCTTGATCTGGGCTTCTACATCTCGCTTTCTGGGATTCTGACATTCAAGAACGCCGATCATTTGCGCGAGATCGCAAAGAAATTGCCTGAAGATCGCATTCTGGTGGAGACCGACAGTCCGTACCTCGCGCCGGTTCCCTACCGCGGTAAAACCAATCAGCCTGGCTACACCCGCTACGTCGCGCGTTGTCTTGCGGAGCTTCGCGGATGCTCAGAGCAGGACGTCGAAGCCTTCACAGAGGAAAATTTTGCGCGTCTATTCAAGCAGATACGAGCGACAGCGAATTGAAAGTCGAGCTTTATGTCGCGCGTTGATGGGGATTGGTTGTTGATCACGTTCACTTCATATACATGTTAAAGAAAATAGTCTATCAATTGGTTTTTATTGGATTATTTTTTCTTTCGACCTTGGCGGCGCACGCCGGCTCCTACACGGATTTTTTCCGTGCCATTGATGTTGATGACGTGAGCGCCGTGCAGTCTTTGCTGCAGGAGGGATTCGATCCCAACGCTGTCAATGACAAGGGAAATTCAGCTCTGTACATGGCTTTGCGAGATAAATCACTCAAGGTTGCCAAGCTTTTGATCGAGCAGCCGAAGATCAATCTCAACCAGCTCAATCCAAGTGGGGAAAATGCATTGATGATCGCGTGTCTGCAGGGCGATCTTGGGTTAGTCAAACGCATGGTTGAGCGCGGCGCCGAAATCAACAAGCCGGGCTGGACCCCTTTGGCTTACGCGGCAACCAACGGCCACACGGCGATTGTCAAATTTCTGCTGGATCATGCAGCATATATCGACGCAGCGGCGCCGAATGGGACGACACCCCTGATGATGGCTGCGTATTTTGGGCAATCTGCAACCGTGCAGTTGCTTCTCGATGAGGGCGCAGACCCGAACCTGAAGAACGCCATGGGGTTCACGGCCCTCGAGCTGGCCGTGCATCGGGGACACAAACTGGAAGCGCAGATGATTGAGAGCCACATGGCCAAGGACAGGCCGAAGGGACACTGGTGAAGTGCGCTGGCACGCGCGGTCAGAATACTGGGGATTGTGCGTTCCTGACCGTTTCTGAAACGGAGCATATTTGCATTATGTTAAATAAAGGATGTGACTGGTAGGCAGACTGAGTCAGAGTGAGCCGGCAGCGTCTCCCTTAGCGGATTTTGAACATTTGCGAGCGCATTCCCCTTCCTAAACCGGCCTGACGCGAAGCGTCATCCAGGCGAAGCCGAACAGTTAGGAGGGGGCCAAGTGAGCGACTTTCGCTTTTCGGGGTTTACTCGTTGTGCCTTGCGCATCGACTAGGCGCGTAGGGGGCGCGGCCAGCCTAGCTCCATTGTGCATGCACATGCAGCCGATCCCGAGACATCAACGGCGCAACGGACCCCAAGCATCATTTCGACGAGCCACAGGCGGCGTTGATTTGCAGCACTATTGCTTGGTTGCGTATCCGGATCGCGTTTCGCCCCATCTCGTGGCGCTTCATCGCACGTTGGCCGGCGCGAACACTCCGCGTCCGGTCAGCAACTGCAGCGCCACAGTCTGTTGGACAAGCTGCTGCGCGTTGGTCTCCAAGGCAAGGCGCTGGTCCAGCAAAGCCCGGCGCTGGGCCTGTGCCTGGGGCAGCGTCACGTCCCCTTGCCTCAGTGCCGCATCCGTGGCCTGTGCCGCTGCGTGCAACGCCGGCAGCGCTGCGCGCAGCATGCCATGTTGCTGGCGCAGCAATCGGATGTCGGCGAAAAGCTGCTCGATTTCGGCGCGAGACTGGCGCAGGCGCAAAGCGTACGCATCATAAAGCGCCTGCCGCGTGGCAGTCTGTACCGCGATGGCGCCACGGCTGCCATTGAATATCGGCAACCTGAAGGTGAGTCCGAAGCCGACGGTATGGACGTCCGAGGTATCACGCGTGCGCGAAATGCTGAGTCCCACCGAGGGGAACTGCGACAGCACCGCCTCGCGCAGTTTTTGCTCCTGGCTCTGGTAGCCGGCCTGCAAGGCCATCAGATCGGGGCGGATCGTACCCAGATGGTGCAATGCCGCTGCTGCGGCACGCACTGCATCGGGATCTGGGCGCGGCAGCCCTGCAAGGTTCAGTGGTGTACCCGGGCGCAGCCCGAGCAGTGCATCGAGTTTGGCGAGGCGCGCCTGGCGTTGCAGGGCGTCGGCAGCAAGCTGTTGTTGAAGGGCCTGCAGATCGACCAGATCGGCATCTGCCGTGGTGCGCGGCTCAGTACCGGCCTTCTGTTCGCTGCGGTCGCGGTGCAAGCGCTTGAGAACCGCGTTGCGCTGCGCTCGCAGCAGGGCGCAGCGCTCACGCAGTCCGACTATGGCGACGTAGTCAGCCTCGGCCGCTGCGGCTGTCTGCCATTCCAGCCAGAGAATCTGCAGGTTGACCTGGCGCACGTGCGCCCTGCCCGCCGACACGGCGGCACCACGCGTGATCAGGCGGCCTACGCTCAGGCTCAACCCGAGGTTGTAGGCCGTCGTTGTCGGACTGCCGGAATTGCCTTGGGGAATCTGGCGCGATGCGATGAACTGCGGATCCGGCAGCAACCCGGCCGCAAAGGCTTGGGCGCGGGCCACGCCCTCCTCATCCCGTGCGTCTCGCAACGCCGGGCTGTTGAGCACGGCCAGCGCGGCGACCGCTTGCATGGTCCATGGCGCATCCAGGTCGATGCGCTGCGCGGCCAGCGCCGGTAGCGCGATGTCGCGCGCATCGACGTGCAGTTGTGTCCGGTCATTCCATTGCGCCTGGGTCGGCAGCGGTTTTGGGCGGTAGCTCGCACAGGAGAACAGCAGGCCACACAGGCCCAGGGCGGTCACGCCGCGCGCTAGGCGGATGGTGATCGACGTTTTCATGACGCTTGCTTTGCGGAAGCTTGACGCACAAGTTGCTTGCGCCGCCAGTGCAGATACAGTGCAGGGATCAGATTGGTGCTGCGAAGCGCGCTCCACAGCAGCCCCCCGAGAATCACCACCGCCAGCCCCTGCTCGGGCGCTGCGCCCTCGCCAAGGCCCAGCGCGGTGGGCAGCATGCCCAGGATGGCGGTGACCGCGGTCAGCACAATCGGCCGAAAGCGCACCTGAATGGCCTCACGCACGGCCGCCTCGAGCGGCATGCCCGCTTTCTCGTTGGCACGGGCACGATCAAGCAGGACGATGGAGTGCCGCAGCCCGATCCCCACCAAGGTGAGAAAGCCGATCATGCCGGTGGCGTTCAGGCCCACGCCACTGACCACTAGCGCTACTGCGCCACCGGTGAGGGCCAGCGGAATCTCCAGCAGCAGGATACCGGGGATCAGCAGCCCGTCGAACTGCAGCAGCAGGATACCGACCATGATGGCGAAGGCCGCCAGGGTGGCCAGCAGAAGCCCGATGGCCGCCTGCTCCAGTTCGACCGCGAGGCCGCCGAAGGCAATGCGGTAGCCGGGCGGAAGCTTCAGGCCCTGCAACGCGCGCCGCGCCTGCGCTTCGGTGCTGCCCAGGGGTCCGGTCGGCGTGGCCAGAATATCCAACGCGCGGGCGCCTGCGATATGCCGGATCTGGTTCGGCGTCGCGACCAGCTCGAGCTTGGCCAACTGGCCCAGTGGTGTCCAGCCACCTCCTGTACGAATGGGCAAGGCCGCAAGTTCGTCGATCGAACGCTCCGGCGCGTCGGCCAAGCGGACGTACAGGCTCAGCGGCACGTTGCCCTGCGGTACACGGCTGATCACCTGCCCATCGATCAGCGGATCGAGCTGCGCGTACAAAGAAGCCGGCGTCAGACCGTGGATGGCGAGCGCCTCCGCGTCTGGTTCGATCTGCAGCTGCGTGACGGGATAGCCGTCGTTGTTGAACACATCGGCGAGCGCCGGAATGCGACGCAGTCGTGCAGTGATTTGCTCGGCGATCGCGCGCAACTCGGGCACGCTGGAGCCGAACACGTGGAGGACGAACGGCTGCGGCAGGCCCGACAGGCTTTCGCCCAGGCGCTCAATGGTTGGTGTGTCCACGGCGAGTTGCACGCCAGGCAACTGCGATTCGCGCTGGATGCGTTGCCCGATGGCGTCGAGCGCGTTCACGCTCACCCCCGGCTTGAGCGCCACCTGGATCTCGCCGGCGTAGGCAGGCTCGGTGTAGGTGGTCGAAGCAGACGAGCCGATGCGCGCATAGACATGCGCCACCGCCCGATCGCGCAGCAGCTGGTCCGAGATGTGTTTTACCGCCGCGCGGGTGTCGAGCAGCGAAGCCCCTGGCGGCAGCGTGAAGGATTCCAGCAACGCGCCTTCATTGGGCAACGGCAGAAAATTGATCGGTACCAGCACGAGGCCAACCAGGCTGATCAGCAGCACCGCGAAGGTGATCGCCAAGCTGGTGCGAGGCGCGCGCGCGACCCAGTCGAACAGGTGCTCGTTGGCACGCTGCAGGCGGCGCATCAGGCGCTGGCCGCTGCTGGCTCCCGAACTCGGGCGCGCGCCAAGGAAGCCAAGTCCCAGCGGAATCAGGGTCAGCGAAACCACCAGCGATGCCAGCAGCGCCAGGATCATCGCCAAGGAGAATGGAATGAAGAACAGCCCGACCAGGCCACCGACAAACAGCAGGGGGACGTAGATGGCCACATTGGTCAGCGTGCCGGTGATGTCGGGAACCACAATGCTCCTCAGCCCCGACCAGATGCCCTGCCAGTGCGCATCGCCAGCTTCCCAGCGGTGGTAGATGCTCTCCAGAACGATGATCGCGTCGTCCGCAAGCAACCCCACTGCCACGGTCAACGCACCAAAGGTCATCAGGTTCAGGCTCTGCCCGACGCTATGCAGGGCGGCGATGGCGATGGCCAGCGACAGCGGAATGCTCAACGCCAGCACGAAGACCCCCCGCCCTGCCCCAAGCACCCAGAACAGCATCACGACCGCGAGCAACGCACCGATCAGAAGATTACGTCCGAGGTCGGTGCCGACGATGCTTACCAGGTGCCCTTGGTTGTACGTTTGCACCCAGCGCACGCCATGAGGGAGTTCGGACAGGGTCTGGTCGAGAGCGGCCTGCACCGCCTTCGTGACGGTCTGGGTGGATGCTCCCGGCTGCTTGATCACGGTCAGCGCGACACTCGGACGGCCGTCGAGACTGACTGCGTTATGGGTCGGCATGGGCGCGCGTATGACACGCGCTAGCGCGCGCAGCGGCACCGGTCCACGCTTGGTAGCCACCGAAATGGCTTGTAGCTGGTCGATGTGCACTGGCAGGTTGCGCGCTTCGATCAGGACGTCGTTGTGGCCCAAGGTCAGGTAGCCGGCAGGCTCGAGGAGGACCTGTGACCGCACTGCCTGCACGATGGCATCGACGCCGACGTCATAGCGTCGCATCGCATCGAGATCGGGCTGGATCCAAAGCGCCTCCTCGCCAGCGCCGTACACATGCACGAACTGCACGCCGGGAACCGCGCGCAACGCCGGCGCGATGTTGGCCTGCACCGAGCGCTGCACCTGCGCCGGCGCAGTGCCGGTGGGGATTCGTGCCGTGTAGTCGGCCACTTCGTTGATTGCGTTGCCCATGACCTGGGCGATCGGGTGCGCCTGCGATGGCAGCCGAGCGCGTGCGCGCTCGATTGCGCCATTGACGGCCTGTAGGTCTGCCTGGGCGGTGCTTCCCTGACGGAAGCGCACGTCGATCTCGGCCGTGCCATTGCCCATGACCGAGCGCACGCTGCGCAGGTCGGTGAGGGTGAGGATCTGGCTTTCCAGCGGCTGGACCACCAGGTGCTCGAGCTCGGTCGCCGTCGTGCCGGGCAGGTGCGCGGTGACGCTGATCTGCGGGAAGTTGAAGGTGGGGAGCACTTCGACCGGTGTATGCACGAAGGCGTCGATCGCCCAGGCCAGCACGGCGCCAAGCACAAGCAACCACAGCACCCGGCGCCGCAGCAGGCGCGGGACGGAAACATCAGAAGCCATGACGGTCTCAGTCCGGAGGGGTGTAGTGGCTGGCGATGCCGCGGTGGTACTCGAGGAAGGCATCGGTGGCGACCACCAGTTGACCGGGCTCAAGGCCGGAAGCGATCGCGGTTTCCCAGCCGTGCGTCGGCCCCGGCACCACCTGCTGCGGCTTATTCCCCGCTGGCGTATGCAACAGCACCCACCAATGGCCGCGATCGAGGATCAGCGACTGCGTGGGCACCATGACCATCTGAGTCGTGGGTCCCTCTAGCGTGAGCTTTCCCCACTGCCCGTTGATCCACCACCGCGGGACTCCTGGCGTTGTTGGAGCGAGGCCTATGCGCAAGCCTCCGTCGGAGGCGAGTGCTGAAGAAAGCGCAACAACCTTGACGGGGACGGGTTGCCTATAGCCAGACGGCTGGAACCGACCGGTCATGCCGATGTGCAGGAGATCTACATCAGCGCCGTAATAGGCTGCGCGAACCCACAACTTGCCAGTCGGCTGCAGGGTCACGATGCTCTGGCCGGATGCGAGCTGCTCGCCGTCGGCTGCCTGGACCGCGAGGACCGTTCCGGCGGCTGGTGCCTGCACGGTCTGCAAGCTGTGGATTTCCTGTAATTGCGCGCTCGCAGTTCGTACCGCTGCGCGTGCCGCCGCCGAATCGCTTTGCGCCGCATCGACCGCCTGACGGGTGGCGAGTTGGACGGCTAACTGATGGCGCACGATGTGCAGCGCGCTATTCGCCGCGTCCTCGCGCGCCGTGGCGCTGCGCAGAGCCTGTTCACGCGCGATCAGCAAGGATTGCATGCGGGGACCGCCGATGCGTGCCAGGACTTCGCCCGCCTTCACGACACTGCCCGGCACCACCCGCATGTCGCTCAAGGTCCCCTCACCTGCCGCGCGCACCTGCACGACGGCAATCGGCTCGACCTGCCCATACGCCTGCAGCGCATGCAAGACGGCCTTTGCGCGTACGGTGACGTAAGGCTTGACCATGGCACCGGCCGCGCTGGCTGTGTCCGTGGCACCGATCAGGCAGCTGAAGGCGAGAAGCACTGCCGCCGCTTGCAGGCGGCGCCCCCCAGGGAGGAAAGTCAGGCGTTCCATGTCCACAGGAAGAAGGGGTGGAGGATGTCGTTACCGAACGCGACGCCCAAGGCAAGCGCACCGCACAGCAAGACAGCGAGGAGTGCAAGCGCGGTCTGGTCGCTCAAGCCCGCACACGCGGCTGAGCCGCAGTCCTCGGGCAGCGGCGCCAGCAGCCGCGCAATGCGTGCCTGAAGCGAGCGCGAATCGCCCAGCAATGCAGCATCGCCCCCCAGTACCCATCCTGCGCGCCCAGCTCGCGGCACTGAACGCGAGCGCCGGGCGGTGGCCACGACGGCAGCGGCCAGATCGGTGCCTGATGCCCCGTGGCTTCGGGCCTCGTCGTCGCGAGCAAACTCCAGGATTTCGAGCCACGCTTCGAATCGCTCACGCGCCCAGGGCCATGGCCATTGCAAGTCGGTGGCTAGCTGCGCCAGCCAAATGCGCAAGGGGTCACGATGCCGGGCGTGCGCGCGCTCGTGCTCCAGCGCTGCATGAACATGCGCCTCATCCAGCGCGCGGGCGAGATAGGGATTGAACAGGATGCGCGGGCGCAACAGTCCGGCGGTGCAAATGGGAAGTTCAACAGGAGCGCCCACCAGCACCCAGGCCGCCCGAAGCGCCGCGCGCAGTGCAATCAACGCGAACGGGATGCTCGCGCCGATCAGCATGCCATGGTCGAAGTGGGCCCTTACGGGGTCCGGCTCACGCAAGGCCCACCCGCACAGCCAAGCTCCCACGACGAACATGGGAAGCACGGGTAGCCAAAGCTGCAGCCACGCGCGCCGCTCGGCAACGCGGGGAGACGTATCGGGCAGCGGATGCCATGGCAACAGCGCGAGTGGCTGCATGACGAGGCCTCCAAACAGCAGGATCAGCAGGGTCAGCAAGATTTCACGCCCCATGGTTCGTCCTCTTCTTGTCCTGGATTGCGCGCTCAAGTGCTTCGAGCAGTTCAGGGTCGATCTCGTCGACCGCTTCGACCAGAGCCGCCACCGCCGAGCGCGGTCCCGGGCCGAGGAAACGACTCACGATCTGCCGCGCCCGTGCTCGTTCCACGGCACTGCGATCGGCAGCCGGGACGTATACGAATGCGCCGCCTTGATGACGGCTGCGATCGATCAACCCCTTCTCGCGAAGGCGGTCTACGACCTTGGCGATCGTTGTGTAGACCAATCCGCCCGGCGCGCCGACACGCTCGTGGAGTTCGCGCACCGAGGCGCTGCGCAGCTCCCACAACGCGCACAGCACCGAATATTCGAGTTCGTCGGAGGGTAGGCGAAAGTTCGGCATAGCCTGATGCTACGACATAGGTCGTAAGGCCGCAAGCTGGGCGCGCGTGCAGGCCATTCGGATGTCAGGGTCGCCTCATTGACGTCGCTTTCGGAGGATTTAGGGCCAACGGTGTCGTATAACATCAATTGGGGATCGCAAGGATCTAAAGAAGGCGATATTGACCACTGTTCTCCGCTCAAATCCCGCCCAAGCCCGGCCTCCGTGCTGCCGCTGGCGCTCGATGCCGCAGTAGATCTCACGATGGACGACGGCTGCCTGACCGGTGGCAGCCGTGATGCCCGCGGCCCTCGGATGCACACGGGTAACGTGCGCCGGATGGCCATTGCCTGGCTTAAAGCAGCCTCCTCGTAAATCGTGCGATCACCTCGATCACCTCGTCCCATAAGGAGTCCGTTTCATGCACTGTCAGTCGCTTACCGTTGCTGCGTTGTGTCTTGCACTCGCAGCCTGCGGCACCATTCCGCCCACCGAAACCGATCTGGCCAAGGTTCCAATCATCACCTTTGGCCAACCGCTTCCGAAGGGCGACAACTTCGTCCTGCATTTCCCGGCTGACACGCCGCTGCGGGTCCGCACCGTGGTGCAAGGCAATCTGTTCACGCACACCGCAATATCAACGGCAACGGTGGTGCTCAAGCACGATATCTACGCCTATCGCCAATTCGCCAGTTTCGACAACAAGCACTGGGTGCTCGGGCGCAGGTTGCTTGACAGCCGACTGACAGTTGCCATCCCCGGCAAGGACGGCAAGGACGCTGGGGTGCTGGACCTGCAGTTGAACGAAAAGTAGGCCATGTCCACGGAGCCGCTCGATCCGCTGCTGCACCAACCGCTGCGACCCGACTTGCCACCTGGTATGTCATTGCCAATGCGCAGTCAGAACGCCCTCTTGGCCCAGCGTGATTTGGGTGCCAAATGCTTTGCTTTCCCTGTTCAGGGTCGTTGCCAACCAGGCCCGATCTCCATCATTGGCTTGCGTGAGTCGGAAATTCCTGATCTGGAACGGCAGGAGCGAAAGCATTTCAAGATCACCGGTTGTAGCGGAGCATTGCGCGAGATATGCGACAGCGAGATCACCCCGGAACGGCCCTAGCCCCTTGATACCTTCATAGTCGTTCAGAAAATCTCCGCACCCATAGAGAATGAGCTTGCCTCGGTAAACCTCGATCCCTTTTGGGTGATGGCTGGAGTGCCCGTGGACGATGTCGAAGCCCGCCGTGTCGATCAGGTCATGGGCAAGCGATCTCTGATCAACCGGGATGTCATACCCCCAGTTGCTGCCCCAGTGGATCGACGCAATGAGAAGGTCCCCGGGCAGCCTACGCGATCTCACCCCGTCTGCAATGCAAGTGATCGCCTTGGCGGACGTTCCATCGAGCACATTGACCCCTGCCCTGGTCCGTCCCGCGGCCCATTTTGTCGGTATGCCGCTCGTGGTAAGGCCGAAGCCGAACACGAGCACCCTTCCTCGGCCCTTGGCCTTGAGAATGGCGGGTGAAGCGGCCTCAGCATGCGCGCGGCCAGCGCCGGCGTAGGCGATTTTTGCCCGTTCCAAGCTTTCGAGTGTCTCCAGGAGGCCGGCCTGGGACCAGTCAAGGACGTGGTTGTTCGCAAGCACGCAGCAATCGATACGCATAGCTTTGAGACAGGCAATGTTCGCGGGGTTCATCCGATAGTTGATGCCTTTTGGCTCATGCAGGCCACTTTTTGTGATGCTGGTCTCGAGATTCACAATGCGCAGATCGGGAGCGCGGAGTCCCAGTGCGTGGGCCGCGTCACCCCACACATAGCCGAAGTCAACAGGCGACGGGATCGGACCATTGACACGCTCGGCAAGTGCCACGTAGTCCTTCGCCGAGGTGATGAAAGACTCGTAAAGACATGGATCGGAGGGGTTTGGAAGAATTTGATCGATACCCCGCCCGAGCATCACGTCGCCGCTGAGAAATAGCGTGACATGCCCGCGCTCCGGGGAATTGGAACTGGCCGTGAGGGGGCCACTGCCAACGCTCGCGTCGGCGCCTCTCGAACGGCCCGCGCCGCATGCGGACACGGGAGCAGCCTGCTGCATTCCAACCATTGCAATGATCCCTTGAGCACCCTCGTTGTGAGGCTAGGCCCTGCGCGCCGGCGCGATACTGATTTAAATCAGTTGGCGTGATCACCTGCTTTCCGGCAACCTTCGCGCCTGCGAACAAGGGGCCGGAGTGCGCCATCTTGTTGTGCGTGTTTGTCTCGCCGGCAAGAGCCGCACACACCTGTCTCCAGCATCAGCGGCGCAGCCCAAGAGTGGCAGCTTTAGGCGCCATGCCTTCGCATGGTTCACTGCGGGGGCACGCGCGAGTGTTGGGGCATGCTCATGCGCCCGGCTCGCCGCTCGATGCCAGCCGTGGCCAGTTGAGCAGTTCCGCCAATCTTGTGATCACCCACTGGGCTTCCTTTGGGTCCACCCCCGAGGCTTGCGCAAGAAGTCCACGGTGAATGCGCACGAGAACATCCTCTTCGGTAACCTTGAGATCTCCTTTGATCTCTGCGGCATGCTCGGTGAGCATCGACGCCAAATCTTCGCAAAACTCATAGCGCGCGGCGATCACTTCACGCGGGGCATGCGGCTTGAGCCGCCCTGGCTCCACGTAAAGGGCGATGAATGATGGCGGAATCTCGAATTGCGATTCAGATGGCATGGATGGCCTAGGCAGGGACTGCAGAGATCGCCGATTCAAAATGACTATCGACGCATTGAAATAAATTCATTTGTTTTATCCGAATTGCGCCCTTACGCTTCTCCCATCGCAATGTTGAACTGGAGTCATTCATGATGCAACAGTCTGTCACGTTAAAAAATCTCGAGGGTGCATTTGCCGGAGAATCGATGGCGCATGCCAAGTACCGGTACTTTGCCAAGATCTGCCGCGAACTCGGCGACGAGGAAACGGCTCGTCGATTCGAGGAGACCGCAGCGCAGGAAGTGCTGCACGCTCACGGCCACCTTGAACTTCTCTATCCCAAGGAGAGCCTGAGCGTGGCCGATTGCTTGCGGTTGGCCATCGAGGGCGAGACCTATGAGTACACCGACATGTACCCATCTTTTCGGCATGCGGCAGTCGAAGAAGGCAACGCGGCTGCCGTGCGTGAATTCGACGACCAAATCGCCGAGTCAAAAGATCATGCTGCGCAATTTTCCGCAATGCTCAGCAAAGCTGCCAAGCGGTTCGATGCACTCACACGCGTCGAAAAGCGCCACGCCGAGGCCTATTCCGCTCAACTGACCAAAATCACGTCTGAGGCTTAAATCATGACACAACAACATGTTTGCATCGTCTGTGGCTACACGTATGACCCTGCTAAGGGAGCGCCCGAGCATGGGATCGCCCCGGGAACGCCGTTTGAAGACATTCCTGAGGATTTCCTGTGCCCCGATTGTGGTGTGGCCAAGGCTGATTTCGAGTCGATCTGATGGATCGCGGCCCGATTGTCATTGTCGGAGGCGGGATGGCCGGCTTCGCGGTCGCGCGCGAGCTCAAGCAACGCGGTAATACGCGTGACGTGTTGATGCTCACGGCTGACGAGGGGCGCTTCTATGCGAAGCCCCTTTTGTCGCATGTGCTTTCCCGTGCGACGCCTGCAGCCGCCCTGCTGATGTCGCCGGAGAAGGCGGCGTCAGCCAATCAGGTTCGCGTTGTGCCGCACACCGAGGTCGTCCGGGCTGATTTCGGAGCCAAGACTGTCCATGCGGCGGACGGGCGCGCGTTTCGTTACGGCGACCTCGTCGTCGCAACGGGGGCCAGGCCATTGCACTTTTGGCACGGCGATCGCATTTTTTCGGTCAATTCGGCATCGGACATGACTCGACTGGAGCCGGTACTTGAAGGCGCGAAGACGATCTTGATCGCCGGCGCCGGGTTCGTGGGTCTGGAATTTGCCAATGACTGGGCCAGAGCGGGCAAGCAAGTGACGGTCGTGTCGCTGGATGGGCCGCTACGCCCTCTCGTGCCCCAGAGTGTCAGCGCGTGGGTCGAAGGCAACCTTACCCGCGCAGGCGTGCACTTTGTGCGAGGCCGTCTGACGCCGGTGCATGACGGCGCTGACCTTTGCGCGGAGGTTGACGGCATGCGACTGACTGCGCGATTCGACCTGATGCTATCGGCCGTGGGGCTTGGACCCGATGTGGCCCTATGGAATCAAGCGGGATTGATCACCGGCCGTCACGGGCTCGTCGTGAACGCGCGTTTCGAAACCAATATTGCTCACGTTTACGCATTGGGCGACGTCATGGAATTCCAAGGCCAAGCGTGGCGATTTGTGACCGCGCTGAATCACGCTGCAAAAGTCATTGCATCGAACCTTGGAGGCCAGGAGAGTCGCGAAAATTTCGGAGCCTTGCCTATTTCGTTGAAATGCCCCGATTCCCCGCTTGCGATGGTGTTGCCCCGAGTCCAGGGGTCAGGGTCGTGGGAGGCTAAGGCCGGCGACGCGGATCTGGAAGTGACTTACCGCCAGGACGGAAGGCTCAGGGGATTCGTGCTCGGAGGCACCGCCACCAACCGAAGAAGGCAGTTCGAGGACGAATTGACGGACTGAACAGGCGTTGGTTCGTCGATCACGAGCCTTTCAGCGCGAAAACGCACCCGCCCTCGCATGTGCCGAAGCGGTGTGGTATGCGACGATGGCAACACGAATCGACTTGGCCGTCACGCTTGTCGACCTCAAGCCTCCTGCACGCCAAAGCGCAGGAAGTTCAGGCGTCCGCGCGGCGTGCCGCATCGTGGAGGACTTGTTTCGTCAGCAATTCTGTCCTCGCAGAGAATTCCAGAGGCGAGCGGCACAGCCCCGCCCACTCGTAGCTGAGATTTTCATAGATCTCAGCCGCTGCGGGAAATGCAGTTAAGACGGCGTCGAGTTGGGGATCAAAGCGCAAGGTCGCAAGCTCGTTCTGGATGCGTTGAACAAGCAGGCGATATTGGTCCGGGCTGGCCGTAAGCGGCTGTTTCTCCAGTCGATCCAAAAGATGAGCCAAGGCGATGAGTGCATCAAGTCGCCGTGGTCGTAATGGATTGATTACGGGGTGCTCTTGCATAACAGTCTTCAAGGAAGAAACACTTCAACATTGCCTTTCGAGTTGAGGGCCAAAGGGAAATTTTCAAGGTGCTGGCTTGTGGTGAGCGAGGACTCCACCACTGGCGTTGCCAAGGGCGCGAGTCCTGCAGCAGGCGCCCAAAGCTACGCGGTTGGGGCGCGGATGACCCTGGGCTTGAGTCGTCTGGTGCGGAAGGGTCGCCGTCGAGTCGCTAGGCCATTACCCGCGGAAGCAATTGGTGGAGCGCGGTTGCACAATTGCCGGGTTGCCCCGATTGAGGGCGCAGCTGCGGTGGTGACCAACTGTGGCTTCCATAATCTGCAAACATCGGCTTCCCCCTGTTGAACTCTCCCGGAGAACATCAATGGCTCAAACTGCAGTTGCTTTTGTCGGTCTTGGGGCCATGGGCGCGCCCATGGCCCACAACGTGCTGCGCAGTGGCGTTGCGCTCACGGTCTACAACCGCTCCAAGTCCCCGGCGCAATCTTTGGTGGCGGCGGGCGCAAAGCTTGCCGACACGCCGGCCATGGCGGTAAGCCCTGGCGGCGTGGTGGTCACGATGCTCGCCAATGACGCGGCGCTTGAGGCGATGACGGTTGGGTCCGATGGTTTCATGGACCGGTTGGGCTCCGGTGGCCTGCACATTTCAATGAGCACGGTTTCCCCCGAAACATCGCGTCGCTTGGCTCGAGAGCATGCCAAACGGGGCAGCTTCTACGTTGCCGCACCCGTGTTCGGGCGCCCGGAAGCGGCCGCTATGCAAAAGCTTTGGATTGGCCAGTCAGGACCGGCCGAAGCCAAGGCCCGTGCCAAGCCGATTCTCGACGCCATCGGGCAAGGCATTCACGATTTTGGCGAGGATCCCGGCGCCGCGAACGTCGTGAAATTATCTGGAAATTTCTTGATTCTGTCGGCTGTGGAGGCGCTTGCTGAAGCGCTTGTCCTCTCCGAAAAAAATGGAATTGACCGGCACGTGCTGGCAGGCTTCCTTGGGCAGACGATCTTCAACTGCCCGATTTACCAGAACTACGGCCGCATTCTGGCGGATCAGAAATACGATCCGGCCGGGTTCAAACTGGAGCTTGGCATGAAGGATGTGCGATTGGTGCGCGACGTGGCAGAAAGCGTCACGGCACCCATGCCGCTGGCTGACTTGCTTCACGCGAGGCTGCTGATGAGTTTGGCGAAGGGACGCGGCGATATGGACTGGACCGCCATTGCCATGCTTAGCGCGGAAGACGCCGGTATCGGCTCCTGAGTATTGCGACCATGGTTTCTCGCCTACCGATGAAGGCGCAGAAGCCCGAGTCCAAAGGCGCAAAACACGCCTCCTGAAGCGCGCTGCGGCCAACCGGATGAAAACCAGGCGCGCAAGCGCTTGCGTGTGAGCACGGCAAATCCGGCATAGATGCTCAAGGCGGCTAGCGAGATGACCATGAATGTGCCCGTGAGTGTGGCATATTGCGCGGTCATCGGACGGGACGGGCTCAGGAACTGAGGGAACAGGGCTGCAATGAAGGCGATTGCCTTCGGGTTGGTGAGCGCCACGGCCAGTCCCTTCACGTAGAGCGCGTGCGGGTGGCGCTCAGGTGCCACCGCGCCCGAAGACGTTGCCGGCATTGGCCTTGCGCCGCGGCTGGCGCCACGCCACTGCTGCACGCCAAGCCAAATGAGATAGATCGCACCCGTGATCTTGAGCACGTTGAAAGCGAGCGCGGACGCATGAAGAATGGCGTTGACGCCGAGTGCACTGAGTAATGTCAGCACCAGGAGGCCTGATACGTTGCCGAGCGACGACCACAGCGCGCGGCGCCACCCGTAATGCATGGCATTGTGAATCGACAGCATGACTGCGGGGCCCGGTGTGAACGAGGCAGCCAGAGCAAAGCCAACGAAGAGCCAATAGGAAGTGGTGGGCATGACGGGGGCAAGGTGATTGGCGCGTTGTCGGTGGTTTGCTCGCACTCGAGACAAGCCACGTCCTGCGGTCTGACACAACACTGCAGGATCGGGTCGTGCAGAGCCTGATCCCTGAAAGGGCCAACGACCGGATGTCAAATTCTAGAGCCGGCCGGCACTGTCGTGCTTGTGTTGAGCTCGTTTGGGGCCTGTTCAGGGGCGCAGCGATGCACTGAATCCTTGCGCGAGAACGCGACGCACAGGAAGGGGCCCATGCTGGCTCGGGCCTTCTTCAAGCTTGCCGTGCCCCAGAACCCGTTCGGGCTCCGGGCGTGGCGCGGCCCTTATTTCGGCTGAGGGACCACCCGAAGGTACGGTTTGAGCGCTTTCCAACCGCCTGGGAATTTCTTTTTGGCAGCCTCATCGGTAATCGATGTGGGGATGACAACATCGTCTCCAGGGTGCCAATTTGCGGGTGTCGCCACACCATGCTTGGCCGTCAGCTGCAGCGCGTCCAGAAGGCGCAGGACCTCCGTGAAATCGCGCCCATTGCTCATCGGGTAGACCAGCATGGCTTTGACTTTTTTATCCGGTCCGATGAAGAACACGGATCGCACAGTGGCATTGTCGGCTGCGGTGCGTCCGTCGGAGGCGCCTGTCTGGTCGGCCGGAAGCATGTCATAGAGCTTCGCCACCTCGAGTTTCGTATCGCCGATGATCGGGTAATTGGGTGCCGTGCCCTGCGTTTCGGCGATATCTTTGGCCCATACGTGGTGCTCGGCGACGGGATCGACGGACAAGCCAATGAGTTTGCAGTTGCGTTTATCGAATTCCGGCTTGAGCCTTGCCACGGTTCCCAGTTCCGTGGTGCAGATGGGTGTGAAGTCCTTCGGGTGCGAAAACAGCAAGGCCCAACTGCTTCCAATCCAATCGTGAAATCGGATAGTCCCCTCGGTCGTTTCGGCCGTGAAATCCGGGGCTACATCTCCAAGTCGCAGACTCATCGTGAACTCCTTTGTTTTTGCCGACCGCATGTCGGGTCAAACACTAGCCTAGGGCCTGCGCGGCTGCATGCCAACAAAGCGTTCGTTATACCGTCATGCCAGAATGGATTTTTATGACCCGAACAGTCCGTCACTGACGCGTCTCCCATCAAGGCAACCCTGCCTCGAAAGGGGCCGGGCGATGCAAGCCGTGAGGCTGCTGCAAGATCGACCAGGATTTCTCGGCTCGCCTGCAAGCGAGCCCCGAACGCGTTCAGCGCCGAAACTCCGGATCGTTGTTACTGGGGAATGATTGTGAGGTTGACGGTCACCAAGGTGCCGTTGTCATTGACCGTTTGCTCCCCGCTCTCCGACACAAATGTGTAATTCCCTGCCGTATCAATGACATAGTTGTCCTGGGCTCTGGACACCTGCACGTTCGAGAGGTCGACAAACGTGTCGATGAGCGAAACCGTCGCCGTCGAAAGCGACGGGCCGGGCGCGACGGCAAAACTCAAGGACTCGCTGCCGGTCGGCGTCGTTTTGGTGCTGTCCGTGTAGCAGTTGTACGAGACAATGGGGCCGGTTTGGCCAATGGTCACGGTCGATGGATAGGAGCCCGCTACAGCCGCCACGCAGTACTGTCCATTGCCTGCGTAGCCCAAGGGACCGTAAGTCGGCGACAAAAAACCTAGGTTACTTGAATCCATTGAAACAGTCTGGCTACCCACCGTGATGCTGCCAGCAACCGAGGTTGTCGCAACCAAGGCATTTTGCCCCTCAAAAATGGTCGGATTGGCGGCAGGTGTGAGCGTGAGCGTCACGGTGCCGGACACCGGGATTGAAAGCCCTGATACAAGCGCCGTGCCACTGACCACCGCGGTTTTCTGGTAACCGGTGCTGTACAGGTTTACAACCGCGGTCTGAAGCGGGAACGACAACGTCGTTCCTCCACCTCCACCACCGCCACATGCGCTCAAGCTAGCGCTCAAAGCCATGATCAGCAGCGCCTTCTTGTATGTTCCCATCACGTTTCTCCTTGCCGAACCACTGCCGTTTGCGCTTCTTGCACGAGCTCGTGCACGGTCTCGTGGATGTCGGCTCGATGGCGACTCGGCGGCCAACCCTCAGCACCCGTTGCTGCCAAGCCCTGCATGAAGGATATTTTTAAACGAAACGACACGTTTTGACACAGATCAGGATCCTGCTGAAGGAACGATGCCTGTGCGTGCGTTTTGGCAATGGGTGGGTGATGCCCACACGCGCAGCGTGTGTCGGGCAGCCCGGAGTCAGGAGTGCGCATCATGGCCGTGCCGCTGCGCGACTCGCTCTGGTGAGCTGCATTGCGCCGTCCGTCGTTTGCCGCGCGCAGCGACGTCCTTGCCTCAGCGAGGCGACCCGAAGCGCAATTACCTCCTCCGCTGCATGCACGGTCCGGGCGGTCAGGCTGCAACGAAGGCAAACGGCATCCCCGACGTGCGCCGGAGGTGCCGCGCGACTACGCCAATCGCATCACTTCACCAGTTCGCTGATCTTGGCCTGGCGCAGCTTGCCATCCTGGATCAATGCAAGGAACGCATCGGACTCGGTGCCGCCATTGCTGTCAATGCCGGTAAAGTCTTGGGGATTCTCCGAGGCGGGCAAGGCCTTGAGGGCGGCAGACATGTCGGCCCGAATTGCGGTGGCGTCGGTGGCGCTTCCGGCCATCTTCATGGCTGCGGCCAGCGCATGCACCATGGTGTAGTTAAAGGCCATCTCCGATGTCGGAACCGTTCCGCCATGGCTCTTGGCGTACGCGGCAACGTATGCCTTCATGGCCGGACGCGTGTCCGAAACCAAGGGCAGCACACCAATCGATCCGTCCATCGGGGCGTAGCCGCCCAAAACCTTGGCCATCTCGTCGAACTTGGCTTGGTCCATCACGGCAAATCCGCCCTTGAAGCCGAGGTCACGCGCCTGTTTGACCACGAGGGCCGTTGGTTCGGACGGGCCACCCACGAACATCACGTCAGGCTTTGCCGCCAACACGCGGCTCACTCCGCTGTAAAAGTCCGCTGATTTGTTGTACGAGATGGGATTGTCGGCGACCACTTTGCCGCCTGCCTTTTCCCAGCCTTCGCGGAAAATCTTGGACCAGGCCTTGCCGTAGTCGGTATCCGATGGAGCCAGCCCGACCGACTTGCCGAAAAGTTTCATCTCCGTGTGCGCATAGGCGGGCACGTAGCTTGCAAAGGATGGCGGGATGCGAATGGTCAGCTTGTTCCCTGCCTGCGTGATGCTCGGCACGCTGGAGTAGGCCATCAGCAGAAAATTGGCTTGCGTGTTGAATGTCTGCAGGGCGAAGATGCCCCCGGCATGAGGACAAAAAATGACTGGCGTTTTGTCCTGTTCGACGAGTCGCCTGCCGTTGATAGCCGCCTGCGCCGGGTTGTACTGGTCATCCAATGGGATGACTTTGAACGTGTACGTTTTGCCCTTGATGGTCACGCCACCTGCAGCATTGACCTCGTCGACTCCCATCTCGATGCCTGAAAGCACGTTTTTGCCGTACTGTGCCGCTCCGCCACTCAGCGGCCCGGTGTAGCCGATGTTGATCACATCCTGCCCGTGCGCGGCCGCGCCGAAGGCCGCGGCTGTGGCTGCGGCCAGTGAGAGTTTTTTCAGGGTTGTGAATGCACGCATGCTTGTCTCCTTTGGGTTTGGAATCAACCAATCGGCACAGAATCCGAGGGGTTCCTAGGTGCCGATATACGCTTTGCGTATGCTTTCGTCGTGCAACAGCGCCGTGGCGTTGCCCTCCATGACCACCCTGCCCTGCTCGATGACGTACGCGCGGTTTGCGATACGCAACGCTGCATGGGCGTTTTGTTCGGCCAGCAGGACCGTGGTGCCGGCTTTGTTGATCGCCTGAATGACCTCGAACATCTGCTTGACCACAAGGGGTGCAAGCCCAAGCGACGGCTCGTCGAGAAGCAGCAACTTGGGTTGGCCCATCAAAGCGCGTCCGATCGCCACCATCTGCTGTTGACCACCACTGAGGGAACCGGCTGGCTTGTCACGCTTTTCCGCAAGATCAGGGAAAAGCGTGAACACCTGGTCCAGGCGCTCTCGCACGGCGGCCTTCTCGCGGCGGTGTACATAGGCACCGAGTTGCAGGTTTTTCAATACGGAAAGCTCGCCAAAGAGCTTGCGACCTTCCGGGCAGTGGACAAGTCCATGCGCGACGATTTGAGGTGCGCGCAGGTGTGCAAGGTCCAGTTCGCCCCACCGCGCCTGCCCGGAGCGAATGCGCAGCAAGCCGCTGAGGGCATGGAACAAGCTGCTTTTTCCAGCTCCGTTCGCACCGAGCAGCACCACCAGTTCGCCCTCGTGCACGTGCATGTCGACGCCCTGTAAGGCAAGAAAAGCGTCGTAACCGACCGTCACTCCCTCAAGCCTCAGCATCGGGCACTCCCAAGTAGGCATGAATGACATGAGGATTGTCGCGGATGGCCTCTGGTGCTCCTTCCGCGATTTTCTTGCCATGGTTGAGAACGATTACGGTATTGGCCAAGCGCATGACCATGTCCATTTTGTGCTCCACCAGGCAAACCGTGAGGCCGCTCAAGGCAAGCTTGCGGATGAGCTCGGCCAATCGCGCGGTTTCCTCCGGATTGATGCCCCCCGCAGGCTCATCCAGGAGGATGAGCTTCGGCTCGGTGGCTAGCGCCAGTGCAATGGCGGCGCGCTTGCGCTGCTCTTGCGTGATATCGCCGGCCAAGCGGTGCGCCACATCACGCAAACCGACGAATTCAAGTGCGGCTTGCGCTTTGGTGCGACACAGCGCCTCTTCGCGGCGCAGCCGTGAGGAGCCCACCAGCGCATCCCACAAGCCTGCTCGAGTGCGCAGGCGGTGGCCGATGATCACATTGTCCAGCACGCTGGCATGGTCGAAGAGTTGGGAACTTTGAAAGGTCCGGGCGATGCCGAGCCGTGCCATGTGGTCAGGACGCGACCCCGTGACGGTTTGTCCCTCAAGGCGAATGGACCCGCAGCTGGGCCTGCACACTCCGCTGATGAGATTGAAAAAGGTTGTTTTGCCAGCGCCGTTCGGCCCGATGATGGCTGTGATGCTGCCTCGTGCGATATGCGTGCTGACGCCGTCGACGGCAGCCAGCCCCCCGAAACGCACGCCCAAGTCGTGGATTTCAAGCATGGCCATGCCTTTGTGCCGCGGAGGCTCTGTGTTCTTGCGCGGGTGCCGCATTGGGTTGTGCGACTGCCAAGGCCTGCGAGGCGCGCCGGGCGCGCCAATTGCGCAGGCTGCCGACAATGCCCGCAGGCAGGAAAATGAGGAGCACGACCAGCAGCGGGCCGAATACAAGCATGCGGTAGTCCTGCATGAACTGCAGGTACTGCGTGATCCAGGGCAGGACCAATGAGCCGACAATCGGCCCGGCAACCGTACCCAGTCCACCGATGAGCATGGCTGTGACCATGTCGAACGTGTGTGCGATGTTGGCCACATCCGGCCCCAGGAAACGGATGGTCCCTGCATACAGTCCACCGGCCAAACCGGCGTAAAACACGGAAAGCACAAAGGCCAGCAGTTTGGTGCGCATGAGCGGAATGCCCAGAGCTTCGGCTAGCGGTTCGCTGTTTCGCACAGCCATGAAGCTGCGCCCAACCAGGGAGCGCACGATGCGCTGCATCATCCACGTCATGACGACAAGTGCCGCGAGCGCCAGGTAGTACTGGGCGCGTGGCGTGGAGAATTGCACGGGGCCGAAACCTGGAGGTGCCGGAATGCCGATGATGCCGCTCACGCCGTGCGTAAGACCATCCCATTTTTCGATGACCAGATTGATGATCGTGCCCACACAGAGCGTAAATATTGCGAAGTAATAGCCGCGCAGGCGCAGCGACAGCCAGCCAATGGGCATGCCCAATACGGCTGGGACCACGCCCGACAACAAGAAGGCCCACCAGAACGGAACCCCATGGTCAACCGTGAGGATGCCCACGGTGTAGGCCCCAATGGCCATGAACCCGGCATGTGCCAGATTGAGCTGCCCTGTATAACCCGTGATGAGATTCAGACCCAGCGTTGCGATGGCGTAGATGAAGGCGAGCGCGAGCACGGACAAGACGTAGTCATTGCCGCCGGCAAGCCACGGCAACGCGATCCCGAGCGCCAGCGGCGCGATCCACATGGCCGAGCGCCGCCACGATCCCATGTCAGCGAGCACCCTGGGTCAACAAGCCTTGCGGCCGCACCGAGAGGACGACCACCAGCAGCACGAACGCGATGATGTCTTTGTAGTCGGTGGAGACGTAAAACCCGCCGAAGCTCTCGGCCATTCCAATGATCAGCCCTCCGAGGATGGCTCCCGGGAAGCTGCCCATTCCGCCGAGAATGATGATCACAAAGGCCTTCACGATCACCAGACCGCCCATCATCGGGTACAAAAGATTGATGGGCGCGTAAAGCACTGCGGCCACTGCAGCAAGCGCACCCGAGATCGCAAACACGAGATACGTCACCCGTCGTGCATCGATGCCGACGAGCGCGGCACCCTGCGGGTCCTGCGCCAAAGCCAGGATCGTCGATCCCGTGACCGTGCGGGTCAGGAACAGGTGCAAGACGCTCACCAAGATGAAAGCGGCCGCGATGATGAGTACCCGTTGCAGGGGAAACGGCATGCCTGCGATCTGCAAAACCTGGCCGTACGGGGTGGGCAGGCGATGGAACCCCGCCCCCCAAATGAGTTGGGCCGCAGATTCGAGAAACAGCATGACGCCGATGGCGCCGATCATGTCGTAAAGCTCAGGCGCCTTGCGCAGCGGCGCAAACACCAGTGCTTGCATCAGCATGCCCAACAGCGCCACGGTCGCTCCCGCGCCCAGCATCGCCCACCAATACCCAAGCCCCAGCTTGCTGATCAGCGTATAGGCCACATATCCGCCCACCATGTACAGCGCGCCGTGTGCAAAGTTCGGAATGTGCAGCACACCGTAGACCATTGTCAGGCCGAGTGCGACCAGTCCATAAATGGCACCAAGGGTTAGGCCGTTGAACAGCAATTGGACGATCTGGTCCATAGACTCGAAGGGCGTGGCCGCATCCAGATGTAAACAGTTGCTGATTGAAGCCGCGGGGCCATGCACTGTCAATAGGTGGAATCCTATTCTGCACAGCGGCACAAAAGCAGCGGGGCTTGGTGCGTCGCAACGACGGAGCGAGGCGCACCTGGCGCCTCCATCACTTCACCGATGCCATGCGCTCAAGGCGCCGCTTGCTGGCGCTGGGCCTCGCGCTCCTGCAAAGCCCGCCATTGCACTTTGCCTGTGCCCGACTTGGGAAGGCTGTCGACAAATTCGACGATGCGTGGGCTCTTGTACGCCGCCATGTGTTCGTGCGCCCAATCCACAATGGATTGCTCGCTGACTTCGCCTCGAGCCTGCGGCTTGAGGACAACGTAGGCCTTGACCGTCTCCCCGCGCTTGGCATCGACGGCACCCACCACGCAAGCTTCGGCAATGGCCGGATGCTGATACATCATGGACTCGACCTCTGCGGGCCAGACCTTGTAGCCTGACGCGTTGATCATCCGCTTGAGACGGTCGACCATGAAAAAATAGCCTTCCTCGTCGACACGACCAAGGTCACCGGTGCGCAAGAAGCGCTTGCCATCCTGCGTGATGAAGGCCTCCTCGGTCGCTGTGGGCTGGCCCCAGTACCCCTGCATCACCTGGGGGCCGTGAACGACAATTTCGCCCACCTCCCCAGGAGGCAAGACGCGCAAGGTTTGCGGGTCAATGACGCGGGCATCAACATCGAAGATCGGGATGCCAAGGCACTGGCGTTTGGGCCGGTCCAGCGGGTTGATGTGCGAGGGAGCCATGGTTTCTGTCATGCCATAGCCCTCCATATAGCTGATACCGCACAGATCATGGAGCTTTTGCGCCACCGCCTCGGGCATCGCTGCACCACCGCCACCCATGTTCCACACGCTCGAGAGGTCATAGTCTGCGATGCGCGGGTTCATCAGGAAGTCCACCACCATGGTGGAGATGGCTTGCCAGGATCCCACTTTGTAGCGCTGCACACATGCAGCAGCAGCATCGCGGTCCCAGCGGGGCAACAGGACGACGGTATTACCGTTGTACAGGGGCCCGTTCATGCTCATTTGCATGCCGGTGACGTGGAAGAACGGCAGCACGGCGAGCACAACGGTGTCCTGCGGCATCCGCACCCATTCGATACCACCGACGGCGGTGCTCATGACGCTGTGGTGGGTGTGCATGCAGCCCTTGGGCCTTCCGGTGGTTCCGGAGGTGTAAGGCATGACGCACAAATCGCTTGGGCCGGTGCTCAAGGGTCCCGGTGCGTGTTGTTCCGCGAGCATGTCGACCCAGAGCGTGACATTGGGCTGCGTAAGGTTCTCCCGGGCAGCCGCAACGAATGACGGCACTGCGATGTGGGGCGACTCGGCGACGTAGTCGCTGTATGCAGCCACGATGATGTGCTCCAGGCCTTGGCCCAGAAGTGGGCGCATCTGGGCGAACAGTTCCTGCCCGACAAAGGCCGCCTTGGCCCCGCTGTCGTTCACGTAGTGAGCGAGCTCATTTGTGAGGTTCATCGGGTTGAGCGGGACCACAACGCCGCCCGCACGCAAGATGCCGTAGTACGCAAGCACGAACTGCGGGCTGTTTTGCATGTCAAGCAGGACACGGTCGCCCGCTTGAATTGCGCAGCGCTTTTGCAGGAAGCCGGCAATCGCCTCAGCCTCGCGCTTGAAGGCGCCAAAGCTCAATGTGCCATCGTAGAAAATCAGGAATGGCTTGTCCGGGAACCGCGCTGCCGCCACCTCCACATTGAAGAACAGGTTGGTTTGCGGAATGTGCAGGTGTTGCGGCAGGCCTTTGGGCCAAACATCCAGATGGTGTGAGTTCATGCTTTGTCTCCTTTGTCTGTTTTCGCTACCCAGTCTGCTCTGGTGCGTTGCAGGAATGGTCCCATCCGGGCATTGACCTGCGAGGCATGCGTCAGATTGCTGGCATGTCCGGCTCCTGCGATGACTGCCATGCGCGCATCGGCTAGAAGCCGCTGCATGGCCAGGCTTCTCTCCAGGGTGATGGCGGCGTCTGCGTTCCCGTGAATCACCAGTGCAGGGACCTGAATGGATCCCAGGCACCCGGAAATGTCATCGCGATCCATCAAGGCCTGAAAGCTCGCGATCAGGTTGGGGGACCTCCACAGGTGCCACTTGGCCTTCCACGATTGCGCCTGCGGCGCCCCCTCTCCGAGAATGATGCATGCAATGCTGCCGGCCATCGTCTCGGGCAGACTGTCTTGGGTCCAGATGGCAAGCATTTCCTTGTGGATTGGGATCGCGGCGTCGTTCTCCGGCAGCGCCTGCGTGTTAAGGAGGACGAGTCCGCGCACGAGCCGTGGGTGGGTCAGAGCAAGCCGCAGCGCAACGTGCCCACCCTGACTCATCCCCGCAACCACGGCGTGCTCGATGGCCAGATGGTTCATCAGCGCCGCTAGGTCATCGGCCGAGTCGTCGTAGCTGAGCGCAGCAATGCCCTCTCCCGCCGTTCGCCCATGACCACGCTGGTCCCAGGTGATGCATCGCCATTCGTCCCGAAAACACTTGACTTGCGGCTCGAACATGCTGCCGTCCATCAAAAGGCCATGGCAAAACACCAGCGCCGGGCCAGGCCCGCCCGAATCCCGGAAATAGACACGTTGGCCGTTGACCGTGGCGTAGGGCATCGTGGTCGGAGCTGCACGCGAACCGGCGATCAATCGTGGTGGACGCTTACCGCTTGGGGCGATACCGCTCCAGTTCGAGTCTTGCGATTTGGTCGCGATGCACTTCGTCGGGGCCGTCGGCAAAGCGTAACGTCCGGGCCTGGGCGTATGCATAAGCCAGGCCGAAATCGTCGCTAACGCCGCCCCCGCCATGCGCTTGCAGTGCCCAGTCGATGACCTGGCAGGCCATTGTGGGCGCGGCAACTTTGATCATCGCGATTTCCCTGCGGGCAGCCTTGTTGCCGGCACGATCCATCATGTCAGCGGCCTTGAACACCAGCAGTCGGGCTTGGTCGATCAGCAGGCGCGCGTTGGCGATGCGCTCGCGTGTGACGCCATGGTCGGCAATCGGTCGGCCGAACGCCGTGCGCGCCAAAGCGCGCTTGCACATGGCTTCGAGCGCACGCTCAGCCAGGCCGATCAGGCGCATGCAGTGGTGGATGCGGCCGGGGCCGAGACGCCCTTGGGCGATCTCGAAGCCTCGCCCTTCGCCCAGAAGCATATTGGTGAGCGGCACGCGCACATCGGTGAATGCAATCTCGGCGTGGCCATGTGGCGCGTCGTCGTATCCGAAGACCGGCAGATGGCGCACCACCTGTACGCCGGGTGTATCCATGGGTATCAGGATCATGGATTGCTGGCGGTACCGGTCCGGATTTTCGGCATCTGTTTTTCCCATAAAAATCAGCACCTTGCAGCGCGGGTCGTTGGCTCCGGAGGTCCACCACTTGCGGCCGTTGACCACGTAGTGCTCGCCGTCACGGCGGATGCTGGCCTGAATGTTGGTGGCGTCGCTCGACGCCACGCCAGGCTCTGTCATCGCAAATCCCGAGCGGATTTCACCGCGCAGCAGAGGGTCGAGCCACTGCGCCTTCTGCTCGGATGTGCCATAGCGCTCCAGAACTTCCATATTGCCGGTGTCGGGCGCCGAGCAATTGAAGGCTTCGGGCGCAATGTGGGAGCGGCCCATGATTTCGCACAGGGGCGCGTATTCAAGATTGGTGAGTCCAGCGCCGCGCTCGGACTCGGGAAGAAACAGATTCCAAAGTCCGGCCTCGCGCGCGCGAGCCTTGAGTTCTTCAATGACAGTGGTGGGCTGCCAGGCATTGCCGGCCTTGCGGTTGGCCTCGACCTCCGCGAAAAATCGTGCCTCATTGGGATAGACGTGTGCGTCCATGAATGCGGTGACGCGCTCTTGCAGGGCGCGTACCTTGTCGCTGTGTGTGAAGTCCATGATGGTTCCTCGAGGGTGAAAAGTCCGTTTTCAGCTTGCGTGGGTTGCCTGAACCTGCGCCCAAGCAGCTTCGGCCAAGGGCCTTGCGCGCCGGCCGGCTTCCAGCGCCTGACTGCTTGACGCATTCCCCTGCAGGGCGCGCGCGAGCACGCCTTGCAGGATGGCGGCGAGGCGGAACATGTTGAAGGCGGCGTAGAACTCCCAATCAGCCTGCGAAACCGGGGGCCGTTGCGTGCGCGCGCAGTAGCGGGCCACGTACTCGCCTTCGCTCGGAATGCCCAAGGCCGCCAGATCGCCACCGATCAAGCCGCGAAACTGGCCCGGTGATAAGCGCCAGGCCATGCAGTGGTAGGCAAAATCGGCCAGTGGATGGCCCAGGGTGGAGAGCTCCCAGTCAAGGACGGCCAGGATGCGTGGCTCGGTGGGGTGGAAGATCACGTTGTCAAGACGATAGTCGCCGTGCACGATGGCCGTTTCCTCGCCGGGCGGGATGTGCGCGGGCAACCATGCGATCAACCGATCCATGGCATCGATGGGTTCGGTTTCACTGGCGCGGTATTGCTGGGACCAGCGTGCAACCTGTCGGGCGATGTATTGGCCCGGCTTGCCGTAGTCGGCCAGACCAAGCGCGGCGTAGTCCACGCTGTGCAAAGCAGCGATCACCCGGTTCATTTCGTCAAAAATGGCAGCGCGCTCTGCGGGTTGCATCCCTGGCAGCAAGGGGTCCCAGAAAATGCGCCCATCGACGAAGTCCATGACGTAAAACGCCGTGCCGATCACGGACTCGTCAAGGCAAAGCACATGCATGCCGGGCACGGGCACGCCGCTGCCGGCCAGCGCCCGCATGATGCGGTATTCGCGGTCGACGGCATGGGCAGAAGGCAGAAGCTTTCCCGGTGGCTTGCGTCGCAGCACGTAGCGTCTGCCGTTCGCCGCCGTAAGCATATAGGTGGGATTGGACTGACCGCCCTTGAATTGTTCGACGTGCAGCGGTCCCTGTGCATCGGGAAGATATGCACGCAGGTAGTCGCTCAGCGCTGCAGCGTCGAAAGCCAGAGCAGGTGCCACTTCGCGCGTGTCAGCTTGCATGGCGTGTCCCTTGTTCAGATCAGTTTCACCAACTGTTTGCCGAAGTTTTGACCCTTGAGCATACCGATGAAAGCCGCCGGAGCCTGCTCCAGTCCCTGTGCGACGGATTCGCGCCAGTGAAGCTTGCCGCTGGCAGCCAAACCGGCGAGTTCACGCAAGGCGGCGGGCCACTGCTCCATGTGTTCGGAGACGATGAATCCCTGCATCTTCAGGCGACTGACCAGGACGGCGCGGATGTTCTTCACACAGTAGGGATCCGTGGTGTTGTAGTCGGCAATCAGACCGCACAGCGCAATTCGGGCGAAGGCATTCGTGCGAGCCAGGAGCGCATCAAAGATCTCCCCACCCACGTTTTCGAACAGGCAATCCAACCCGCCGGGCAATGCGGCTTTCAGATCGTCTTTGAGATTGCCTGCCTTGTAGTCGACACAGGCGTCAAAGCCCAGTTCCTCGACCACATAGCTGCACTTCTCGGCGCCTCCGGCGACGCCCACAGCGCGGCAGCCTTTGGCTTTGGCCAGTTGACCGACGACGCTTCCCACGGCGCCGGAAGCGGCTGTGACCACCACCGTCTCACCGGCCTTCGGTTCGCAAATCGCATTCAGACCGTACCAGGCCGTCACGCCGGGCATGCCCACCGGGCCAAGATAGGCGGAAAGCGGCACATGGGTCGTGTCGACCTTTTGCAGCGCGCGTGCGGGAGCTGCACCGTACAACTGCCATCCCAACATGCCGACAACCTTGTCCCCGGGCCGGAATTGGGGATCGCGCGACGCCACAACCTCGCCTGCGGTGCCGCCCACCATCACACCACCCAAGGCGACGGGTTCGGCATAGGACTTGGCGTCGGACATGCGCCCGCGCATGTAGGGATCGAGCGAAAGCCAATGATTGCGAACCAGAACCTCGCCTTCACCAGGCTCGGGGACCGGGCTGCTTTGGAGCCGGAAGTGGCTCTCCTCAACCCAGCCCGTGGGCCTGTCGGCGAGGACGATTTGCAGATTGTGATCAGCCATGTGTGTTCTCCAGGAAAGTGGCCATGCCATGGGCGTGCAGGCGAGCCAGAAGTTGCCGCGCATCATGGCGACCGAGCTCGTAAGCAGCGCGGATGCCGTGCGGGTTTGTGTAGTCCCAGCCACGCACCGGTACCCGGTGCGATGGCTGGACGTAAATGCGCTGCGGGGATTGCGGCAAAGGCCGCGCGTACCGGCGCGTCAGCAGTACCAGGCTAACGCCCTGTCGATGCTCCGCGGGAATTGCGTCAACCGGCACGTTGTCGACCATACCTCCATCAAGTACAGGTCGTCCATGCAGGCGCAGCGCCGGCGTGAACGGCGGCGTGCAGCTCGAGGCAAGGAGCAGATCTGCCAGTTCCTCAGGCGTGCGGCAGTCCTGCGCCACAAGGACCTCGGGCACAAAGCCCAGGCGCCTGCCCGCGCGCGGATGCAGGAGCTTGCGAACCTTCTTGTCGAACTGGTAGGCCAAAATCCCGGCGAGCACGCCGCTGCGAGGACCGAGCCAGCGAGGAAGGCGGGAGACCTGCACGTAGATGCGCGGCTGGCTGCGCAATGCGTCGAGAGTCTGAGCATCGAAGATGGCCAGCAGGGCCTCGCGATACATCTGTGCATGGGGGAACGCGCGCTGGCCGCGCAACAGGCGACCGAGGTAAAAATTACGCGGGTTATGCGCCGTCATGCGTCCATAATGGTCGAGCGTCTGCGCGGTCTTGCCCGCCAGCAGCATGCAGGCCGTGGCTGCGCCGGCTGATACCCCGGCAACCTGCGTGGGCGTCAGTCCCAGCGGGTGGAGTACGTCCCACATGCCGGCTTGCCACCAGCAGCGGTTCCCGCCTCCGGCCAGCACAACACTGGTGATCGATGACAGCAGCTCGCGCACGCGCTGCATGCTGCCGGGCGCGGTTCGCAGTTCGTCGCGAGGCGGCTCGGCGCGCCTCTGCGTGTGCAAAGCGCCGCGTGCATTCAGGAGGGTGTCGCTTTGCATCACCCGGGCTCGTTGACTGGGGCCTCAGACAATGCTTGCACCACCATCCACGGCCAGGCATTGGCCGGTGACGTGGCGCGATGCATCGCTTGCAAAAAAGGCTGCCGCACCCATCAAGTCATCGTCACCGCCGATGCGGGCCAGCGGGGTTTTCTGGATGACGCGGTCGCGCATCGTCTCCAGAAGTCCAGCGGTCATCTTGGATGGGAAAAAGCCGGGGAGGATGGCATTGACGCGGATCCCATGCTGTCCCCACTCGGCCGCGAGTGCGCGCGTGAAGTTGATCACCGCTCCTTTGGACGTGTTGTAGGCGATGGTGCGCATCGGCAGCGGGTTTCCCCGCAATCCGGCAATCGATGCGATGTTCACGATGCTGCCCCGGCTTTGGGGAATCATGCTGCGCTTGGCAACCTCGCGGGTCAGGAAGAACACCGCATCGACGTTCAAATGCATGACCTTGTCCCAAGCTTCGTCAGGATAGTCCTCCGCCGCGGCGCCCCAGGTGGCGCCCGCATTGTTGACCAGGATATCGATGGCGCCCACTGTGTCCTGCACTTTCTGCACAAGCGGTGCAATGGCAGCGCGCTGCAGCAAGTCGGCGGGGAAGACCTCCGCGTCGAGCCCCAGCGCGCGAAGATGCTCACGGGCCTGGTGCAGTTCATCGGGTTTGCGTGCGACCAAGGCCAGCCTGGCACCCATTTCACCCAATGCCTGCGCCATCTGAAGTCCGAGGCCGCGCGACCCTCCGGTCACAAGCGCGCAGCGCCCGGTGAGGTCAAAAAGTCGTTGCACGGTCGTGGTCATGGGTGCTCCTTGTCAGAACCATGAGTCCTGCATCTCGCGGCAGGTCGGGTCGCGTTGGGCTGCGACCTGCAGCCATGCCTGGATTTTCGGCAGCTCGTAGGCATAAAAATAGCGGCATGCCTGGAGCTTCCCGTCGCGCAGATCCGACTTGCCCGTCTTGTCGGCCAGGTGCACAAGTGCCGATTGGGTCACATCGAGCCAGATCCACGCCAGCACCACGTGGCCGAATGCCTGCAGGTACGGCGTGGCATTGGCCAGCGTGGCCGCTGCATCCCCGCCCTCCCAGGCCCGATGCGTTGTCTCCACAAGCTGCTGCAACGCTGCATTGAGCGCGCCGGCATGCACGTGCAGGCATGGCACCGGTTCAGCACGGGCAATCGTGGCGCGCATGCGTGCAGCCAGGAGCGCAAGCCCCGCGCCGTTTTCCATCACCACCTTGCGACCAAGCAGGTCCAGCGCCTGAATCCCGTGGGTCCCCTCGTGAATCATGTTCAGGCGATTGTCGCGCCAGTATTGCTCCACGGGAAAGTCGCGTGTGTACCCGTAGCCCCCATGTACCTGGATCGCCAAGCTGTTGGCCTCCAGACACCATTCGGAGGGCCAGCTCTTGGCAATGGGGGTGAGCACTTCCAGGAGCAGTCCAGCGTCGCGCGCCGCTGCCGCTTCGCCCGTGCGGTGCTCGTCGACGAGCCGCGCACAGTACAGTTCCAAGGCCAGGGCGCCCTCGGCATACGCTTTCTGCGCCAAAAGCATGCGCTTGACATCGGCATGGGCGATGATCGCCACGGGCGGCTGGCCCGGATCCTTGCCGTCGGGCCCCAACGGGCGCCCCTGAGGGCGCTGACGCGCGTAGGCGAGCGCCGCCTCGAAGCCCGCCATGCCCAACATGCTCGCGGCCATCCCCACGCCGATGCGCGCCTCATTCATCATGTGAAACATGCAGCGCAACCCATCGCCGGCGGCTCCGACCCGCCAGCCGATCGCCCCGGCGGCTCCCTGCACGGGATGTCGGCCATCGCCGAAATTCAACAGGGTGTTGGGGGTGCCGCGCCATCCACATTTGTGGTTGAGCCCTGCCAAGTTCACATCATTACGCTCACCCGTGAGCCGCCCTTCTGCGTCGACCAGTTTCTTGGGCACGATGAACAGCGAAATCCCGCGCGCGCCGGCAATGAGCTTGCCATCCGGGCCGGGTATCTTGGCCAGAACCAGATGCACGATGTTTTCGGTCAAGTCGTGCTCACCGGCCGAGATCCACATCTTGTTGCCGAAAAGCCGGTAGCGCGGCCCGAGCGGGTCAGTTTCGAAGCCTTCACCGTCGGGTAACGCGCGCGTCGCGATGTCCGAGAGGCTCGACCCCGCTTGCGGCTCGGACAAGCACATCGTCCCGGACCACTGTCCGCGAAACTCGGGATGCGCGAACACGCGCTGCTGAGCCGGAGTGCCGTGCGCCATCAGCAAGTTGGCGTTACCCACGGTCAGCAGGCCTGCCCCAATGCTGACTGACGCTCGGGCGAAGAATGCGTTGGCGGCGGCCCCCACCGTGTAAGGCAGTTGCATGCCACCCACCGCATCGTCCTGCGCGGCAGCAAGCATGCCCGATTCCGCATAGGCCTTCCAGGCCTCGTGCGTGGCTTCGGGCAGCACCACGCGATCGCCTTCCTGACGGGGCTCCTCGATGTCGACCAGACGGTTGAAGGGGGCATACTTGTCCCGCGCGATGCGTTCGCACGTATCGAGTACCTGGGTAAAGGTCTCCAGGCTGTGCTCCGCGTAGCGTGGACGCTCAGTCAATGCAGACACGTCCAGCCAGTCGTACAGGAGGAAATCTATGGTCGGACGCATCAGGATTGCACCGGATTGAATTGCGCGCCCAAGAGCACCGAATATGAGGAGATCGGAAGGGCTTCGGGGCCCAGCTGCAAGAGCTGTGCGGGACCCCCTGCGTTGCCACTCCGATGCATGGTCGTTGCGCCTTCAGAGCACTTCGAAGAGCCCCGCCGCGCCTTGGCCGCCACCGATGCACATGGTGACAACGACATATTTGACACCGCGGCGTTTTCCCTCGATCAGTGCATGGCCCACAAGGCGCGCACCCGACACACCATAGGGATGCCCGACCGCGATCGCGCCGCCGTTGACGTTCAGTCGCTCGTCAGGGATGCCCAGCTTGTCACGGCAGTAGATGACTTGCACGGCGAAGGCCTCATTGAGTTCCCACAGGCCGATGTCGTCAACCTTGAGCCCGGCGCGCTGCAACAGGCGTGGTACCGCGAATACCGGGCCGATGCCCATTTCGTCTGGCTCGCAGCCAGCCACGGCAAAGCCGCGGAATGCGCCGAGGGGCTCGACGCCGCGCTGCTCGGCGAGCCGCGCGTTCATGACGACGCACGCCGAGGCGCCGTCGGAAAACTGGCTCGCGTTGCCAGCGGCAACGACACCGCCAGGCATGGCGGGGCGAATCTTCGCTACGCCTTCATAGGTCGTGTCTGCGCGAATGCCCTCGTCCGTGGTCAGCGTCACCTCGCGGGTGAGTAGCTGGCCGGTGGCCTTGTCCGCCACAGCAGCGCGAACGGTGATGGGCACGATCTCATCAGCGAATCTGCCTGCCGCCAGCGCTGCCGCGGCACGTTGCTGGCTGCGCGCACCATACTCATCCTGCTGTTGGCGTGAAATCCCGTAGCGCTTGGCGACGGCCTCTGCGGTCTGCACCATGTTCCAGTAAATGGTCGGCTTGTGCTCCACCAGCCATGCGTCACGCAACATGTGTTTGTTGGCGCGGTCATTTTGCACGCAGGAAATGGACTCGACGCCGCCGGCGACCATCACGGGGACCTGATCGACGATGACCCGGTGTGAGGCCATTGCGATCGCCTGCAGGCCTGAGGAGCAGAAACGATTCACGGTGACGCCACCTACCGTGACCGGAAGCCCCGCACGCAGCGCGATCTGTCTCGCAATATTGTTGCCAGTCGGGCCCTCCGGGTACGCGCAGCCCATGATGCAATCTTCCACCTCATCGGGCGCAATGCCGACGCGCTGCACCGCGGCCTGCACGACGTGCCCGCCCAATGTGGCGCCATGGGTGAGATTGAGCGCGCCTCGCCACGATTTGGCGAGCCCCGTACGCGCAGTGGAGACGATGACGGCTTCGCTCATGGGGATTTCCAGTCAAATATAAAGAGGGCGCGTGTACGGGATGCGCGGTCACGCGTCGTTGAAGGACTTGCCTTGCGACGCTCGCTCGGCCAAGAGCGGCGCGGGTTGCCAGAAGTCGGCGTCGGCGCCCGGTTGGGCGGCGAACTGGCGCATCCGCCGTGCCACCATGTACAGCCCCACCGTGTCGGCGTAAAACATCGGACCGCCGCGCCAGGCGGGGAACCCGTAGCCTGCCAGGTACACCATGTCAATATCGCTCGCACGCTGGGCGTAGCCTTCGTGCAAGATGCGCGCACCCTCGTTGACCAGGGCATAGATGCAGCGTTCCACGATCTCGGCGTCGCTGATGGGGCGCGGGCTGATCCCGATCTCCTGGCGATATGCCGTGATCAGCGCGTCGACCTCAGGGTCGGGAAGCGCATCGCGCCGGCCTGGTTCGTAGCGATACCAGCCGGCGCCGGTCTTCTGTCCATAGCGCCCGCGCTCACAAAGGCGGTCAGCCAATCGCGAGTATTTGACATGCGGTCTTTCCACGTAGCGGCGCTTGCGGATGGCCCAACCGATGTCGTTTCCGGCGAGATCCCCCATGCGGAACGGACCCATGGCCATGCCCCAGGCTTCAAGCGCGCGGTCCACCTGTTGCGGGCTTGCGCCCTCCTCGACCAGGAAGTTCGCCATGCGCCCGTAATGTTCCAACATGCGGTTGCCGATGAAGCCATCGCACACGCCCGATACCACGGCTGTCTTGCGTATGGTCTTGGCCAATTGCATGACTGTGGCCAGGACATCGCGGGCGGTCGCCTTGCCCCGCACGACCTCCAGCAGTTTCATCACATTGGCGGGGCTGAAGAAATGCAGGCCAACGACGTCCTGCGGGCGTTGCGTGAAGGCGGCGATGGCATCGAGGTCAAGCGTCGATGTATTGGACGCGAGGATGGCACCGGGCTTGGCCACGGCATCAAGGCGCTCAAAGACCTCCCGCTTGACGTCCATATTCTCGAAGACGGCTTCAATGACCAGGTCGCAGGCGGCCAGGCGGGAAAAATCCAGCGTGGGATGCAGCAGGCCCATGCGCGTCTCCACAGCTTCGGCCGTGAGCTTGCCTTTGCGGGCCGAGTTCTCGTAGTTCTTGCGGATGGTGGCCACGCCGCGGTCGAGTGCCTCCTGCGCCGTCTCGACAAGGGTCACGGGAATGCCGGCATTCAAAAAATTCATGCTGATGCCCCCACCCATCGTCCCGGCGCCGATCACGCCAACCTGAGCGATGTTGCGGGTGGGCGTGTCGGCGGGGACGTCGGCGATCTTGGAAGCAGCGCGCTCGGCGAAGAAGGCATGGCGCAGGGATTGCGACTCCGGCGTGGCCATCAACATGACGAACAAGCGCCGCTCCTGCAGCATGCCCGCATCGAAGTCCTTGAGCGACCCGGCCACGGCCTCGACACACTGCAAGCGCGCTGGCTCGCGGGGAAATTGCGCCTGCACCGTGGTGCGCGTGAACTGGATATACGCTTCGGCGTCCGGATGATCGACGGACCGGTCGCGCGTGCGCGGCAATGGCTTAGCTGAGGCCGCGAGCTTGCGCGCCACGTCGACACCAGCTTGCACGACGTTGTCCTCGACCACGGCGTCAAACAACGCAGCCTGCGCCAATCGTCTGGCCGCCACGGGTTCGCCGGACACGATCATGTTCATCGCCGTTTCCAGCCCCACCGCGCGCGGCAGGCGTTGCGTGCCACCGGCTCCGGGCACCAGGCCGATCTTGACCTCGGGCAACGCCACGCGAGCCTCGGCCAGCGCCACACGGCCGTGGCAGCCGAGCGCAAATTCCAGTCCCCCGCCCATGCAGGTGCCGCCGATCGCCGCCACCACGGGCTTGGTGCACGCCTCGGCCACCCCAATGACGTCGAGCAAGTGCGGCGAGGCCATCGATTCCGGCTTGCCGAATTCGCGGATATCTGCTCCGCCAGAAAACACGCTCCCGGCGCCTGTGACCACGATGCCAGCCACCGTCGGATCCGCGGCCGCGGTGTCGATTGCTTCCACAAGCTGGCGTCTTTGCTGCCAGCCAAAGCCATTGACTGGCGGATTATTGAGAGTGAGAACGACGATGTCGCCGTGGCGGGAAGCGTCGACGCTGGCCATGCTGTCTCCAGGGGTGTGAACGGGCTTTGCAAGCGCTGCGGGTGCAGAATTCCGCTATGCAGAACTATGTTTTGATTATGATGGATGCTAGCCTGCTCCCGATTGCTTGTAAAGGCGCTGACGAACACCGATCCACGATGCAGAAAATCCACGTGTTGCTCACCAAGGAAGAACTCGACGACCAGCGTCTGGACGGTCGGGTCGTCATTGTGCTGGACGTGCTCTTTGCCACCACGTCGGCGCTGGCCGCACTGCAAGCAGGTGCCAATTCGGTGATCCCTGCGCTGGATGCGGAGCATGCGCGCCGCATCGCTTCGGAGCTTGCTGTGGGAAGCGCCATCCTGAGTGGTGAACTGGATGCCGAGACCCTGCCAGGCTTTGCCCATCCGACCCCCTTGGCGCTGCTGCGCCATGATCTGCAAGGCCGCGATCTGGTTTACAGCACCACAAATGGCACGGTTGCGCTGCGCAAGGCATTGCCGGCGGCTCATGTTTATGCAGCCAGCTTGCGCAACGCCCGGGCCACCATCGCGCACGTGTTGCGCGAGCACGCGCGCAGCACCGTTCTGATTGTGTGCGCCGGGTCGAGCGAACAATTCAATCTGGAGGATTTCTACGGCGCGGGGCTTCTCGTATCGTGCCTGCAACAGGCGCCTGGGCAGCGCAGCTATTCCGATGCAGCGCTTGCAGCAGCCTTGTTGCAGCAGGGCAGCGACGCCTTGCGCTGCTTGGCTGACTCGCGCGTGGGCCGCCTGATGGCCTCGCGCGGGCTTGGCGCAGAAGTGCACTATGCCGCGCAAATCCATGTGGATTCGGTGGTCGCGCGCGTGGTGGATGGGCGGCTCATGCGCGTTGCCGCCTAGACGCTGCCCCGGGCGATGGATCACCATGACGTAGCCTTGCCAGGAGGCTTGCGCTTGCATGCGGCAAGCCTTGGCACAGCTGGCAAGCCACTGCTGCTCTTTGTGCACGGTTTTCCCGAATGCTGGGCCGCGTGGCACGCGCTGCTGAATGCATTCGGGGGCGATTACTTCGCCGTGGCCCCCGACCTCCGCGGCTATAACCTGTCGGGCAAGCCGCAGGGTGTTGCTGCCTACCGGGTGCACCCGCTGATGGACGATCTGCGCGGCCTTCTGGCACATTTCGGGTATCGGCAATGCATCCTGGTTGCCCACGATTGGGGAGGCGCTGTGGCGTGGAGCCTCGCCGTGCACCATCCGCAACTGGTTTCGCGGCTCGTCATCATCAATTCGCCCCACCCTGTTCCGTTTGCCCGCGCCCTGAGCCACGATCGGGCGCAGCAGTCAGCAAGCCAGTACATGTTGCGTTTGCGTGAGCCGGACGCTGCTGCGCTGCTGTTGCGCGATGATTGCGCGCGCTTGTTGGCGCTTTTTCGGCACCCGGTGAGCGGGCTCAGCGCGTTGAGCCAAGCGCAGATCGACCTGTATAAGCAAGCCTGGCAGATCCCCGGCGCGATGGATGCCATGCTCAACTACTACCGGGCCTCGCCGCTCATGCCGCCGACCGCGCAACGACCTGGCGCTGCTGGCTTGCAGCTCGAGGCCGGCGCGTTCATTGTTCGCATGCCCACGCTGGTGATCTGGGGCGAGCAGGACCAAGCCCTATTGCCGGTGTTGCTCGATGGCCTGGAAACGTTTGTGCCTGACTTGCGGATCCGGCGGGTGCCCGAAGCCTCGCACTGGGTGGTGCATGAGCGCCCGGAGGTGGTCGAGGTGGCAATTCGCGCATTCTTGGCCGAGGCGTGAAGACCCGGCTCAACGCGTGACCAGGCTTTCCAGCTGCCGTGCCAGCGCAATCAGCCGGGGCCGTACTTCCTGCAGCAAGAAGTCCGGGCTGAGCTGGAATGCGGGGCCTCCGCAGTTGATCGCCATCAGAGGCATGCCACCTCCGGGGTCGATACCGATTGCAATGGCGTTGACATCAGGCTGCCAGTCGCCGAACGAACACGCGACGCCCAGGGTTCGGTAGTCGTCCAGTGCCTTGTTGATGGCGTTCTTGAGCGCAGGCCAGGCCAGCTCATCAAGTGCGGCGAGGTCCTCGAAAATGGATGCGCGCTCGCGCTCGCCAGCCACGGCAAGGTAGGCGCGCCCCGTGGCCGTGGTGGCGATGGGGATGCGTGACCCCACGTCCAGGCTCAATGTCAAGGCGGACGCGCTGCGGCAATTTTCGACGTAGATCAGCGACAAGCGGTCGCGTATGCACAATGAGACCATCGCCTTGGAAACATCGGCCAGCTCCTGCATTAGCGGCCTGGCAATCTGCCGAATGTCCATGCGGGCCAGCACGGTGCTGCCAAGTGACAAGGTGGCCGTACCCAGCCGGTACTTGCCGCTGTCCTCGTCGAGTGTGAGGTAGCCCAACCGCGTCAACGTATAGGTCAGGCGCGAGACCGTGGATTTCGGCAACTTGCAGCGCTGTGCAATATCCAGATTGCCCAGCGCCTTGTCGCGGGCACGAAAGCTCGACAGCACCTCGAGGCCTCGCGCCAGGGCCGTGACGAATTGACGGTCGTCTTTCGATGCGCCGGTCCGCTTGTCGGTCGAAATCGCTTGGGGTGGCTTGGCGCTGTGCGTGTTCATGGACGAGACGGGCAGTTGGAAGATAGGCGAACCGAGTGCAGCATGAGCCGCTGGGCGTGCTTGACAGTGGGCCCTGCAGGCTTAACAATCGTCAACATAAATCACGGAACACGATTCCGCAATGCGGTTTTACCAAAATCTTGATGCATTCGGGCTTGGGCCTTTACCCTTTGTATGACTGCGGAACGCTTCCACTGGGATCATCCCCTGCGCCTTGACGCGTCGCTTTCCCCTGGCGGGAGCGCCATCCGGGATCCGGCGGCGTTCGGCGCACGCGATCGCACGCCCAGCGATCTCAAGGCCTTTCATCACGAGACTATCGCTCCCGACCAGTTGCGGGACACAGCGCCATGAATATTGACGTCACTCCTCAATACGCCGCATTTCGCAACGAGGTGCGAGCCTTTGTGTGCCAGGCCCTGCCAGCGGACATCCGGGACAAGGTGCTGCACGGCCTGCGTCTGGGCAAGGAGGATTTCGTGCGCTGGCAGCGCATTCTGTACGCCAAGGGATGGGGTGCACCCAACTGGCCCCAGTCTTACGGAGGCACGGGCTGGGATGCGGTGCAGCAGGCCATCTTCGATGAAGAATGCGCACAGGCCGGCGCGCCTCGCCAGCTGCCATTTGGCCTGAAAATGCTGGGTCCCGTATTGATGCAGTTTGGCACGGAACAGCAACGCCAGGCCCTGTTGCCTGGGATCATCAGCGGCGATGTGTGGTGGTGTCAAGGATACTCTGAGCCAGGTGCAGGGTCCGATTTGGCCTCGCTGAAGACCCGTGCCTTGCGCGAGGGGGCGGAATACGTCGTCACGGGCCAGAAAACCTGGACCACGCTTGGCCAATATGCCGATTGGATTTTTTGCCTCGTGCGGACCGACCCCTTGGTCAAGCCGCAGCAGGGCATTTCGTTTGTGCTCATCGACATGCGCTCGCCCGGTGTGACGGTGCGCCCCATCATCACTCTGGATGGCGAGCATGAGGTCAACGAAGTGTGGTTCGATGCCGTGCGCGTGCCGGTGTCCAATCGGGTGGGCGAGGAAAACCAGGGCTGGACCATCGCCAAATTCCTGCTTGGTCACGAGCGCAGCAACATCGCCGGGGTCGGGATTGCCAAGCGTGAGCTGGCGCGACTGAAGGAGCTGAGCGCCAAGCGCGACGCACAAGGCAAGAGCCGACTCGACGACCCGCTATTTGCAGCTCGCGTGGCGCAGGCCGAGAT
Organism: Betaproteobacteria bacterium; assembly: GCA_028870715.1. Classification (GTDB taxonomy): domain Bacteria; phylum Pseudomonadota; class Gammaproteobacteria; order Burkholderiales; family Burkholderiaceae_C; genus Thiomonas_A. Next base: position 7,436 of record JAGWOZ010000006.1, on the reverse strand, counting down.
CGACCTGATGGCTTTGGAGATGACCCAGCTGCGCATGTTGCAACGCACGGGGCCACCGGGCTCGGAGAGTTCCATGCTCAAGGTGCTCGGCAGCGAATTGCAGCAGCGGCTGGCCGAGATCCTGATGCACGTCGCCGGCCACCAGGCCCTGCCCTTCACCCCTGGGGCCCTCCGGGCCGAGGACTGCGCGGCGGGCTGTTGGCCCGACTACGCCAACCTCGGCACGCAATATGCCAACTGGCGCAAGCTCTCGATCTACGGCGGCAGCAACGAGATCCAAAAAAATATCCTGGCCCGTGCACTCGGACTTGGTGAAGGGTCCTCCCGAGGCTGAGGCGCGCGCCCGCGCGAAATCGCGTTTGGGATCGCCATGTGTTTATCTCCGACAAAGGATATCGAATATGCAGTGGCAAGCCACCGAAGAGCAGCGCCAACTGGCCGACGCCTTGCAGCGATTCATCCAGCGCGACTATCCGTTTGAGCATCGGCGGGCCCTGAGTGCGGGCAGTGGATTCAGCGCCCAGGCCTGGGGCTTGCTCGCGCAACTCGGCATCACCGCCCTGCTCGTGCCCGAGGCCCACGGGGGTTTGGGCGCGAGCACGCAAGACGGCCTGCAGGCATTGCAGGTCCTTGCTCCTGCAATGCCGCTGGAGCCGGTTGTTGCCAGCAGCCTGCTTGCCACGCACTTGCTGGGCATGGCCGCCGGACCCATGGCGCACCATTGGCTGCCGCGCATGGCTGAGGGCAAGGCCATCGCCACGCCAGCGCACTTCGAGGTGGATACGGGCTTTGCCACGGAGCAGCCGCACACGAGGGCTGATCGCACCGGGATCGGCTATGCCCTTTCCGGGGCCAAGACGCTGGTGCTGCAAGCGCCATTTGCGGATGTGTTGCTCGTGTCGGCGCGCACGCATGACGACACTGTGGCGTGGTTTGCCGTGGAGCGGGATCGCCCTGGTGTGAGCCTTCGCGATTACCCGTTGCTGGACGGCCAGCGGGCTGCTGACGTGCAGTTCGACGCCGTGCCGTTGCCTCCCGAGGCGCGCCTGGGTCATGCAGGCCAGGGCGCAGCGATGCGCGATGGCTTGCGTGATCTCTGGCTGGCAGCGCTGTGCGCAGAGGCTGTGGGACTGCTGCAGGCCACGCTGGATGCAACCGTCGCTTACCTCAACACCCGGCAGCAATTTGGTCAACCCATCGGGCGGTTCCAGACCCTGCAGCAGCGCGCCGTGGACATGTGGATGGAAGTCGAGCAGGCACGCTCCATGGCCCTGCTGGCCGCCGGGTTTGCCAGCCATCAGGATGTCGGGGTGCGTGCGCAGGTACTCGCCGCGAGCAAGGCACGGGTGGGCCAGGCATGCCGCTTCGTCTCGCAACAGGCCGTGCAGTTGCATGGTGGCATGGGCATGACCGATGAAATGCAAGTCAGTCACTGGTTCAAGCGCCTGACCACAATCGAGATCTGGCTGGGCGACAGTGACGCCCAACTGCAGCGCTTTGCCCGCGGCGCACGCGCCGCCTGAAACCGTTCGGAGAACCATCATGCCTGCACGCAGCGCCCGCGCCGTGGTCTGCCGCGGACTGGACCGCCCATTCGAGGTCGAGACAATCCGCGTCGATCCGCCGCGCCAAAACGAAGTCACAATCCGCGTTGCCGCGTGCGGCGTGTGCCACAGCGACTTGTCGGCCACCAACGGCACCATTGGGATACCCCCTCCCCTGGTGCTCGGGCACGAGGGTGCAGGTGTTGTCGTCGAGGTGGGTGATGGCGTGCGCGAACTGGCCGTTGGCGATCATGTCGTGAGCTCCTTTGTGAGCATGTGCGGGCACTGCCGCTACTGCCAGACAGGGCGCCCGCAGCTATGCGACCAGGCCGCGCGCGCTCTGAGCACGCTGCCTGACGGCACGGTGCGCACGTTTGATGCCTCGGGCCAGCCGCTAAGCGTGTTTTCCGGCTGCGGCGTGATGGCCGAGTACGCGACTTTGCATGTGGACAACGTGGTGAAGATCGACCCTGCGATGCCCCTGGAGCCGGCCTGCCTGATCGCCTGTGGGGTGATGACGGGCGTGGGTGCCGCCGTCAACACGGCGCGTGTGCAACCCGGCTCGACCGTGGCCATATTCGGCTGCGGTGGCGTGGGGCTGAGCGCGATCCAGGGCTGCGCCATTGCCGGAGCGACAACGATCGTGGCCGTGGATACTGTGGCGCACAAGCTCGACTTTGCCCGCCTGTTCGGCGCCACCCACACGATTGACGCGAGCCGCGAGCCGCAGGTTGTCAAGGCCGTCAAACGGGCAACCGATGGCGGGGTTGATTACGCGTTCGAATGCGTCGGCTCGGGCCAACTCGTCGCCCAGGCTTACGGGTGTGTGCGCAAGGGCGGCACGGCCGTGGTCGTCGGAGTCGCCGCACAAAGCGACACCACCTCCGTGCGCACGGCGAGCCTGACCTTTGAGGAAAAAACGTTGACCGGCAGTTATTACGGCTCGGCTCGGCCCCGGCAGGATTTTCCGCGCCTCATTGCGCTGTACCGGCGCGGCGCCCTCAAGATCGATGAACTCATCACACGGCGCTATGGCATTGAGGAGGCCGCTCTTGCTTTTGCCGACATGCAGGCCGGGCATAACGCGCGTGGCGTGATTGTCTTCGACGCATCCTGAGCCGCGCGCCTGCGGTTGACCTTCGGAACTTCCCATGCAAAATTTCGACAACAGAACTGCCGTGATCACCGGCGCTGCAAGTGGCATCGGTCTGGCTCTGGCGAAACAGGCCGCCAGCCGTGGCATGAACCTGGTTCTCGCCGACCTTGACGCGGACAGACTGCAGCAGTCTGCCGTTTCCCTGAACCTGCCGGATGCGCGTGTGCTGCTGCAGGCCACAGATGTCAGCCGCGAGGCTGAAATCGCCGCACTCGCCTCAGCCAGCTTTGCCCGCTTTGGTGCCGTGCACCTGCTGTGCAACAACGCGGGGGTGGGCTACAGCCGACTCGTCACCGAACACAGCACGGCGGATTGGGAGTGGGTGCTCGGTGTGAATCTGATGAGCGTGGTGCATGCAATCCAGCATTTCGTGCCGCGCATGCAGCAGCAGGCCGAGGACAGCCACGTGGTCAATACGGCCTCCGCAGCGGGCTTGATATCCAGTCCCGGCATGGCTGCCTACAACGTCAGCAAGCACGGGGTCGTAACCCTATCCGAGACCCTGTATGCGGAGCTTGCCGAGCAGCAGTCGCGTGTGAAGGTTTCGGTTCTTTGCCCCGCCTGGGTGCCCACAGGGATCCACCAAAGCGCTCGCCACCGACCTGCGCGCTACGGTGTCGAGGCCGAAATCTCGCCGCAATCGGCCGCTTATGCCGCGCGCATGGCACAGGCCGTGCAATCCGGGCGACTGACGGCGGACGACATCGCGCGCATGACCTTTGCTGCCGTCGAGCAGGGGACGTTCTACATCGTCCCGCATCGCAAGATCTTGCAGGCTGTGGAGTTGCGCTGTCAGGATATCGTGCAGGGACACAATCCCACGCCTCTGGCGCCGCCCGCCTCGGAGGGACCGCGATGAAAGCACTGATGTGCAAGGCCTATGGGCCCATTGCGGATTTGCGTGTCGAGAGCGTTCCCGATCCGGTTGCCGGGGCGGGACAGGTCGTGGTGAACGTGAAGGCTTGTGCGCTGAATTTCCCCGATGCGCTCATCGTGCAGGGGCTCTACCAGGTGAAGCCGCCCCTGCCCTTTTCGCCTGGGGCCGAGTTTGCGGGCACCGTCATGCAGGTCGGTGAAGGCGTGGCGGGCTACGCGGCAGGCGACGCCGTGATCGCGTTCGCGGGGCACGGCGGGTTGGCTGAGCGCTGTGTGGTCGATGCCCGCCGCATCATGCCCTTGCCCAAGGGCATGGATTTCGAGCAGGGCGCGGCCTTCATGCTGACGTATGGCACGGCCATTCACGCACTGAAGGACGTGGCGCAAGTGCAAAGCGGAGAGAGCGTTGCGGTGCTGGGAGCTGCGGGTGGCGTTGGCCTAGCCGCAGTCGACGTGGCCAAGGCCATGGGTGCAAGGGTCATCGCGGCCGCCTCGGACGACACCAAGCTCGGCCTTGCCCGTGAGCACGGCGCTGATGTGCTTGTCAATTACGTCAGCGAAGACTTGCGCAAACGGCTACTGGAATGCACCGACGGGCGCGGTGCAGACGTGGTGCTCGACCCGGTGGGCGGCGCCTACTCGGAGGCCGCGTTACGCGCCACCGCGTGGCGAGGGCGCTTCCTTGTTGTGGGATTCGCCAGTGGCGACATTCCGCGCATTCCCCTCAACCTGGCATTGCTCAGCGAGCGCCAGATCCTGGGGGTGTACTGGGGTGAGGCGATTCAGCGCAGCCCAGCCCAACATGCCGCCAACGTGGGCCAACTTCTGGACTGGTTCCGCGCGGCCCGCGTGCGCCCGGCCATTACCGAACGTGTAACCTTGGATCAGGCCGCGCAGGCCATTACAAAGCTCAGTCGGCGCGAGGCGATGGGCAAAATCGTGGTCGTCGTGAGCGCCGCCTGAGCGCTCTTAGTCATGCCCGTGCGGGAACACCAGATAGGCCTCGCTGCCGTCGCGCACCAGACGGCAGCGCGCGCCGTGCGGCAAGGTGAGCTTCGTCCGAACATGACCAAAGGGCAACCCGGTGACCACGGGCACGCCAGAGGCCTTGAGCTGCGAGCGCAGCCAACCCACGACGGTTGCGAGGTCAAAACCGGAGTCATGGGCGCTTAGCCGGTAGTCCGTGAACGCTCCGAGTACGACGGCCTTCTGGCGTTGCAATACGCCCGCCAGGAGGAGCTGGGCGAGCATGCGTTCGACGCGATACGGCTGCTCGGCCACGTCCTCCAAAAACAACACACCACGCGCCTTGGGCAGGTAGGGCGTACCGATGAGGCTCGTGACCAGGCTGAGGTTTCCACCCCACAACACGCCTGCGCGATCAAGCCCGCGCGGTGCGTCGTCGCTGGCAAAGCCGATGGCCTCCTGGCTGCCGTCCAACGCGTCGAGAAAGCTATCCACCGTGATGTCGTCGAGCTTTTCGGCACCAAAGTCATAAGCGGCCATGGGTCCGCTGTAGGTCACAGATCCTGTCTGCGCCAGCACGGCAAGCTGAAGGGCTGTGAAGTCGCTATGGCCCACCCAGAACTGTCGCCGCTGGCTGATGCCCTCGCGCAGCAACGCATAGTCCAGCTTGTGAAGAATGCGGGACAGCCCATAGCCGCCTCGGGTCGCCATCACGACGCGCGCCGCGCTGCGCGCTGCCCGGTGCAGGGCTTGCACGCGCTGGGTGTCGCTGCCGGAAAAGCGTTGCACGCGGCTCAGCGCATGGGAGTCGAGCTGGATGCGAAAGCCAAGCTCCTGGAGACGCTCCTGCGCACGATGGACGCGCTCCGGCTCGGGTACGGCACCTGAGGGCGAGATTAGACGCAGCAGGCCACGAGAGCCGGCTTTGATCGGAGGCGAAAGGTCTGTCATGGGTCGTGGGACGTGAAGGTCAGGCGAAGCGGTGGATTGGATGACTGCAAGATGCCATGGGCGTCTTGACGATGCGCGCGCTCAATCGGAGCTTGGCCCCTCGGGTTCGTCCAGATGTGTCACCTCAATGCCCGTGGCAGGATTGGCCCCCGCATCAGGGTCCGCGCGCACTGGCTCTTCAGGTCGCGTCTGGCGCCTGCGCTCCCGAAAGAAATCCTGCAGCAGTCGACTGCAGGCCTGGGCATCGACGTCGCCGAGCACGGCGCAGTGGTGGTTCAGGCGCGTTTCCGAGAACAGATCAACCACGCTGCCTGCAGCACCTGTTTTGGGGTCCCGCGCACCGAACACGACGCGATCCAGGCGTGCGTGCATCATCGCCATCGCACACATCGCGCAAGGCTCAAGGGTCACGTACAGTGTGCATCCCGGAAGCCGGTAATTGTCCAACAGGCTGGCAGCCTGTCGAAGCGCGATGATTTCGGCATGGGCCGTGGGGTCGCTATCGCCGATTGGCCGGTTGAAGCCAGTGGCGATGACTTTGCCTTCACGCACGATGACCGCGCCAACGGGCACCTCGCCAAGAAGCCAGGCGTTGTGTGCCTGGTCAAGCGCCAGGCGCATGAAGGCCAGGTCGGCTGCGTCGGGTTGGGCGGGCATGCGGTCTGGACGCAAGGGTCGCTCAAGGCGCACTGCTGCCAGCTGAACCGGGACGCGAGGCGCGCATGGCTTGGTCAAGTTGTTGCTTGTACTGCTGCGGGGAGATCAAGCCTGCTGCGGCAGAAGACGCGCTCGATCCCACTTGCGAGGGCTTTCGCAAACCTTGCAGTTGATTGCGGGAAAGCAACATCAGCAACACGAAGGCGACGAGAAGGGCCACCACGCTGAAGAGCAGTTTCATGGGCATCGGGTTGAGCAGCAAAGGCACAAAGCATACCGTTGCGGGAACTTGACCCGACAGATCGAGGCTCATCGCGGTGCAAGCAGCAAATGTTTGAGGACGGTTCGGCGCCCAAGGCGCGGCGTCCAGAGCCGGATCCGGATCACCAATCGACGACGCGTACCGTTTGCACGACACTACGCGCACCAAGGTCTTGCGTTGCGCGCGGGCGCATTTGGGTTTCGAATAGCAGGAGTGCTTGGGCAGCCCAAGCGCAACCTCACCCAGGTGACCCCCATGACAAATGGTTTTCCCGGCCACTCAGCGCCGGCCGCGGAATTTGAACCGCGATGGCAGCAATTGCGGGCGAGCCTTGAGCCCATCGCGGCGGGCGCATCATCGAGCCTGGACGCCTTGAGCGTGGAAGCCTTCATCCAGCTTTATGAGCGCCACATCGCACGCGAGGAAAGCGAATTGCTGCCGGTGGCGAAGCGCATCTTAAGTGAGACCGAACTCGATCGCGTTGGGCGCTCGATGCGAGAGCGGCGCGGGATCCACGCGATCGATGGCTTTGGTCAACAGGCGAGTCGCGTCGGATGAAGAGGACCCCGGAACTCGAAGGCCAGCACACGGAGATGTTGGATGTGCTGCAGCAGGAGCGACTCGCATTACTCACCGGTGACATTGGGGCTGCGCGCCATTTGCTTGATCGCTTGCATAGGCTGCAGCAGGATCACATCGCGCATGAGGAAGCCCAGCTGATTCCGCGTCTTCCCCCGCTCGCGCGCTGGCCCGCCAAGGTGTATCTCGCTGAACACAGCAAACTCGGGGTCATGCTTGCCGAGCTGCGCACAGCCTTGGCGCCGCTTCCCGCTCAGGTCTCCGATGCGAGCACGCGCTTAACCCTCATTGATGCACACATGCCTTTCAAGCACGTGCTCGAGCATCATTTCGAGCGGGAAGAAAAAGGACTGCTCGTCGAAGTCCACGGGTGATCGGCCGCTTTGCCCCTTGTGCCGAGGCGAACGTTGCCGATCGAAGTATGGATGCGCTGCTGCACGCGCGC
>JAGWOZ010000119.1 GCA_028870715.1 Betaproteobacteria bacterium | reverse complement strand
ACAAGAATCTGCCCACCCCCGGCGGAGTCCGACAGGCGAGCGGCCGCGTTCACGGCATCGCCGAAGCAGTCGCCGGGTGTCAGGACCACAGGGCCGCGAGACAGGCCGATCTTCAGCGGCACGGAAATGGGGGTCTGGCCGGAGTGTCCCCAGAGGGCCAAGGTTTGCTGTACATCCGTGCAGGCGTTGACGGCGTCGGCGTTGTTGTCGAATACGGCAAGTACGCCATCGCCCAGGGTTTTCACGACATGGCCATGATGGCTGCTTACCGCAGAAGACATGGCCTGCGTGACACTGGTCATGAGCTTGGCCGCCGTTGCATCGCCCAGCGACTTGTAAAGGCCGGTACTGCCGACCACATCGGCAAATACGACAGTACGTGTGACGGGTTTGCGCAAATTCGACATATTTGCCAGTCTAACGTGAGTTGGCAGGAACTCGCATACTGGGGCGAGGGCACCGCGGCGCCTGTGCCAGTCGCGCATTGCCTCCGCGGACCTGATCAACGCCGGGGCTGCCAAACAAAACGCCACAGCGGCGGCTGTGGCGTTTTCAAGGGTTGGCGCCTAGGCGTTGTCAGCCTGGTTCGCGAGCATTGTGGCCGCTCAAAGGGAGTCAAGGAAGCTGCGCAGTTTGTCGGACCGCGTTGGGTGCTTGAGTTTGCGTAGCGCCTTGGCTTCGATCTGGCGGATGCGCTCGCGCGTTACATCGAACTGCTTGCCCACCTCTTCCAGCGTGTGGTCGTTGGCCATTTCGATACCAAAACGCATGCGCAGCACCTTGGCTTCACGCGGCGTGAGGGAGTCGAGGATGTCCTTGACCACATCGCGAAGGCTGGCCTGGAGCGCAGCGTCGGTGGGCGCCAGCATGCCTGTGTCCTCGATGAAATCGCCCAAATGCGAGTCGTCGTCATCGCCAATGGGGGTTTCCATCGAAATCGGTTCCTTGGCGATCTTCATGATCTTGCGAACCTTGTCTTCAGGCATCTCCATCTTCTCGGCAAGCATGGCTGCGTCGGGTTCGGTACCGGTTTCCTGAAGGTACTGGCGCGAGATCCGGTTGACCTTATTGATGGTCTCGATCATGTGGACCGGAATGCGGATGGTCCGCGCCTGGTCGGCGATCGACCGGGTGATCGCTTGACGAATCCACCATGTTGCATAGGTGGAAAATTTGTAGCCGCGGCGATATTCGAATTTGTCGACCGCTTTCATCAGGCCGACGTTGCCTTCCTGGATCAGGTCAAGGAACTGCAGGCCGCGATTGGTGTATTTCTTTGCAATGGAAATCACAAGACGCAAGTTGGCCTCGATCATCTCGCGCTTGGCCTCGCGAGCTTCCTGCTCGCCACGGCTCATCTGGGCGTTGATGGCCTTGAAGTCTTCCAAAGGGACAACGACGCGAGTCTGGGTATCAATCAGGCGCTGCTGCAATTCCTGAATCGAAGGGAGATTCCGGGCCAGAATCGGGCCATACGGCTTGGTCGATGCGGCGAGCTTCTCAGCCCAGTTCAAGTCCAGCTGATGCCCAGGGAACGTCTTGATGAACTCTTCCTGCGGCATGCCACAGCGGTCCACCACAATGCGGCGAATCTCACGTTCGTGGCGGCGCACTTCGTCGACTTGGCTGCGCAAAAGATCGCACAGCTTTTCCACCGTGCGCGCGGTAAAGCGGACCTCCATCAGATTCTTCGAAATCTGATCCTGCGCCTTGAGGTAGGACGCCGACTTATAGCCATCCTTGTCGTAGGCGCGGCGCATCTTCATGAAGGCGTCATGCACGTCGGCGAAGCGCTCGAGTGCCTTGGCCTTGAGCTCTTCAAGCTTGACCGAGCTGGCAGCTGCTGCGGCTTCCTCGTCATCTTCCTCGGCCTCATCGGCCAACGCGAAGTCGACATCTTCCTCGGCCACGTAATCGTCGGACTCGTCGTCCGACACCATGCCATCCACCACCTCGTCAACCGGCAACTGGTTGTTGGCGATACGCGCGGCCATCGCCAGGATCTCGGCTACGGTTGCAGGGGAGGCGGAAATCGCCAGCATCATCTTGCGCAGGCCTTCCTCAATGCGCTTGGCAATGACGATCTCGCCCTCACGCGTGAGCAGCTGCACGGTGCCCATTTCACGCATGTACATGCGCACAGGGTCCGTCGTGCGGCCAAATTCCGAATCGACCGACGACAGCGCAGCCTCGGCTTCCTCTTCGGCTTCTTCTTCGCTCGAAGCAGTGGGACCATGCTGGTTGAGTAGCAAGGTTTGGGCGTCGGGTGCCTGTTCGTACACCGCGATGCCCATGTCATTGAGCATGCTGATGATGGTTTCAAGCAGGTCCGGATCGGCCAAATTGTCCGGCAGGTGGTCGTTGATTTCGCCGTACGTCAGGAAACCGCGCGTCTTGCCCAGCTTGATCAGGTTTTTCAGGCGCTGGCGCCGACGGGCCAGTTCTTCTTCAGTCACATTGGAGTCGTCATAGCCGAACTCCTTGAGCAGCTGTTTTTCCTTGGCACGCGACGGCCGCCGGCCTCGGGGCATTGGCGCCGAAGGCATTGCGCTATCGTCGCCATCGTCAGGCATCGTGGCGCGAAAATCGTCCGCTGGCAGGTTTTTCTGCGTCTTGGCGGCTTTGGCTTCTTGCTTGGCCGCCGCGAGCTTGGCGGCGGCGCGCGCAGCCGCCTTGGCGGCCTCGGGGCTCTGCCCACTGGACTTCACTGCCTTTTCCTCAGGTTTGGCGGCAGCGGACTTTGAGGCAACAGCCGGAGTTTTTTTGGTGGGCATAGATGGCGACTTGGATGCGGACGGTGCGGGGTCCTTGGCGTTCACGGGCGCAGATTTGACGCTGGCAGCGGTTTTCGAGGATGCCTGCGCCTTGGTTTTTGAAGGATCAGACTTGGATTTGGTCATCTTGAAGCTCCTCGTAGAAATCATCGCCCGCCGTCTGGACTGCAGCAGCAAACCCTGCCTTCAGCTGCCGCCGGCATATCACCGAAGCGCATCGCACTGTGCTTCAAGTGGTTTTTTGCGGGAAAACATTCAATTATAGTCCGACGCGTCAAAAATCAAGACCGAGCACCGTATCTTTTCACACGGCCAGCGGCACCGCTGGGGCCGCCGCGCGGGTCAGAGCCTGGGGAGCTTCTGGCTGAGTTCGACGAGGCGGGATGACAGGCTCAAATATTCAAGCTTCGCCTGTTCATCGATCAATCCCGTGTGCGTAAGTTCCTGCTGTCGCTGCTTGACCCAGGCCAGTTCGATACTGAAAATTGCGCCAAGCAAGTCCTGCTGCAAGTCATCAGCCTCCATGTCGAGCAAGTCGCCTGAGCCCAGGGCCTGTGCAGCCTCCAACAGGCCGTCCACGCGCAGGCCTTCCCACAACGCTGATGCGCTGATATCGGGAAAAGCGTCCAGTCGGGCCTCAAGCCAGTTGGCCAACTGCCGCGTGGAGCTGCCGTCCTGCATCAGAAGCTCGTGCTGCGATGCGCTGAGACTGGCCCACAGGCCCGGATGCGTGAGCAAAATGCGCATGGCGGTGCGTGCGTGGTCGGTGCGCAGGCCCGACATGCGCGCAGCGCGCGAGGCCGCGCCACTCGCTCGGCCTTGGGCGGGCTGCGCAGGACCCGCGGGCACGCTCGCATGGCGCCCAGCGGGTAGCGCGAGTGCCTGTCGCAGCTCCGTCAACGGCGTCTGCAGACGCTTGGCGAATTCGCCCACGATTTGCGATTTGAGGGTCGAATCGGGCAGCAAGGCGATAAGCGGTCGGGCGCGGGCGATGGCCTGGGCCCGACCCTCGGCAGTGGCCAGCGCCAGCCCGTCGGCCAAGGTGTCGAGAAGGAAAACGGAGAGCGGCTGCGCGCGTCCGACTTCGCGTTCGAACGCGTCGGCACCAAACGTGCGCACAAACGTATCCGGGTCATGCTCTGGGGGCAGGAACAGGAATTTCACCGAGCGTTCATCGCCCAGTGCTGGCAACGCCGTTTCCAAGGCCCGCGCAGCCGCCTTTTGGCCTGCCGCATCCCCATCGAAGCTGAAGACGATCTGGCCACAGTGCCGGAACAGCTTTCTGACATGCTCGGTGGTGCAGGCGGTTCCGAGCGTGGCCACGGCGTTGCCAACCCCGTGCTGGGCCAAGGCAATGACGTCCAAATAGCCCTCGACCACCAGCACATACCCCTGGCGCTGAATCGCGGCGCGGCCCTCAAACAGACCGTACAGCTCCTCACCCTTGTGAAACAGCGGCGTTTCGGGGGAGTTGAGATATTTGGGTTCGCCACGGTCCAGGATGCGCCCGCCAAAACCGATGAGCTCGCCTTGCGCATTGCGAATGGGGAAGGTAATGCGGTCGCGCAGGCGGTCATAGCGGCGCGCCACGGCCCGACCCTCCAGCGCGCCGGGCTCGAGGGTTTCGCCCTGCGCATCGCGCGCGACCACCAGACCGGCCTGGATCAGGGTGTCGGCGTCATAATTGGGAAACACGCGCGCCAGACCCTGCCAGTCATCAGGCGCGTAACCCAGGCCAAATTGACCGGCAATTTTGCCGCTCAGCCCTCGCCCTTTCAGATAAGCCACAGCCCGCGGTGTGGCGCGCAGCTGGTCGCGGTAGAACTGGTTAGCCTGCTCGAGCACCTCCCGCAGATTGAGCTTGAGGCTGCGCTGCTCGCGCGTCTGCTGCGCCTGCCGCGGGTCTTGCGGTGTCTCGGGAACGGTCATTCCCGCTTGCGAGGCCAATTCGCGCACCGCATCGGGAAAACTCAGCGCCAGATGATCCATGAGGAAGCCCACGGCGGTGCCGTGCGCGCCACAGCCAAAGCAGTGATAGAACTGCTTGCTCGGGCTGACCGTGAAGGATGGGGACTTCTCGGCGTGGAAGGGGCACAGCCCCTTGTAGTTCGTCCCGGCCTTCTTCAACTGGACCGAACGTCCAACGACGTCGACGATATCCGTGCGGGCGAGGAGCTCCTGGATGAACTCTTGAGGAATCAGGGACATGGCCGATGGCTGAAGGCTCGCGGCATTGCGGCGCAACGCCGGTGTTGTCCCTATTTCGGCGGCATGCGGATGGCGCCGTCCAGCCGGATCGTTTCCCCATTGAGCATGGGGTTGGTGACAATGGCCTCAACCAGCATGGCGTATTCGTCGGGGCGGCCAAGCCGGGAAGGGAAGGGCACGGCGGCGCCAAGCGCGGTGCGCACCGACTCGGGCATGCCCATGAGCATGGGGGTCTCAAAGATACCGGGGGCGATCGTCATGACGCGGATGCCGTCGCGGGCCAAGTCGCGCGCCATGGGCAATGTCATCCCAACCAGCCCAGCCTTGGACGCTGCGTACGCCGTCTGACCGATCTGGCCGTCGTAGGCAGCTACTGAGGCGGTGTGGATGATGATCCCGCGTTCTCCATCGGCCAGCGGCTCCTGCGCGGCGATGGCCGCGGCGGCCAGTCGTGCCATGTTGAAGCTGCCAACCAGGTTGATCGTCACTGTGCGCGAAAAAGTTTCAAGCGAATGAGGGCCGTCCTTGCCCAGGGTCCGCGACGCGGGCCCCACGCCAGCGCAGTTGACCAAACCGCGCAGCGTCCCAAGCTCTTGCGCTTGGGCCACGGCCAGCATGGCGTCGGCTTCGCGCGTGACATCGCAATGCACGAAGCGCCCGCCCAGTTCTTTCGCGAGGGCTTGGCCTGCATCGTCCTGGACGTCGGCCAGGACGATGTAAGCGCCGGCCGCGCTCAGGCGTCGTGCGGTGGCCGCTCCGAGGCCCGAGGCCGCGCCGGTGATGATGAAAACGTGGTGCGCGATTTGCATGCAGTGCTCCGAATTGGGGCGTGATTCGTCTAATGCGTGAATCAGTTCAACGCGGCAATGATGCGCTGGGTGACATCATCCACCGATCCGACGCCGGAGATCTTGCGCAGCTTGGGCGCGGCGGGGTCACCGGTTTGCGCCCAGCGCGTGTAGTAGTCCACCAGTGGACGTGTTTGCGTGTGATAGACAGCCAGGCGCTTTCGCACGGTCTCCTCTCGGTCGTCATCGCGCAGCACCAGATCCTCGCCCGTCACGTCATCCTTGCCGGGGACCTTCGGCGGGTTGTACTTGACGTGGTAGACGCGTCCCGAAGCCGGATGTACCCGGCGCCCGCTGAGCCGCTCGACGATGTCCTCGTCGGGCACGTCAAAATCAACAACGTAGTCGATGGCCACGCCTGCGGATTTGAGCGCATCGGCCTGCGCGATCGTGCGCGGAAAGCCGTCGAAAAGAAAGCCTCGCTCACAGTCAGGCTGCTGCAGGCGGTCGCGTACCAGACCGATGATGATGTCATCGGACACGAGCGCGCCGGAATCCATCACCGCCTTGGCTTTGAGCCCGAGGGGCGTGCCGGCCTTGACCGCTGCGCGCAGCATGTCGCCGGTTGAGATTTGCGGAATGCCGTGGCGGGCGCAGATGCTGGCGGCCTGCGTACCTTTGCCAGCGCCGGGTGCGCCCAGCAAGATTAAACGCATGGAAACTCCCGTATTTTGTGGTTGGAACGAGGGATTGCAATACACATTTCAGAATAGCACGGGCACCGCGCCATCAGCCTGACAAACCCTCCTGGGCTGGCCCATGAACGCCCCTGCAACCTGGGCACATCGCCCGCAGGCACTAGGCGCCCGGGTGCCCAAGCAGTCGCCGCACCCGCGCCAAGTCTTCAGGCGTGTCGACCCCTGCAGCGGGCGGCGTCTTCAGCGTCAGCACGGCGATGCGCCAGCCATTCCAGAGCGCCCGCAACTGCTCCAGTGCTTCGTCCTGCTCGAGCGGGCATGGTGGCAGTTGGGTGAATCGCATGAGGGTTACAGCGCGGTAGGCATAAAGGCCGACGTGACGCAAGAAGGGCAGCGCCGAGATCGACGAAGGCAGGCTCACCGCGGCGCCATGGGTGGAAGCCGGGCTCAGCCGCGCGAAAGCGTCACGTCGCCAGGGGATGGGGGCGCGGGAGAACAGCAAGGCGTAGTGCCCCGCATCGAGCACCACCTTCACCACGTTCGGGTTGAACACATCGGCGGCGTCGGTGATCGGGTGCGCGGCGGTGGCGATGTCAGCCTGCCGGTCATCGCCAAGGGCCAGCGCACATGCGCGAATCAGGCCGGGGTCGATCAGCGGCTCATCGCCTTGCACGTTGATCACCACCTCCGACTCGGGCAGGGCGAGCGCGGCGGCAGCTTCGGCGATGCGGTCGGTGCCACTGGCATGTTCGGCGCTCGTGAGGAGTGCCTGCACCCCGTGATCGGCGCATGCACGGGCGATGTCGGCGTCGTCGGTGGCCACCGCGACGAGCCGGGCACCGCTTTGCGCCGCCCGGCGTGCTACGTGGACCACCATGGGCAGGCCCGCGATGTCAGCCAGCGGCTTGTCGGGCAGACGGGTGGAGGCGCGGCGGGCAGGAATCAGAACGGTGAAGCCTGTCACCGTCAGGGTTCCGTGCCGCTGGCCGCGGGTGGTGGCACATCGCCAGACGGGAGGTCGGCGCGGGCGTCTGTGTCGCGCGCCTGTTCCACCAACATGACCGGAATTCCGTCGCGAATCGGAAAGGCAAGGCGGTCGCGTGGGCAAAGGAGTTCCTGCGCGGCGCGCTCGTACTCGAGCGGGCCCTTGCAAATCGGGCAAACCAGCAGGTCAAGCAGACGTGAGTCCATGGGGGCGTTCCGTACGCGCACGCAATTGCGCTTGCAGCCAGGGGAAGAATGCGGGTTCGATGTCCAGTTCCAGTCCGATGGCCCACAGGCGCTCGAGCGGCATGACTGACGCGTTGCATTTTAGGGCGTCCTTTTCCGTCAGGAGAATTGCTGCGGCGGTCGTCGCGGCAAAGGGATCGCGCTCGTAGCGGTGATGATCGGGCAAAGCCAGCGCCTCCGTCAGATGCACGCCGGCCTGGCGGAGCATGGCAAAAAACTGTTCGGGATTACCAATGCCCGCTGCGGCGGCGACGGCAAGGCCGCCGCACCGCTGGAGGAATGCGTCAAGCGTAAGGTACTCGCCACTTTTGAGATTGCGCACGGCTCCTAGGTGCCGGCCGATTGCAAATCGCGGTGACTCGGAGCGCACCCGCTGCAGCACGTCGGGCGGCCCCAGGGTTGCAGCACGCGGACGGTTCCAGCTTTCGCGCAAGGGGCCAGCCGGCAGCAGCCAGCCGTTGCCGGCGCCACGCGCGTCAACGACGACGAGCTCGACATCCCGCGCGAGCCCTAGGTGCTGCAGGCCATCATCGCTCAACAAGACATCGACTTGGGGATTCGCCCTCAGCAAGGCCTGTGCGGCACGCGGTCGATTGCGGCCCACCCAGACGGGGCACCCCGACAGCCGCGCCAGCAGCAGCGGCTCGTCACCGCTCTGGCTTGCATCGCCGTCGGACAGCACCTGCAGGGGGTCCGGCGCTCGCGTGCTGCGGCCGTGACCGCGTGACACGATGCCGGGCTTCCAGCCCGCGTCGCGCAGGCTGCGGGCGATCGCCAGCACCAGCGGAGTCTTTCCCGTGCCGCCCACGGTGACATTGCCCACCACAATCACCGGAATCGACGCGCGCCAGTGCGGCAGCCACCCCTGCCGGTAGGCCAACCGCCGCACCGCGGCAAGCAAGCCGAACACGCCCGCCAGCGGCAGCAGCGCAATGGCGGCCAGGGACCGGCGCGTCCACCATGCCGGCCAGCCAGCACTGCTGTGCTGACTTTGGAGGGCAGCACGATGCGGTGCGGGATCCGGCAAACCGGTGGTGGATTTCACGAGCCCGATGAGCGTTGCGTGGCGAAGGTCAGTTGACTCAGCCCCGCAAGACGTGCGGCTTCCATCACGTTGATCACCGACTGCTGCGTGCTTTGCGCATCGGCGCTGATTACCACCATGGTGTTCGCATTGCCCTTGGTCGCCTGGGTCAGTGCACTCACCATGTCATTCACGCTGCGTGTGGGCAGGATGCGCCCGTTGACCGCATACGTGCCATCGGCGGCCACGCCGACAACAACCTCATGCGTGTACGGCTGGGCCTTGGGCGCGTCAGCGGTGGGCAGGTTGATCTTCAGCTCGGTGTATTTCGAATAGGTGGTGGTGATCATCAGAAAAATCAGGATCACCAACAACACGTCGATCAATGGAATGAGGTTGATTTCCGGATCATCGGGACGGGGGCGCTGGAAATTCATCGTGCGGTCACGGAGGGGTCAAGCGCGAGCAGACGGAGCACCTTCCACCTGAGGCTGGAGGTGCGTGGCCAGGCGCCTCGCGGCCTGTTCGAGTTCGATGCCGAAATCGTCAACGCGACCCCGGAAATAGCGATAGAACATCAGCGATGGCACGGCAATGATCAGGCCGAAGGCGGTGTTGTACAGCGCCACGGAAATGCCATGGGCCAGCAAAGTGGGATTGGTGCTGCTACCGGTTTGCGAGCCGAAGATCTCGATGAGCCCCACAACAGTGCCCAGCAGCCCGAGGAGGGGGGCAGCCGAGGCCACCGTGCCGAGGGCGTTGAGGTAGCGCGCGAGCCGATGCATGACCGCGCGCCCACTGTTTTCCATGTCTTCGCGCAGGCTCTCCATGCTGGCGTGCGGCCTGCGCACGGCGCGAAACCCTGCGGCCAGCACTGCACCCAAGGGAGAATTGAGCTCCAGCTTGTCAATGGTGTCCGGCGTGGGCACGGTGGACGAAGACACCGCCATCGCCTCATCCAGGAGGCGCGGCGGGATGACCCTGGCGGTTCGCAATGTGGACAGGCGCTCAAGGATGATTGCCAGCGCGGTGATGGAACAGGCAATCAGCGGCCAGATCGGCCAGCCTGCGGCTTCGACGATGCTCAGCAAGATGGGAACCTCGACGTCGGGGAAAGTGAATGGGTGGTTGGTGGCCTGCATGGTAAACCGTGGCGAAGGGTACCTTTGCGAAGTCCATGTTGGTGCTGCGCAGCACAGACGTGGGGGCCACGAGGCCTGCTTGCTGGCTGCTGGTTGCATGCTTGAGTCGGGGCCTTCGAGTTATCCCGAAAAATTGTGGATAACAATGTGCGCAACCCCGGGGGTTTTGCCCTAGAAGGCCGAATTCCAAGGCCTGGAATTAATGTGA
>JAGWOZ010000118.1 GCA_028870715.1 Betaproteobacteria bacterium | reverse complement strand
CATTCCCCGGTGAAATCGATCCGCTATCGTCCGAAGTGGCATCTGTCGATGCTTATCGTCTTCGCGCTTGCCTTCATCGTACTCGGCTATTTCGGCATTTCGGAGCCATCGCCTGTGGGCTACTGGATTTCGGTGACCTGCACGTTCATTTACTTCGGTTTTCTCTGGCTCATGCCTTGGTGGACCTGTCTTGGCGAGCCCAAACCCGTGCCCGAGCGGCTGGTTTACCACCCGCACTGAACCATGACCATGTCCCCTATCCATCGTGCATTTCTGCGGATCGCGCTGCTCCTCGCAACGGGCTGCGCCAGCCTGTCTGCACACGCGGCAGCCGAGCAGCAGGACATCCCCCTGCGGCACGCTCCGTATCGGGTCAACGATATGCTCGCCCTGCAAAACGGCGCAAAGCTCTTCGTGAACTATTGCCTGAATTGCCATGCTGCTGAGTTCATGCGCTATGAAAAGCTGCGCTCCATCGGACTCACCAGTGGACAAGTCGAGAAAAACCTCCTGTTCAGTGCGCCCCGGCTCGGCGACACCATGAAAGTGTCCATGACGTCAGCGCAGGCCCAGGCATGGTTTGGCGCGGCTCCGCCCGATCTCAGCGTGATTGAGCGCGCGCTGGCCTCGCACCGTGGCTCGGGAGCCGATTTTCTCTACACCTATTTGCTGACCTTTTACCGTGACAGCAGTAGGCCGACTGGCTGGAACAACCTGGTCGTGCCCAGCGTGGCGATGCCCAACCCGCTGTGGCCCCTGCAGGGGCAGCGAGCGGCAAAGTTCGAGCTCAGGCAGGACGCTGCAGATCCCGCGCTGCAGCTCAAGACTTTTGTCGGATTCGAGCAGCTCACTCCGGGCAGCATTTCGCCAAGGCAGTATGATTCACAAATTGCCGATCTTGTGGCCTACATGCAATGGATGGCCGAACCCGACCAACTGGAACGCAAACGCCTGGGCGTCATCGTGCTGCTGTTCTTGGCCGTGTTCACCTTCATCACGTGGCGCCTCAAGTCCGAATACTGGAAAGACGTGAAGTAGGTGCCGCTGTGTCCCTACGTCCTGGTTGTGCATGCCGGGTCGCGTGGCTTCGTGCTTCGGTTGGCTTTCCCGGGGGTGAGTCTTCTCACTCCCTTCGCTTTTTCAGGAGTCGCCCCTCATGATGGTGCTTTACTCTGGCACGACCTGCCCGTTCTCGCAGCGATGCCGATTCGTCCTTTTTGAAAAGGGCATGGATTTCGAGATTCGCGACGTCGACCTCTTCAACAAACCGGAGGACGTCAACGTCATGAATCCCTACGGTCAAGTTCCCATCTTGGTCGAGCGCGATCTCATTTTGTATGAATCCAACATCATCAACGAATATATCGACGAACGCTTTCCGCACCCCCAACTTATGCCGGGAGACCCGGTAGCGCGCGCGCGCGTGCGGCTGTTCCTCTTTAACTTTGAAAAGGAGCTGTTCGTGCATGTGTCAACGCTCGAATCGCGTGCGACAAAAGCCAATGAAAAGGCGATGGAAAAGGCACGCGCTGCCATTCGTGATCGCTTGACTCAACTGGCTCCGATCTTCACGAAGAATCGCTTCATGCTCGGTGACGACTTTTCCATGCTCGATGTGTCCATTGCGCCGCTGCTGTGGCGCCTCGATCACTATGGCATCGATCTGCCGAAATCCGCGGCGCCCCTGGCCAAGTACGCTGAGCGCATTTTCCAGCGACCGGCCTATATCGAAGCGCTTACCCCGTCCGAAAAGGTCATGCGCAAATAAAACAACCGCCTTGTGCTGAGAACGATGAGTAGCGCCGCTGACAGCCCGAGTTCGACCAAGCCTTATCTGTTGCGTGCCCTTTACGAGTGGTGCACTGACAATGGCTTCACCCCTTTCCTCGCCGTGCATGTCGACGATCAGGTGAGGGTGCCCCGCGAGCACGTGAAGAATGGTGAAATCGTGCTCAACATCAGTTTTGGAGCCACTGGCGGCCTTAAAATCAGCAACGAGGACGTGCGGTTCAAGGCGCGTTTCGGTGGGGTGGCGCGCGATATCATGGTGCCGATCAGCCATGTCACAGCCATCTATGCGCGTGAAAATGGCCAAGGCATGGCGTTTCCTTTGCCCGAGTTGGCTGAGGGTGCAGGTGATGATGGACAACCTGCCGCTGCGGCGACTTCGTCATCCGATGCATCGGCGTCGAATCGTTTGCACGCCGTGCCCGATTCGCCAGCGCAGGCGACTGCCGAAGAGGAGTCCCCACCGCCTGAGCCGCCTCCACGCCCGTCCGGATCGCACCTCAAGCGAGTGAAATAGACTTCCAGTTCAAATGCTGTGGGCGGAGATTTTGACGACTTCGCGCCACCATCGCGCCGCTTTAGCTCAGTTGGTAGAGCAACCGCCTTGTAAGCGGTAGGTCATCTGTTCGAGTCAGATAAGCGGCACCACAAACTCCAGGCAAATCTGCAGGTAATTCCTGGACAGATGCCAGACGAGGTCTAGCCCCGGCCGGAGGCCCGCGCGGAGTCCTGCGCACGCTGCGGCAGCCCCGCGCCGGCGATTGGATCGCGCGCCGCTGGCGCGCCACCGCCGTCCCCTGCTTCGGCAGCGCGCATTGCTGGCAGTAGCGCATGCTCGAGCTGCGCAACGGGCCTCATGCAGAAACGCACGGCCGGCGTGCTGAGCGCACAATGCTGGGTTTTCCTTTCGGATGATGCAAACCATGGCGCTGAAGGCGATTATCTACAAGGCCGACCTGCAGGTGTCCGACATCGACCGAAGCTATTACGCAGACCATGCGCTGACGATCGCACGCCACCCTTCGGAGACGGATGAACGGATGATGGTGCGGGTGCTGATGTACGCGCTTCACGCGCAGGAAGGGATCGCCCTGACGCGCGGTTTGTTCAACGTCGACGAGCCTGAAATTTGGGTCAAGGACTTAACCGGCGCCATCAAGCTGTGGATCGACGTCGGTCAGCCTGATGAGAGCCGCTTGCGCAAGGCCTGCGGTCGCGCCGAGCAGGTCGTCGTCGTGTGTCACGCAAGCAGTGCCGAAGTCTGGTGGAAGCAGATCGAGGGCAAACTGGCGCGCCTGACAAACCTGAGCGTGTTGCGCCTTCCCGCTGACGTCAGCCAGGCATTGGCCGGGCTCACCGAACGCACCATGAAACTGCAATGCCTGGTGCAGGATGGGGCGGTCTGGCTCAGCAACGGGAACGCCTCCATCGCAGTCGAGTTGCAGAGGCTAAAGGACGCTGAGGGGGGCGCCGGGCCCGGGCGATGAGGGGCGTACGATAAGGGCGTGAAGCAAGAGGGCCTTTGGCCATTCCACGCCCCGCACCGCCCGACGTCCATCATCGAAGCCATACAGCCATGTTCAAGGCCCTGATTCTCGACGACTCGAGCGCCATCCACGCCGAGTTGATGGCGCAAGCCGTCACCGAAGGCGACGGTTCCATCCGAGCCAGCATTGACCTTGAACGCGTCGCCGGAGCCGCCCCGCGCGAGATTGCCGAATCGCCTGACGGCGAGCTCGATCAGGTTGCCCCGGTGGTTGCGGTCGCCGTCCTTGGTCAGCGCGACTCGACCACCTTCAGCGCGCCGACCCATGTGCCGCGAATGCTTTGGTCGCTTGCGGCCATCCTCAGGCGGGCCGGCCGTCCGGGCAAGCGCCAGCGCAGCAGCATCGACCTCGCCGGCTCGCGCATGCGGTGGCGGCTGATCGCCGTAACCGCAAACAATCAGTTCGACGATTGAAGCGGCTGCAGCGCGCGCCAAGCGGCGCCTCCTCGGCAGGGTCGGCCGCGCGAGCCCTCCTGAAGATGGCGCGCACCGAGCTCGCCCACCTTGGTGCCATCCATCCAAGCGACCGGCCGTGGGCCATGCCGGTGGCAGCCGCCTTGGCCTCGGGGCTTCCGCTTCTGGCTGGTGCCTACTTCGGCCACATCGCCTACGGGTTGATCTCCTCCCTGGGCGGCATGGTTTTTCTCTACCTGCCCGAGACATCGATGCAGCATCGCATGCTCTGGCTGATGGCCTGTGCCAGCGGGATGATGGCCTGTTACACCCTCGGGCTGGCGAGCGAGTTTTCGGCACTGCTGCGATTCCCGGCGCTGACATTCATGGCGATCCTGGTGATGATGACTTTGCGCCTGTATGGCGTGGGGCCGCCTGGGGGCGTGTTTTTCATCATGGCGGCGGCGATCGGAGCCTATACCCCGGTGGCCCCGGATCAATTCCCTTACGCCGTCGGCCTGTTCGCGCTCGGCACCCTCGTCGCCTTCGCCGTCGCCTTCGCCTACAGCGTCCACACTCTGCGACGTCGACCGCCGAAACCTGTGCCGGCCCTTCCCGTCCCGAGCTTCGACTTCGTCGTCTACGACTCGGTGGTCATCGGCCTTTGCGTCGGGGCCTCGCTGGGCCTGGCGCAGCTGTTGCAAATGCAGCGCCCCTATTGGGTTCCCGTCAGCTGCCTGGCGGTGATCCAGGGCGCGTCGCTGCGCGCCGTGTGGACCAAACAGCTGCAACGCATTCTCGGCACCACGGCCGGAGTTGGTGTCGCTTGGGCGTTGCTGTTGCTGCCCTTGGGGCCTTGGGGCATCGCCCTGGCGGTCATGGTCCTCACCGTGATCGTCGAGGCGATCGTGGTACGCAACTACGGAGTTGCCGCGATTTTCATCACCCCACTGACCCTCTTGCTGGCCGACGCCGCGAATTTGGCCGGTTTGCCGGTTGGAACACTGCTACATGCGCGCCTGCTCGACACTGTTCTCGGGGCCCTGTTCGGCCTGCTCGGCGGTATCTGCCTGCACCACGGGCTGCTGCGCGACCGCCTCAGCAGCGGTCTGCGGCGCTTGATACCGCGTCTGCCGGCCTAAAGCCGTTTTGGCGATTGGGTTCATCGGCCTGTGGCCGCACGTGCCCGTGCGCAAAGGGACGCAATTGCGTGGCTCAGCCAGCAACCCGGCTGAGCGCGGAAGGCCAGCGATAGCGTCGCCTTCGCCGGCTGCATCGTGGCGACTCGTGCCAGCAGGCACCGCGCTGTCCGCGCATGGTTTGGCGCATCGGGCTCAATGCGATTGCTGTGACGTCGTCCGTCGAGCCGCCCATGGGCGACCATCCGGGAGCGACCACGGCAGCACCAAAGCTGATGCACCTGCGTGCACTTTGGAGCAGCTGGCAGCACTTCCTCGATACGGGGCCTAGACAAATCGAAACTAAAGTATCAAAATGTGTCAATGAAGTCGCAGAGATTGTGTTAGGGAGTGTGCAATTGACCCGGGCGAGGCCCGGGTTTTTTTTGTGTGCCGCGCGCGGTAGCAGTCTTGCCGGCGCCAGCTCCACACGCGGTTGGTCACGCCGGACGAAGCGAAGCGCAACGGCGTGAGGGTCCGATCCAGCAGGGCGAGCGGCACCGTTTGATCCGCGGTGAGGTGTAGCCCTGCGATGGCAGATCGGCTACATTGAGATGTTGACGTATACGTCAATGGGTGCGCTTGCCTTTGAATGCCGCTACCTTTCCAATGACACGCGACGCCACGCCGAAGGCGCTCCATGGAGACCAGCATGACTGACCTTTCCGACTCCAAAGTCCTGGCTGCCTATCGTCCGCAGCGGCGTCTGCGTTTCGTCACCGCGGCGTCGCTGTTTGACGGGCACGATGCGGCCATCAACATCATGCGCCGCATCCTCATCGCCATGGGCGCCGAAGTCATCCATCTCGGGCACAACCGCTCCGTGGACGAAATCGTTACAGCAGCCATCCAGGAGGATGCGCACGCGATTGCCATCTCCAGCTACCAGGGTGGACACGTGGAGTTCTTCCAGTACATGATCGACCGGCTGCGGGCGCTTGGCGCGGCGCACGTCCAAGTATTCGGAGGTGGCGGAGGGGTCATTGTTCCCGATGAAATTGCCGCCTTGCAAGGCTATGGCGTTGCGCGGATCTACAGCCCGGAAGATGGACAGCGCCTTGGCTTGCAAGGCATGATTGGCGACATGCTCGCCCGCGCCGACAGGCCACTCCCATCGCTGCCACCGGCGACGTTGCAAGAGGCGATCGGCCACGACGAGCAGGCGCTGGCGCGCTTGATTTCCGAGTTGGAGGCCGGCGTCGCCGATCCAACCCTTGTGCGCACGTTGCACGAGCAAGCAGAAGCGGCGCACGGCGTCGTGCTGGGCGTGACGGGTACTGGTGGCGCGGGAAAGAGTAGCCTGGTGGATGAGATTATCCGGCGTGCACGACTCGATCAGGATGACGTCCTGCGCATAGCGGTCATCAGCATCGATCCGTCACGGCGCAAGTCTGGCGGGGCGCTGCTTGGCGACCGCATCCGCATGAATGCCATTGGCCCATGGTCGCGCGCGGGCGGCACCGGCTCGGCTGGGGTGTATGTGCGCAGCCTGGCGACGCGCGAAGCCGGCAAGGAAATCAGCACAGCCCTGCCAGAGGTCGTGGCGGCGTGCAAGGCTGCGGGGTTTGATCTGATCATCGTCGAGACTTCGGGGATCGGGCAAGGTGACGCGGCCATCGTGGCGCACGTGGACCTGAGCTTGTACGTCATGACTCCAGAATTCGGTGCGGCCAGTCAGCTCGAGAAAATCGATATGCTGGATTTCGCAGATTTCGTCGCGATCAACAAGTTCGACCGCAAGGGCGCGATGGACGCGCTGCGCGATGTGGCCAAGCAGGTGCAGCGCAACCGCGAGGCATGGAACGCAAAGCCCGAGGACATGCCTGTCTTTGGCACCGTGGCGAGCCGGTTCAACGATGACGGGGTGACCGCCTTGTACCAAGCCATCGCGCAGGGCCTGCACAGCCGGGGCATGCCCTTGCAGCAGGGCCGGCTTCCGCGTGTGGGGACCCGTCACAGCACCCATCAGACACCGATCGTGCCGCCAGCGCGTAGCCGCTATTTGGCAGAGATCGCCGACACCGTCCGCGGGTATCACCGTGTTGTTGCTGAGCAGACGCGCCTCGCACGCGAGGCACAGCAATTGCGCGAGTCGGGGCGCATGCTGCATGAGGCCATTCCGCACAAGACGGCAGCGGTGCAGGCCGTCGGCGACCTGGCCGAGCAGCGCGAAGCGCGCCTGCTTCCGCAGGCGCGCAAGCTGCTGGCCATGTGGCCGCAAATGCAGCAGGCCTATGCGGACGACGTGTACGTGGTGAAAATCCGGGATAAGGAAATCCGCACACAGCTGACTCACACGACCTTGTCGGGAACGCGCATTCGCAAGGTGGTGCTGCCGCGCTGGTCCGACCATGGCGAACTGCTGCGGTGGCTGATGCTCGACAACGTCCCGGGGAGTTTCCCCTACACGGCAGGAACCTTTGCGTTCAAGCGTGAGAACGAGGATCCGACCCGGATGTTTGCAGGCGAGGGCGACGCATTCCGTACCAACCGGCGCTTCAAGCTCTTGTCGCAAGGGATGCCGGCAAAGCGACTATCGACGGCGTTCGATTCGGTCACGCTGTATGGTGCAGACCCGGACCGGCGGCCAGACATTTACGGCAAGGTGGGCAACTCGGGAGTGTCCATCGCCACGCTGGATGACATGAAGGCGCTCTACGATGGCTTCGACCTGTGCGACCCCGCAACGTCGGTGAGTATGACCATCAACGGTCCTGCCCCCACCATCCTGGCAATGTTTCTCAATGCGGCCATTGATCAACAACTTGACAAGTTCGTGCGGGACAACCGGCGCGAGCCCACCGATGACGAGGCTCAGAAAATCCGTGCCTGGGTGCTGGAAAACGTTCGGGGTACGGTGCAGGCCGACATTCTGAAGGAAGACCAGGGTCAAAACACCTGCATCTTCTCCACGGAGTTCTCGCTCAAGGTCATGGGTGATATCCAGGAGTATTTCATCCACCACAAAGTCCGCAACTTTTATTCAGTGAGCATTTCCGGCTATCACATCGCCGAAGCTGGAGCAAACCCGATCAGCCAGCTCGCGTTCACCTTGAGCAACGGATTCACCTTCGTTGAGGCCTACCTTGCGCGCGGCATGCATGTTGACGATTTCGCCCCCAATCTGAGTTTTTTCTTCAGCAACGGGATGGATCCCGAGTACAGCGTGCTTGGCCGGGTGGCGCGGCGCATCTGGGCCGTGGCCATGCGCGATCGCTACGGCGCCAACGAACGAAGCCAGAAGCTCAAGTACCACGTGCAGACGAGCGGCCGCAGTCTGCATGCGCAGGAAGTTGACTTCAACGACATTCGCACGACGCTGCAAGCGCTCATCGCGATCTATGACAACTGCAACAGCTTGCATACCAATGCGTTCGATGAGGCCATCACCACACCAACGGAGGAGAGCGTCCGTCGTGCGATGGCCATCCAACTCATCATCAACCGCGAGTGGGGTCTGGCCAAGTGTGAAAACCCCAACCAGGGCGCGTTCATCATTGAGGAATTGACCGATCTGGTCGAAGAAGCCGTGCTCAAGGAATTCGAGGCCATCGCTGAACGTGGCGGCGTATTGGGAGCGATGGAAACCGGCTATCAGCGCGGCAAGATTCAGGAGGAGAGCATGCATTATGAGATGCTCAAGCACTCCGGAGAGCTTCCCATTGTCGGCGTCAACACCTTCATCAATCCGCACGGTGATCCAGTTCCCACAAAGCTGGAGTTGGCCCGATCCACCCCGCAGGAGAAAGAATCCCAGCTCGGGCGCTTGGCCGATTTCTGTGCCCGTCACGCAGCGGATGGGCCGACGATGTTGCAGACCCTCAAGCAGGCCGTGATCGACAACGGCAACGTATTCGCGGTGCTTATGGACGCCGTGCGTGTCTGCAGCCTCGGACAGATTACGACGGCCTTATTTGAAGTCGGAGGCCAATACAGGCGCAGCATGTAGCGACCAGCTGATCTCCATGTTTCGCACAAAGCCATGGCGCGCTTGTGTGCCGTCACGGCGTCGCGACCGAAGGCGCGCGGGCCGTCGACCCCGCCCGGTCATGCCGTTTTGACATCCACCCCGCCCTTGGCTTTCGCCACCGCTTGCGCGGGAAGGACGGAGATTCCTACGGCGCTACGCATGAGTGAGCTCGCGCGCAGTCGCTTCGGTGGGTTCCTGCTTCATCGAGGGGCCTGAATGCGCCACCTCTCCACGGGCTGCAACGCGGTGTCCCCGCGCCAAAATGTTCATCGCGCCGACCACATCGGCGTGGTTCGCATAGCCACACGCCACGCACCTGAACTGCGCCTGCGTGCGGCGGTTGTCCGCCGCCACATGGCCACAGTCCGGGCAGGTGCGGCTCGTGTTCTGCGGCGGCACAGCAACGAGCCAACCACCGCTCCACGCCAGCTTGTACTCAAGCTGGCGACGAAACTCGGCCCAGCCCTGATCCAGGATGGACTTGTTCAGGCCCGACTTGGCCCGAACGTTGCGTCCCGGCTTCTCGGCGTTGCCCCTGGCCGAGCGCACCATGTTCCTCACCTGCAAGTCCTCGATGCACACCATCGCGTGGTTCTGGCTGATCGTGGTCGTGGCCTTGTGCAGGGCGTCGCGACGGGCATGGGCGATATGGGTATGAACCCGTTGGACTTTCGCTTTGGCCTTCCTCCAGTTCTTGCTGAACCTCACCTTGCGGCGCATCGCCCGCTGGTACCGCGCCAGACGTGCCTCATGCTTCCTGAAACTGTTCAGGGGCGCGAGGAACGTCCCATCCGAGAGTGTTGCCAAGCGGGCGATCCCCACATCGATCCCGATGGCGCTGGTGGCCAAAGGTGCCGGCTGCGCAACCTCGCGCTCGGTCTGGATCGCGACGAACCACTTGCCTGCGCTGAAACTCACCGTGGCGTTGCGCACAGCACCGAGAATGTCCCGGCTGTTGCGGTAGCGCAGCCACCCGAGTTTGGGCAGAAAGATGCGGCTGTTGCCCGCATCGAGCTTGATCTGTTTCGGATCCGGGTAGCGGAAACTGTCGCGCTGGCCTTTCTTCTTGAAGCGGGGCAAGTCCGCGCGTTTGGCGAAGAAGTTGGCATAGGCGCGCTCCAGATCCTTGAGCGCCTGTTGCAACGGGTGGATCGGCGCCTCGCCGAGCCAAGGCGTGTCCGATGCGTTGCGCCAGGCGGTGAGCGCCTTGCACAGCCCGGCGTAGCCCAGCTTCTTCTCGCCGTGCTCGAAGCGCGCCTTCTGCAACGCCAGCGCCTTGTTGAACACGAACCGGCACGAGCCCGCGAAGCGGCGCATCTGGCGCTGCTGCTGACCGTTTGGACGAAGCTCGAACTTGAACGCCTGGAGTCGCTTCAT
>JAGWOZ010000117.1 GCA_028870715.1 Betaproteobacteria bacterium | reverse complement strand
GAAGAAATATGGGGTGCCCGCCCGCGACATCCTGGTCGAGCTGGGCCGCCGCGGCATGGTGGGCGGCCAGGAAGACATGATTGAAGACACGGCGTTGACGCTTCAGCGCCAGCGCCAGCAAGGCGCGCAAAAGGTGGCCGCATGAAGCTGTCATCGCAGACCATCGAGGCGCTTGCGCAGCTGCTAAACGACTGCGCAGTGCAGGCGCACGACACCCTGAAGATCACGGATGCACACCCGGATATGGACTGGGATGACGCGTATGCCGTGCAGGATGCCATCCGGCGCCGCCAGTTGCAGCGTGGTGCGCGCAGGGTCGGATTCAAGGCAGGATTGACGTCCCATGCCAAGATGCGGCAAATGGGCGTGGATACGCCTGTGTTCGGCTATTTGCTCGACAGCTTCTCCGTGCCTGATGGCGGTTCGTGCAAAATCGGGGAGCTCATTCACCCCAAGGTGGAGCCCGAGATCGCGTTTGTCACGAAGCATGAGCTCAAGGGGCCTGGATGCCATCTGGGAAGCGTCCTGGCGGCAACGGATTTCGTCATTCCCGCCATCGAGGTGATTGACAGCCGGTACCGCGACTTCAAGTTCGACCTCAAGAGTGTCGTGGCCGACAACACGTCGGCTGCGCGCTTTGTCGTCGGTGGCCAGCCGATGGCCGTCGGCGGCGTGGACCTGCGCACCGTGGGTGTCGTGCTGGAGAAAAATGGCGAACCCGTGGCTTTTGGGGCGGGCGCGGCGGTGTTGAGCCATCCGGCGGCCGCGGTGGCGATGCTGGCCAATCACCTGAGCGCGCACGGCGAGGGCATCCCGGCGGGCAGCCTCATCCTGTCGGGGGGCATCACCGAAGCGGTGGCTGTCAAGGCCGGAGACAACGTGACGCTGCGGGTGCAGGGCATGGGGTCGACCGGGATACGTTTTATCTGATTGGAGACGTTCATGCCCATTGCTCATCTGTACATTCTGGAAGGCCGCGACGCGGAGAAAAAGGAGCGACTGATCGCCGAGGTCAGTGAAGCCATTCATCGCGCCATCGACGTACCCATGGACTCCGTACGGGTGCTGATCATCGAAATGCCCAAGGAACATTTTGGAATCGCCGGGCAGAGCGCGAAAAAAAGGGGGCGCTGAGGCTGGCAGGCCCCGTGCTTTGGAGGCTCGGCGCTAAACTGAGCCGCATGCCGAACCTTCTATTGACGATCGAAGACCTCTGGGGCGATGTGCTGGCCGTGCGCGAGCGCGCCCCACTCATTCATAACGTGACCAACTTCGTGGTCATGAATTTCAATGCCAATGTGCTCCTGGCGCTGGGCGCATCCCCGGTCATGGCCCATGCCGAGGAGGAAGTCCAGGACATGGCCGGGATTGCCCAGGCCCTCGTTCTGAACATCGGCACGCTGGAGCCCGCATGGGTGCGCGCGATGAAGCTGGCCATGAGCAAGGCGCTCGGACGCCGGATTCCCGTGGTTCTTGACCCGGTGGGTGCCGGGGCCACCGCTTACCGCAATCGCTCCCTGGCCGAGTTGGTCGAGGCCGGCCCGCCAACCATCGTGCGCGGCAATGCCTCGGAGATCATGAGCGTGGCGGGCTTATCGGGAGCGACACGAGGCGTCGATAGCGCCGCGTCATCGCATGAGGCCGTCCAGGGCGCGCGCGATCTCGCCCAGGCCACGGGGGCCGTGGTGTGCGTCTCGGGGGCGGATGATCACGTGGTGGATGCATCGGGACGTTGGGCCACGCTGTCCAATGGCCATCCGTGGATGACCAAGGTCACCGGGGTGGGCTGTTCAGCCACCGCGATGATTGGAGCGTTCGCCGCGGTTCAACCGGATTCCTGGCGAGCCACCATCGCGGCGATGGCGTATTTGGGGGTGGTCGGCGAATGGGCAGCGCAGCGGGTGCAGACTGTCGGTGGCGGCGTGGGGTCATACCAGATCGCGCTGCTGGACGGTTTGCAGCTGCTTGATGAATCAACCTTCTGCACCCGGCTGCGCATGATGCTGCACGCATGATTGGTGTCGATCCCCGGATCTTCAGGCTTTATCTCGTCACCGATTCGGCTTCGTGCGGGAGTCGCCATCTGGCCGATGTGGTTCGCGCCGCGGTCCAAGGCGGCGTGACTTGCGTGCAGCTACGCGAGAAGTCGCTGGGCACACGCGCGTTTCTGGCGCGCGCCCACTTGCTCAAGGAAGTCCTGGCGGAGGCTCCGAGTCCGGTGCCTCTGATCATCAATGACCGCCTCGACATCGCGCTGGCGTGCGGGGCTGAGGGTGTGCATGTCGGCCAATCGGACATGCCGCCCGAAGTGATCCGGGAGCACATGCCCCACGCGCTGATTGGGCTTTCCGTGGAGTCTGTGGCCGATGCCAGGCGCGTTGGGGAGCGCGCGGCGCCCGTTGACTATCTGGGCGTGAGCCCCGTGTTTCCCACACGAACGAAAGCCGATACGGCTGCGCCGCTGGGCTTGAACGGACTTGCGGCCATTCGCGCACTGACACCCTTGCCGCTTGTTGCCATTGGGGGCATCGCGCTGGTCAATGCAGCCGCAGCGCTGTCGGCGGGTGCCGACGGATTGGCCGTGGTCAGCGCGATTCTCGCGGCACCCGACCCGCGACAGGCAACGCAGGCGTTGATGGCGGTGATCGAGGAACACGAGCGCATGCGCCCGTCGTGACGAAGCGTCGCTGCACTCGAGCCCGCCCCAGCCGAAAGTCGCGCTGACCGGCTGCATCAGAGGGTGGAACGCCGCCCGGTGGCAAGTCAAGGGGTTGCGCCTGCGCCCCCCGTTCAGGAAATCTGCACAGCGGTTTGCGAGACCGGGATGACGATCCCGCGTTGGCGAAACATCTCGACGACAGCCTTGGTGATTTCGCCATGTGCCTGGACGTAGTCCGGCACCGCCACCCAGGGTTTGACCGCGATGGAAATCGCGGAGGGTGCGAGCATGTCGGCTGTGACGACAGGTCGAGGATCTTCCAGGACGCGTGCATTTGCGCGCAGCACCTCGTCGACTGCCGCCAGCACCTTGTCCAGATCGGTGTCGTAGGCGACGCCCACGTGGATATCGAGTTGGCGGATCGTTCCATAGTTGTGGAGGATCTCGCCGACGATTTTTCGATTGGGGATCACGACCTGCGAGTGATCCGTGTGGCTGAGCACCGTCGTAAACAGGCTGATGTTCGCCACCGTGCCCTCGTTGCCCACGATCGAGATGTAATCGCCTACGTGGAACGGCCTGGTAAAGATGATGGTCAATCCAGCCATGACATTGCCGAGCACGCCCTGCATTGCGAGCGCGACACCGGCACCGGCCACCCCAAGGCCTGCGATCAGCGGCAGGAGTTCCACCCCCAAGTTTTCCAGCGCCATGATCGTAAAGAGTGCGAGCACGCTGGCGCGGACGATCCTCACGATGATCTGATTCAGTGGCGGCTCCAGATGCAACCGGTGCAGGCTGCGCTGCGCGATCCGGCCCACCCACCCGCCGGCAAAATAGCCGAACACGATGATGATGATCGCAACCAGCACTTTCGGGCCGAATTCGATCGCCAGATCAATGATCACGCTTTGCACGTGGCTCATGTTTTGGAGTTGATCAATCATCTGCGCTGCTCCGATCACGGCTTCCGCTGCACCCGGCCTGCGCCAGCACACGGTCATCGTGCGCGCCGCAGCCGGTGGCGTCGAGTCCTCTTTCGAATGCCACCCCCATCTCTCTATTTGGCCGTTGATTTCTTGGGCATGATCCAAACGAGGCATGCCACCCAGCGTAGTCGATGACGGCATGCGGTACGCCAGCGCTCGCGATCCATGCTTACGTGCGGTGCAACGAAGCGCTGCGACGTTTGGCGGTCGCGGGAGGCTTCTGGTCTGCGTGTGGCACGTCTTCGCGCATCGCGCTCACGAGTTCGTCGATGAACACGCGCACCTTGATCGAAAGGTGGCGACGGCTGAGGTATACGGCAAACAGGCTCAGCTCGAGTGTTCGGTACTCCGACAGAATTTGCACGAGCGTCCCGCGCTCCAGCTCGGATGCGACGATGAACGTCGGCTGCATGATGATTCCGCCGCCAGCCACCGCAAGTTCGCGCAGGAGGTCCCCGTTGGTGGCGTGCACCGCAGGGCTGACCTTGACGCGGGTGACATTGCCGTTCGCATCCGTGAAGGGCCACTCGTCACCCGCCCACAGGTAACTGAAACTCAGCGTGGCGTGATCGACGAGCTCGGCTGGGACCTTCGGGGTGCCGCGGCGCTTCAGGTAATCCGGGGAGGCGCAGACCACCATGCCCACCGGGGCGATGCGGCGGGCGACGAGATTGCCGTCGAGCTTGCTGGCAATGCGCAGGGCCACGTCAACGCCCTCGTTGGCCAAGTCGACGACGCGATCCGACAGGTCGATATCAAGGCGCAACTGCGGGTGGCGCGCACGAAACCCCGGAAGGAATCGGGCCAGTTGCATGAGCCCGAAGGATAGGGGCGCGGAAATTCGCAAGAGCCCGAACGGCTGGGCGGAGCCCTGGCCCGCCACCGCCTCGGCCTCGGCGATTTCTTCCAGAATCACGCGACTGCGTGCACAGAACTCGGCGCCTGCGTCCGTCAGGGATAGGCGTCGCGTCGTGCGATGGAGCAGCCGCGCGCCAAGGTGCGATTCAAGAGATGCGATCTGGCGCGTGACCGCAGCGTTGGATGTACCCAAGGCGTCGGCCGCGCGCACGAAGCTGCCCGAATCGACGACCTGGACCAGAACCCGCATCGCGTAGGAAATATCCATGAAGGCTGGTTGATTGTTACGGATATCGTAATGATAAATTGCGCACCGCCATCTTTTTCCTTGGGCTGCTGCAGCCTACAGTCCTTTCCATGGTGTGCACCGTGTGGACTTGCCAGTACAAGTCAGGTCGGAGCCGCCGATGGAAACTTCACAAAGGAAACGTCATGAAAATCACAGTCATCGGGTCGGGCAACATGGGCTCGGCTTTCGTCCAACAGCTCACCAAAGCCGGCCATCAGGTCAGCGTCACAGGACGCGACGCGGCCAAGGCGAGCCAACTGGCCGCCCGTTATGGCGCGCGCGCTGTCCCTGCCGCAGACGCCGCAGCCGGCAGTGAAGTCATCGTCCTGGCAACGGCCTACCCGGACGCGGTGAGCGCCTTGCAGGCGGTTGCCCCGCGCGCGGGACAGATCGTCGTGGACATCACAAACCCGTTGACGGCTGACTATATGGGCCTGACACTGGGACACACCACATCGGCTGCCGAGGAAATTGCTCGTGCGGTGCCAAATGTGCAGATCGTGAAGGCCTTCAACACGGTGTTCGCGCAGGTTCTTGCCGCGGGTGCCGACTTTGGCGATGGCCAAAAGGTTGCGACGTTCATCGCGGGCGATGACGCCAAGGCCAAGGAAACGGTGGAGGCGATGGCGCGCTCCATGGGGTTCGATGTCATCGATGCCGGTGCCCTGAAGAACGCACGCTACCTGGAGCCGCTGGCGGGCCTGAACATTTACCTGGGCTACGGCGCCGGCCTTGGCACCAGCATTGCGCCCACATGGTTACGCAAGGTTTGACCCGCCGCCCGCTGGTCGACTGACTCGCAACGCGAAGTCGGTCGACCCACATCCCACCTACGACCTTTTGAACCAAAGGATCATCATGATCAAGCCATCCACGTCCCCTTACGCCGCGTTGCTTTTGCGCGTAAGCCTCGGCATCATGTTTCTGGCCCATGTCGGACTCAAGATATTTGTCTTTACCGTGCCCGGTTTTGTCGGCTATTTCGCCTCGCTCGGCTTGCCTGCAATTGCAGCCTACGCCGTCATCGCGCTCGAGTTCTTCGGCGGCTTGGCGCTGATTTTGGGCATTTATGCCCCTTGGGTGGCGCTGCCCTTAGCCCTCGAGATGCTCGGCACGATCGTGCTCGTGCACGGCGGCAACGGCTGGCTGTTTACCAACAAGGGCGGCGGCTGGGAGTACCCCGCCTTCTGGACTGTCGCCCTGATCGTGCTGTACCTGCTTGGCGATGGCGCCATGGCGCTCAAGCCGGCACAGCACAGCGCCAACTGAGGGGCAGTTGCCTCCCTCGGCTAACCGCGCGTGCAGTTGCAGACATCCTCAGTCCCGGCCCGCTGGGCCGCGGCTGAGGGCTGAGAGCCCTGGCGATCAGCTCGTGTGGTTGGGGTGATGTGCCGGCAGGCGCAACGGGCCGATGCCGAAACGGTGCTGTCCACACCAGTGGCTAGGCATTGACAAGATCGGCCAGCGCCTTATGCTCAGCGAGGTCCCGGTGGCCTACGAGGCAGGCGCCCAGCCGGGCGATCGCCTTCGTGGCCATTGAGGCGCGTTGGCATGCCGCCTTCATCCAGGTCGGGCTTTGGCATGGTTTGGGCGGCGTGGAGAATTGTCGCTGTGGCACCTCGCGGCAGCGCGTGACCCGAACAGGAGATCAGCCCCATGAAAACCAGTGCTCGCAATCAATTCCAGGCCACTGTTCATGTTGTGCACGACGGTGCGGTCAACAGCGAAGTCATTCTCGATCTGCAGGCCGGTGGAAAGCTCGTTGCCATCGTGACCAAGGAAAGCGCGCGCGCCTTGGGCTTGAGTCCCGGGCAAAAGGTGCTTGCGCTCGTGAAAGCGTCGTGGCCGATCCTCGTCGTGGGGCCGCTGCCCAGGACGTCCGCGCGCAATCACCTCGCGGGAACGGTCAAATCCGTCGTCACCGGCGCCGTGGAGACCGAAGTGGCGGTGCAAGTGGCCGGTGGCCCCGCACTCGTCGTCATGATCACCAAGGGCAGTGAGAAAGACTTGGCCCTGAAGGTCGGCGACGCGGTGGGCGTGCTGATCAAGGCCAGTCATGTGATTCTCGCAGTGGATTGAGCGTTCCCCGTGTGGGATGATGGCCGAACATGGCCTGGATCCCCAGGAGCAAGCAGCGACCCGGCAGCCGGGCGCGCCGTTCGCTCGATGAGGCCGCCAGGCCGCGCCGGATGGGCCACGGCCAGGCCCTGTGCACCGATTCGGAGTTCGAGCCAGGTTGGTGATGATGAGAAAAATCGACTCTGTGGAAATCGTGGCGATGATCGTGGTCCTGACGGCGATCGTCCTTGCGCTCCTGAACATGTGCCCGCGCATTCCCCTTCCTCGCGCGGCCTGACGCAGAGCGTCGCTCGGGCGAAGCCGTCCGGGCAGGAAAGGGTCAAGCGGGCGGTTTTCGCTTGTTGTTCCTCGCGAGGCTAGATAAAAGCACAGCATGCAGCGCCGAAAAATCAGGTTCAAGCCTCTGCCACGGCAACGTGGCAAGTCCAGGTCCTTGACCCGCGAGACCCCCACGACAACCGCGTAAGCGGTTTAGTGGCGGGAGAGTTCATAAGCAAGTGGGTGATGCCGTGCGCGCCAAGGAGGGCGTGCATCGCTGTGCCATAGAACCCGCCATTGCCCAGCTTATCGATCACGATTTCGCCGGGCGCTGGTGGCGGCAGGCGGCGTTTCCGCACGACGCCTCAAAACGTTGCAATCTCGGTTGATACCCATCGGGGCACGGGCCTGCTAACCTTCATGCGCTCATCACGACAGCCCTGCTGAGGCTCGCAGTCCATGCCTGCACCCGCATTCGGTTGCTTGTTGTGGGGGCGACCTATGGCGACGCACTCGTCGGGCCCCCCGGGTGCCCGACCGGCCCAATGCGGTGGACAGTCGATGGAGTGCAGCCCCTTTAACCCTTACCGATCGCCGATGCACTGGACCTGCGCATGAGTGACACCCGCACTGCACTGGGGGGCATGGTTGTCGCCCCGCACCATTTGGCCGCTCAGGCAGGCCGCGACGTCCTGCGTGACGGAGGTAACGCCGTTGAGGCGATGGTGGCGGCGGCCGCCGCCATCGCGGTCGTCTACCCGCATATGACGGCATTGGGCGGAGATGGCTTTTGGCTCATTCACACGCCTGGGCACGCGCCGATTGCGATCGATGCCAGCGGCTTCGCTGCTGAACGCGCCACGGCGCAACGCTATCAGGGGTTCAGCGCGATTCCGGCGCGTGGGCCGCACGCGGCGCTCACGGTTGCTGGCACGGTCGGCGGCTGGGCCAAGGCGTTGACGATTGCCCAGAGCTGGGGCGGCCCCCAGCTTGCGCTGACGCGTCTCCTGCGCGATGCCATTCGCCATGCGCACGACGGCATTGTCGTCACGTCCAGCCAGGCCGCGCTCACCCAGAGCAAGCTCGAGGGATTGAAAGGCGTGCATGGATTCGCCGAGACCTTTCTGATCGATGCGAAGCCGCCTGCGTGTGGCCAGATCTTGCGTCAACCCGTCTTCGGCGAGACCCTGCAGACACTGGCCGAGCGTGGCCTCGATGATTTTTATCGCGGTAGCCTCGCAGCGCGCATGGGCGCTGAACTGGACCGCATCGGCAGTCCGATACGCGCGTCCGATCTTGCCGCCTATGAGGCGCAGACGGTTGCACCGCTTGCCGTGCGCTTGAGCGATTGCACCGTGTACAACCTGCCACCGCCCACCCAGGGGCTGGCTTCACTCATGATTCTCGGCATTTACGAGCGACTCTGCATTGCCGAGGGGGAGGGTTTCGCGCACGTGCATGGCCTGGTGGAGTCCACCAAGCGTGCCTTTCGGGTGCGCAACCGGATCGTCACAGACCCGCGCCGGGTGCCCGGCGACCCATCCGATTACCTCACAGCCGATGCACTCGACGCGCTGGCCTCAGAGATCGACATGCGCCACGCCTTGCCGTGGCCAGAATCGGCGGCACCCGGCGACACCATCTGGATGGGCGCGATCGACCGCGAGGGCCGCGCCGTCAGTTTCATCCAGAGCCTCTACTGGGAGTTTGGCTCTGGGGTTGTGTTGCGCGACACCGGGATCACCTGGCAGAACCGCGGCATCAGTTTCGCTCTTGATCCGGCCGACCTCAATGCCCTTGAACCCGGGCGCAAACCGTTCCACACGCTCAATCCGGCTCTCGCCATGTTCGACGATGGACGCATCATGCCGTACGGGACCATGGGCGGCGAAGGCCAGCCCCAAACGCAAGCTGCAGTGTTCACCCGCTATGCCCGCTACGGCCAGTCGCTGCAGCAGGCAATCAGCGCTCCGCGCTGGCTGCTGGGCCGTACCTGGGGTGAGGCCAGCACAACGCTGAAATTGGAAAACCGGTTCGAGCCGGCACTGGTGCGCTCGTTGCGTGATGCAGGCCACCAGGTCGAAGTCCTCAGCGAAGCGTTCAGCGACACCATGGGCCACGCTGGCGCCTTGGTTCTGCATGGTGATGGGCGCATGGAAGGCGCGTCAGACCCGCGAAGCGACGGCGCTGCAGCCGGCGTGTGACCGCACTGAGGCGCCCGGTCTCGGGTGTGTGGCGGGCAGGCGGGACGGCTGTCCGACCCGTGGCGCCGCTCAATATGGCCGGGCAGGTTGCCGGCGAGGGCCGCAACGCCTAAGGCACTGGGCGAGGCGCCGGCATGCGCCGTCTGATTTTCGACCGTGCGCGAGCACCGGATTGGGCCTCTCGAGGGATGCAACAAAGCCGTGGGGGCAGGGCGCGCTCTGGATGTTGTCCTCCACGTTTCAGCCATCCCCGATCAAGGCGGGGCAGGGCTCCCGTTTCCTTGACACATGTCAACCCAAGTTGGCGGTTCAGCGCCTATATTCAAAGCCAGAACACGTTTGATTACAATTGTTGCAACTGTAATTGGCTCCGACCTTTTTGCGCAGTTCCCTCAGGAGATTCATCATGCCTCGCCATTCACGAATGAAAAGGGCCATGCTTTCGGCAGGCGTTGTCGCATTGCTGGCCGGATGCGGCGGCGGAAGCTCGTCGACCAGCACGCTCACGTCGCTCAATCCCTACAACCCGAGCAACCCGGATGCCAATGCGGTGGCCTGCGTCCCGGGAACCGATGTGGTTGGCGCGTGGAAGACGGTGGCCAACAACAACACCGTGATGCCGGACTCGCCCAACTTGAATTTCTTCAGTTACAACCAGCCGTCCATCAACAGCTACGGCCTGGTCGTGTTCCGCGGCCGCGCCAAGAGCACAACAACCGGATCCGGCGGACAACCGCAGCGCGGCGTGTACACAGTCGATGTCTGTCGCGCCAAGCCCGCCGTATACACGGTGGCTGACACGGCGAACACCTTGGTCCCGCAGCCAAACAACACCGGCGCGACGTTCAATGAATTTCCGTCGATTCCGCGCATCGACATGAGTTCCGGCGTTCTGGCCACGCGTGGGCAGACCGCGCCG
>JAGWOZ010000360.1 GCA_028870715.1 Betaproteobacteria bacterium | reverse complement strand
GGAGTGCGCACCGAAGGTGGCGGCCGTGACCATGGCGGCCATCGTCCAGCAGGAAAGCGGAGGCAACCCGCTGGCCTTGCACGACAACACCACCGGACGGTCGTACCGGCCAGCAAGTCTGGCCGAGGCGGCGAGGCTCGCCCGCACACTCATCCAGGCAGGGCACTCGGTTGATCTGGGTCTGGCGCAGATCAACAGCAAGAATCTGCCCGCCCTTGGCTTGGATGCCGATCAGGTCTTCGACCCGTGCAGCAATCTGCACGCGGCGCAAGTCATTCTGCTGGGCGCCTGGGCGCAATCAGGCGGGTCGCTGCGCGGCGCCTTGTCGGCTTACAACACCGGAAACACAACCGGAGTTGCTGGAGCGCGCTACAGCGCGCGCGTCTACGCGCAGGCCGGCGTCGTTGTCCCAACCATTCCCGGCGGGCGGTTGGCACGATGGGCAATGAACGGCGTTCCCGTTCCACGCCCTGACCTTCCACCGATTCGGCCCCGCGTCACGTGGACGCCCCAGGCCAGCCCGCTGGCCCCGAACGCGGCAGGGTTAAAGGGCCAGTGGTGATGCTGAAATGCCGAATCTTCAATTCAGCGTCTTCCCGTTGCCTTCGGGGCGTGTGCAGTTCGGGCTATCGCTGCCTCCGAACAATGCCTCCCAGATATCTTCACGGTGTTCGACCAGAAGGCCGATGAAGTCGGCTTCTATCGCCTCATGCAACGCCGCGAATGCTTCGCTTTGCTCTTGTGACATGGCCGGGATGCCTTGGAGCAGTTCCCGAATTTCGTTGAAGGCCGGGAACTTGGCAAAAATGGGGTCGTTGTTTCTCAACGCAAAGCCGATGTTCAGCAGAAGGACGCCGATTCCCTTGTCTGTTTCAGCGCCGTCAAAGATGTGCATGAACCCGTTAGGCGCGACCAGCGAAGCGGTGCGGTAAATCTCCCCAATCTCGTCCAGGATGATCGACGGGGCCTTGTTCAGATTGACCACGATGCGGGCGCTATCACGTCCGATAACCGCGCCGTGCTCTCTGAGCGACTGAAAAAAGTGCTGCAGGCCAGCCAGCACTTTAAGATTTTGTTCTGCAGCCTTTTTCTTGGTGTAGTTCACGGAAGCCTCCAGCCAGAAGTGGCGTCAGGCGTAGCCTGTACGCCAAGCAGTCGCGCTGTAGCGGCGAGGGCTTCCCGGCGCTTGCGCCAGCCAGTGGCCCGATGACGTCCCATCGCCTGGGCGGTTTGCGCCCCGGCCGCACCGGCGGCGAGGCAAAGCTCCAGTGCCGTCAGTGGATCGGCTCGGCGGGCCGCGGCGACCGCCGCGCAGCGCACCTGTTCGTCCTCCCGCTCCGCCTCACGCGCCAGGAGAATCGACAAAGGGTTGGCGTTATCGTCGCGACCCGCTGAAAGATGACTCTCCTCTGGTTCCTCGTCTTCGGCGCTGTTGTCAGAGCGAAACAGGGATTCGCGCTCCGCGAAACCCCAAAGCTTGCCGAACACGAACTGCTCGAGGGTACCGAGAAGGGGGTCGAAGGTGCTTTGCCCTGCTGCGATTTCGGCGCAGATCATCAGGGCCTGCTGGTGCACATCCTCGATGTCCGTCCTGGCTGACCTTGCAACCCGCTGCAGCCCCTCATCGTCGAGCGATTGAAAAAGGGCGTTGACGTCCACGCCTTGCGTGCTCATGGCCGACCTCCTGCGAGACCGATGATGGCTTGGATCAGTTCCTGCTCGACCGCGGCCAGCGCAGCGCGGATTGCGTCAGAAATGCCGTCTTTGCCGCGCACACACTCAGCGATCTGCTGAAGCTGATCCGCCCTCTCGGGGACCAGGGCGCGAGCGAGCCACAGT
>JAGWOZ010000116.1 GCA_028870715.1 Betaproteobacteria bacterium | reverse complement strand
GACTGGCGAAGATGACCTCCACGAGCTTCCTTGAGGTATGGCTGACGGAGGCAAATCAGTGCCAGCGCATAGTTTCCCGGCGAGAGCCCAGATGTAGATTAAGATCGGATGCCTCTTTCAGAATCTCGTGGTGCCCCATGAACCTCGGTCGATGGATCTATGAAATTTCTCTGGCAACAGAGGTGCTCATCGCCATGGTGGGCGTGGTCGGCGTCGCCGCTTATGCCTGGTTCGTGCGCAACGGTCACCGCTCGATATCGGAGATCAAAGGCGAGGAATAAGCCCCTCTCGGTTTTGCGTTGGCGTTCGCCGGTTTGTGAATGCACCCGCACAAGTTGCGGGCCGAGAACCCCGACGCTACCGGCTACTCCTTGGGCAGCGTCGGGTTTTCTTGACCGATCTCAGAGCAGCACAAACCTGCGCTTGCCTGAAACCTGGCACACCGCGTGAATCTTGCGGTGCGCCACCAACTGCTGCACCACATGCCCTGGAATCGGTACCCTGTCACGGCCAAGGGCGATGCGGTACGTGGCCGGTGCGGCGGTCACCTCATCAATGATTGCACCCGCCTGGAGAAGCTGCAGGGCTGCAGCGTACAAATCGCGTTGCATAAAAGTTCCTTTCGTCGAGTTTGTGAGGACGTGCCGGGGCCTTGCAGCACCCCGGGAGGTCGTGACGAAAGGAAATGCGATCAATGCATCCGGCCATCCTAACACCGGCCTAGTGGCGGCTTCGCCCGACGAAGCGCCGGATGGCACGCCAATCCTGCAAGGCCGTGGCCCAGATCTCACGCCAGATGATTTGGCGTGCCTCGCGACCCACTACTGCCAGGATCACAGCCATGATCGACAGGAAGACGACGATCAATGTTCCATACATAGGACCTCCGCGTGCCGGAAAGAGGAAAAAGGGAAAGAAGCGAAGTGGCGCATTTTGATGCCATGATTCAAGCCACTCCAGCCGCAGGCTGCGTGGTCGCAACCCGAAACGGTTGGCGCCCCAGATGGCGGTGATAGCGGCCCCAACCAACGGCATCAGGCAGGCAGCGCTGCATCAGATCATCCGTGCCCGAAAGCCGATCCGCCAAAGACAGCATCTCGGCCTCAGCCGTCTGAGGTTCGCGCAATCCCATCCATCTTGGGGCGTGGGCCACGGCACTCAAGTTGTGCAGCAACACCTGCGCATGGCCATCGGGCAGTCGAATTGGCCATCGGGCCAGTGCCGCTGCAATCCATTCAATGGCGGTAACTCTGTGCCCGAGCAGGCGCCCACGATCGGACAGCCCCCAGCTTCCATCAGGCTTGAGGCGGTATTCCACCGCCTTGCCACAATCATGCAGCAAAGCCGACAACACCGCGAGGTCGCGGTGCACATACAGGCGCTCGGCACAGAGCGCGCGCACCTGCTCGGCCACCTCCACCGTGTGCCGCAAGTTGCCGCTCGTGCCGTTATGGTGCCCATGCATGGAAGATGGCCCAATGCAGAAACCCCGGAAACGGTCGTCCTCCCAGAGCACGGCATGGAAAAGGCGGTGGTAGGACGCAGGCAACTCGGCAAGCAGGGCATGCGCGCGTTGCACCAGGCTGCGCTCGCGCACCCATCCAGGAGGGACGGTATCAAACAGCGATAGTGCTGCGACAGGACGGTCCATGATGGCCAGCCGGGCAATGCGCAGGCATCCATCGAGGCTGCTGGCAGGCCCCGTCCAGCGGGGACCCACGAGCAGTCCGGCGCAGAGGCGGGGATCAACCTTGCGGGCTGTCCAGCGCACCTTGAGCTGGGCGCGCTCATGGAATAGATGCGCGGTAAGCGTTGCCTCGCCATGATCATCCCGGCGGACATGCAGGCTGGTGAGGCGGAAGATCTGCGGCAACATCGACAAGCCCAGAGGGTAGGGCTGGGTGGGATCAGACATGACGGTGCTCATGCGGA
Source organism: Betaproteobacteria bacterium (assembly GCA_028870715.1). Classification (GTDB taxonomy): domain Bacteria; phylum Pseudomonadota; class Gammaproteobacteria; order Burkholderiales; family Burkholderiaceae_C; genus Thiomonas_A. Next base: position 8,357 of record JAGWOZ010000116.1, on the reverse strand, counting down.
TTGGCGTTTGACTGGGTGGCAGTGGCAGCCCCCAGCGTTGAGGCGAGCAGTCGCTCGAAGGCCGAGCCATCGCGCCGGGTAAGGTTGGGGACATAGCGGCTGTAGACCTTGAAGAGCATTTCGGTCGAGGTATGCCCCATCTGCCGGGCAATCCACTCCGGATTTTCGCCGGCCGCCAGCCACAGTGTGGCCGCCGTATGCCGTGACTGGTAAGGCCGCCTGGGATCCAGGCCGAGATAACGCAGGAGCGGATACCAGACCCGCTTGGTCACGTTGTTGTGGTCCAGCGGTTGTCCTTCATGGTTGCAGAAGACCCAGAGCTTGAGGGCGCCCGTGCGCTCAAATTGCCGCTGCAAGGCGTCGAACACAATCTGGCTCATCTGCACGTCGCGGTTGGACTCGATCGTTTTGGTGGCTTCGTCGGGTTCACCGGCCACAATGGTTTCGCGCACCGAGATCAGCCGACGGGCAAAGTCCACGTACTTCCACTTCAGGCCATCGATTTCGCCAGTGCGCAGCCCTGTGAAGAATCGTACGGTGTAGTAGTCACGAAAATCCTCGCGCACGCTCTGGATGAGCGCGCGCACCTCCTCCAATGTGAACGGCTTGACATCGCTCTTGGCGATTTTCAAAGGTTTGATGTTGTAGTACGGAGAGGTAAACTTGTAGCGGTCGGAGGCTTCGTTCAGGATGGCGTGCATCACATTCATGATGGCGTTGATCCGGCGTGGTGAAAGGGTTGCCTTGGTTCGGCCGGGTACTTTGGCGAGTGTCGACCGAAATGCAAGGAGTTCTTCGCGCGAGAGGCTTCCGACTTCCCGTTCCCGAAAAGGCGGAGCCAAGTGCACGGCGACGATATCGGCCACTGTGCGCTGATAGGAGCGGCGCCACTGCACGGCGTTCTCCTGCATCCATTGCTGGGCGAAGTCGGCGAACGTGGGGCTGGGTGCGCGGGGTACTGCGACCGGCCCGGCGGAGGGCATCCCTCTGCCCATCCCAGCAGCGAGAGAAACGGCGCGCTTGGGTGTCGCTGTCACTGCTCGGCTGCTGGGGAAGTAGGCAGCGTAGTCGAAGCGACCGAGTTGAATGTCGCGTTCGATGCGCTGGAGTAAGCGCTCGAGTTTCTTCCGGTTGTCGGCGGTGTCGTTGAGAACGGTGTATTCCCTGCAACGTTTTCCCTGATAGCGGAAGTCGACAAATAGCTTCCCGGTCGCCTGTAGCTTTCGGATGCTACCCATGGCACACCCCGCCATTTGCCATCGGGATTTCGAGTGTCGAATTGGATTGCATATCACTTTCAATTCGCTCCCAGATGTAGAGGATTTTGCGGCCGCCGAATGGGCGGATGTAATGAGTTCCCTCAAGAAGCACAGCATCCTTGAGACGCTCACGAATCGTTCGTGCGTCATACTTGATGCGCCCTGAGAGTTCGTCTGTCGTTAAATAGGTCAAGCTCATGGTGATCCTCCTGTCTTTGCATCGCGATGTGCGAATGACTACAGTGTAGACAAATAGCGAAGCGTGTCAATGTCTTTTGTGTAGACGCTGTTATGCTTTCGCAACACTTGCGAGAAGAGATCAAATGGACAGATTGCAGATCAATGTGCGATTGCTTCCGGACCTGATGGAACTGCTGGACAAGAAACGTATTGATCTGCTGCAGTCATTGGGCAAGATCCCATCGCGCTCGGATGTTGTGCGACTCGCCTTGGAGGCATACCTGGAGGCATCAGCCCCTGCCACGAATGGGCCAAAGCCTTCGGCAAAGCGAAGGTCATCTTGATCGATTGATCAAACAAGCGGTGGGCTAGAGTTGGGCCAAATTTGGGCCAACAATGGGCCATGGCCCAAAATGCATTAGGCAACAAAAAAGCCAAGCACCGCGAAGTGCTTGGCTTTATTAAATAAATCTTGGTTGCGGGGGCAAGATTTGAACTTGCGACCTTCGGGTTATGAGCCCGACGAGCTACCAGGCTGCTCCACCCCGCGTCTGGAATCAGTAAGTATAACCGAAAACGGATCCGCGTGTCGCGAAGCGTGCATCGCTGCAGGCGGATCCGCCGTGGGGTTAGTGGCTGGTTTCCTCGCCAGTCTGCGCCGATCCGCTGTCTTCCAGGGCCTGCAGTTCGGCTGCAGCCTGCGCGGTGCGCTCGGCGTGGTCGAGCACTTCCTTGGCCTTGCGCGCTTGATGGAACGCCATGCCGGAACCTGCGGGAATCAGGCGGCCGACAATGACGTTTTCCTTCAAGCCACGCAGTTCATCGCGCTTGCCCATGATCGCCGCTTCGGTCAACACGCGTGTGGTTTCCTGGAAGGACGCGGCGGAGATGAAGCTGTCCGTGGACAGGCTGGCCTTGGTAATACCAAGCAGGATGTTGTTGAACGTGGCGGGAACCTTGCCTTGCTCGATGAGCCTGGCGTTCGTCTGCAGCACCTCGGAGCGTTCGACCTGCTCGCCGGTGATGTAGTCGCTCTCACCGGAATCCTTGATTTCAACGCGGCGCAGCATCTGGCGCACGATGACTTCAATGTGCTTGTCGTTGATCTTCACGCCCTGCAGGCGATAGACGTCCTGCACTTCGTCGACGATGTAACGGGCCAATGCCTCCACGCCCAGAAGGCGCAGGATATCCTGTGGCTCGGCTGCGCCGTCGACGACAAGTTCACCCTTGTTGATGACCTGGCCTTCATGCACGAGGATGGTCTTTTCCTTGGGAACAAGGAACTCGTGGGACTGACCGTCGAGGTCGGTGATGACCAGGCGGATCTTGCCTTTGGTTTCCTTGCCGAAGGATACGGTCCCGGTGACTTCCGCCAGCATGCCGGCGTCTTTGGGCGAACGGGCCTCGAACAATTCGGCCACGCGCGGCAGACCGCCGGTGATGTCCCGCGTTTTCTGGCCTTCCATCGGAATGCGCGCGAGCACTTCGCCGGGGCCAACGTCCTGGCCATCGCGCACCTGGATCAGCGCGCCGACCTGAAAGCCCACGGCAACCGCGTGTTCCGTTCCGGGAATCTTCACTTCCTGGCCTTGCTCGTTCAGCAGCTTCACCTGAGGCCTGACGACCTTGGCCGAGCCGCGCCGCTTGGGATCGATGACCACCAGGGTCGACAGGCCAGTGACCTCGTCCACCTGCTTGGCCACCGTGACGCCTTCTTCGATGTTCTCGAATTTCGCGCGCCCCGCGTACTCGGTGATGATGGGGCGGGTCAACGGATCCCAGCTTGCGAGCGCCGTGCCGGCTTTCACCGCCATGCCATCCTTCACGAACAGCAATGCGCCATAAGGAACCTTGTGGCGCTCGCGCTCACGGCCGTAGTCGTCGGTGACGAGCACTTCGCCAGAGCGGGAGATCACCACCTGCTCGCCCTTGGAGTTCGTCACGTAGCGCATCGTGGCCGTAAAGCGAGCCGTCCCGGCGCTCTTGGCTTCCACGCTGGACGCCACGGCGGCGCGCGACGCCGCACCACCGATGTGGAAGGTGCGCATGGTGAGCTGCGTGCCAGGCTCGCCAATGGACTGCGCGGCGATCACGCCCACGGCCTCGCCCACGTTGACCAGTACACCGCGGCCAAGGTCGCGGCCGTAGCACTTGGCGCACATGCCGTAGCGGGTTTCGCAGGTGAGGGGAGTGCGCACCTTGATTTCGTCGATGCCTGCGGCTTCGACAAGATCCAGCAGGTCTTCATCGAGGATGTCGCCCGCCGGGATCAGGGTCTCCTGGGTCTCGGGGTTCACCACGTCCGTGGCAGCGACGCGACCCAGCACGCGATCGCGCAGCGACTCGATCACTTCGCCACCTTCGACGAGCGCGCGCATGGCCACTCCGTGTGTGGTGCCACAGTCCTGTTCGGTAATGACGAGATCTTGCGTGACGTCCACCAGGCGACGCGTCAGATAGCCGGAATTCGCGGTCTTGAGCGCCGTATCGGCCAAGCCCTTGCGGGCGCCGTGCGTCGAGATGAAGTACTGCAGAACGTTCAGGCCTTCGCGGAAGTTGGCCGTGATCGGGGTTTCGATGATCGAGCCGTCCGGCTTGGCCATGAGCCCGCGCATGCCTGCGAGCTGGCGGATCTGCGCTGCCGAACCACGCGCGCCGGAGTCAGCCATCATGTAAATGGAGTTGAATGACTCCTGGCGAACTTCCTTGCCGTGGCGGTCGGTCACGGGTTCGGTGGCCAGACGGTTCATCAGCGCCTTGCCAACCTCGTCACCCGTGCGTCCCCAAATGTCCACAACCTTGTTGTAGCGCTCGCCTTGGGTGACGAGACCTGAGGAGTACTGCTGCTCGATTTCCTTGACTTCTCCCTCGGCGTGGGCGATCAGGTCGTGCTTTTCTCGCGGGATGAGCATGTCATCCACACTGATGGAAATGCCCGCCCGTGTGGCCAGGCCGAAGCCGGATTGCAGCAGTTTGTCGGCAAAAATCACGGTATCACGCAAGCCGCAGCGGCGGAATGACGTGTTGATCAGGCGCGAAATTTCCTTTTTCTTCAACGCCTTGTTCATGACGCTGAACGGAAGGCCCTTGGGAAGAATTTCCGACAGCAGCGCACGTCCGGCCGTGGTCTCCACAACGGACGTCTTCGGCGTCAGCGCCTTGGTGGCCTTGTCACGCTCGTACTCGGTCAGGCGCACGCTGATGCGTGCCGTCAGTTCCAGGTCGCCGGATTGCAGCGCGCGGTGGATTTCGCCCACGTCGGCAAACACCATGCCCTCGCCCTTGCCGTTGACGCGCTCGCGGGTGGCGTAATACAGGCCCAGCACCATATCCTGCGAAGGCACGATCGATGGCTCGCCGTTGGCCGGGAACAGGATGTTGTTGGAGGCCAGCATGAGGGTGCGGGCTTCCGCCTGCGCCTCAAGCGAAAGCGGGACGTGCACGGCCATCTGGTCGCCGTCAAAGTCAGCGTTGAACGCCGCGCAAACCAGCGGATGAAGCTGGATGGCCTTGCCTTCGATCAGCACCGGCTCAAAGGCCTGGATACCCAGGCGGTGCAGCGTGGGAGCACGGTTGAGCATCACCGGGTGCTCGCGGATGACCTCTTCCAGAATGTCCCAAACAATGGGCGTCTGCGAATCCACTTCCTTCTTGGCGGCCTTGATCGTGGTGGCCACACCCATGGCTTCGAGGCGATTGAAGATGAAGGGCTTGAACAGCTCGAGCGCCATCAGTTTGGGCAAACCACACTGGTGCAGCTTGAGCGTGGGGCCGACCACAATGACCGAGCGCCCGGAGTAATCCACGCGCTTGCCCAGCAGGTTCTGGCGGAAACGGCCACCCTTGCCTTTGATCATGTCGGCCAGCGACTTGAGCGGCCGCTTGTTCTGTCCCACCATCGCCTTGCCGCGGCGACCGTTGTCCAGAAGTGAATCGACCGCTTCCTGCAGCATGCGCTTTTCGTTGCGCACGATGATCTCGGGTGCCTTGAGCTCGAGCAGGCGGCGCAGGCGGTTGTTGCGGTTGATGACGCGGCGGTACAGATCGTTGAGGTCGCTTGTGGCAAAGCGGCCGCCGTCCAGCGGCACGAGCGGGCGCAGGTCTGGCGGCAGAACCGGCAACACGGTCAGGACCATCCACTCCGGCTTGGAGTTGGTCTTGCGGAAGGCGTCCAGCACCTTCAGGCGCTTGGAGTTCTTCTTGACCTTGGTGTCCGACCCCTGCAGGTCGCCACGAAGCGTCGACGTTTCCTGTTCAAGGTCGAGGTCGGCGAGCAAGTCGCGAATGCCTTCGGCGCCCATGAACGCCACGAATTCGTCGCCGAATTCCGTGCGTTTGGCCGCGTACTCGTCTTCCGACAGCACTTGGCGCTTGGCTAGGGGCGTCATGCCCGGGTCGGTCACGACATAGGCTTCAAAGTACAGGACGCGCTCGATGTCGCGCAGGGGCATGTCCAGAATCATGCCCAGGCGCGAGGGCAGGCTCTTGAGGAACCAGATGTGGGCAACTGGCGAGGCCAGCTCGATATGGCCCATGCGGTCGCGCCGCACCTTGCTTTGCGTGACTTCGACGCCGCATTTCTCGCAGATGACTCCGCGATGCTTCAGGCGCTTGTATTTGCCGCAAAGGCATTCGTAGTCCTTGATGGGCCCGAAAATCTTGGCGCAAAACAAGCCATCACGTTCGGGCTTGAAGGTGCGGTAATTGATCGTCTCGGGCTTCTTCACTTCCCCAAACGACCATGAACGGATCTTCTCCGGCGAAGCAAGGCCGATGCTGATGGCATCGAAATGCTCGTCCTTCTGGAACTGCTTGAACAAATCGAGTAAGGCTTTCATGCGAACCTCCAAATCCTGTGAATAAACGGCGCGTTCAGTTGCGTTCCAGTTCGATGTCCAAACCCAGCGAGCGGATTTCCTTGATCAACACGTTGAACGACTCGGGCATGCCGGCCTCGATCGAATGCTCGCCCTTGACGATGTTCTCGTACACCTTGGTGCGACCATTGACGTCGTCGGACTTGACCGTGAGCATTTCCTGCAGCACGTAGCTGGCGCCATAGGCTTCGAGTGCCCACACCTCCATCTCGCCGAAGCGCTGACCGCCGAACTGCGCCTTGCCGCCCAGCGGTTGCTGGGTGACCAGCGAGTACGGACCGGTGGAACGTGCATGCATCTTGTCGTCGACCAGGTGATGCAGCTTGAGCACATGCTTGTAGCCGATCGTGACCGGGCGCTCGAAGGCGTCCCCGGTGCGGCCGTCAAACAGGATGGCCTGTTTCTTCGACGCGGTGAGCTTCAGGCGCTGCGCCTGCTCGTCCGGGTAGGCCATGTGCAGCAGTTGGTCGATTTCCTTCTCCGAGGCGCCGTCGAAGACCGGGCTGGCGAAGGGCATGCCCTTTCGCAGATTCTCACCCAGTTCCAGAATTTCGGCGTCCGACAGCTGGTCCAGTTGCTCCTGCTTGCCACTGAAGTTGTACAGCGTGCCCAGAAGCTTGCGCAATTCGCTGGCCTTGACATGGCTGCGCAGCATTTCGGCAATGCGGTCCCCGATGCCGCGGGCAGCCCAGCCCAGGTGCGTTTCCAGGATCTGGCCGATATTCATGCGCGAGGGCACGCCCAGGGGGTTGAGCACGATGTCCATCGGCGTGCCGTCGGCCATGTAGGGCATGTCTTCCTCAGGCAGGATCTTGGACACCACGCCCTTGTTGCCATGGCGTCCCGCCATCTTGTCGCCAGGCTGCAGGCGCCGCTTGACGGCGAGGTGCACCTTCACCATTTTCAGCACGCCCGAGGGCAGTTCATCGCCCTGGGTGAGCTTGCGGCGCTTCTCCTCGAACATCTGGTCGAACTCGTGGCGGCGCTTCTCCAGCGAGTCCTTGAGCTGTTCGATCTGCTGCGCCACGGTTTCGTCAGCCGGCCGGATGTCGAACCAGTGGTAGTGGTCGACCTCCTTGAGATATTCGGCCGTGACGACGGTGCCCTTCGCCAGTCGCTTGGGGCCGCCGGTGGCCGGCTTGCCGATCAGCAGCTTTCCGATACGGTCGAACGTGTCGGCTTCGACGATGCGCATCTGGTCGTTCAGGTCCAGGCGATAGCGCTTGAGCTCATCATCGATGATTTGCTGCGCACGCTTGTCACGCTGGATGCCTTCGCGGGTGAACACCTGCACGTCGATGACAGTGCCATACATGCCCGAGGGCACGCGCAAGGAGGTGTCCTTCACGTCGGATGCCTTCTCGCCGAAGATGGCACGCAGCAGCTTTTCCTCAGGCGTGAGCTGGGTCTCACCCTTGGGCGTGACCTTGCCCACCAGGGTGTCGCCGGCTTCGACTTCGGCGCCGATGTAGACAATGCCGGACTCGTCGAGTCGCGCCAACTGGCTTTCCGACAGATTCGGAATGTCGCGTGTGATTTCTTCCGCGCCCAGCTTGGTGTCGCGCGCAACCGCGTTCAGCTCCTCGATATGGATCGACGTATAGCGGTCTTCAGCCACGACGCGCTCGGAGATGAGGATGGAATCCTCGAAGTTGTAGCCGTTCCAGGGCATGAAGGCCACGAGCATGTTTTGCCCAAGTGCCAGTTCACCCAGGTCGGTGGATGCGCCGTCGGCCACCACGTCCCCGCGCGCGATGATGTCGCCACGCTTGACCAGCGGTCGCTGGTGGATGTTGGTGTTTTGGTTCGAACGCTGGTATTTGATGAGGTTGTAGATGTCCACACCAACCTCGCCAGCGAGGGTTTCCTCGTCGTTGACGCGTACCACGATGCGAGCACTGTCCACATAGTCCACCACGCCGCCACGCAACGCGGTCACGGCAGTGCCCGAGTCGACCGCGGTGACACGCTCCACACCGGTGCCCACCAGAGGCTTTTCCGGGCGCAGAACGGGCACGGCCTGACGCTGCATGTTCGC
>JAGWOZ010000359.1 GCA_028870715.1 Betaproteobacteria bacterium | reverse complement strand
TTGCCAAGAACTTAAATTATCTTTTTCTGAAAGCGCTTTCATGCATCACCCCAGAACGTATCGATACACCCAACTCGGCAGCTTCGGCTCCAACATTACGCATGCTTGAATCCATCCCTCAAATCCACTCGACAGCGTTTCCGGAAGGTTTCATCTGGGGGGTGGCGACGAGCGCGTACCAGATTGAGGGGGCGGCGGCGGAAGACGGGCGGGGCGCATCGATCTGGGATACGTTTTGTCGGCTTCCCGGGGCCATTGCCGATGGCAGCAGCGGGGACGTGGCTTGTGAGCACTATCGGCAGTGGGCCACGGATCTGGAGTTGATCGCCAGTCTCGGGGTCAACGCCTACCGTTTCTCGGTGGCGTGGCCGCGCGTACAGCCCTTGGGCGAAGGCGCATGGAACGCCAAGGGCATGGCGTTTTATGACCGCCTGGTTGATGGATTGCTCGAGCGCGGCATCGGCCCGCATCTGACCCTCAATCATTGGGATCTGCCCCAGGCACTACAGGACAAAGGTGGGTGGGCGAGTCGCGACACCGTACACCGCTTCGTCGAGTACGCCTGCGGCGTGGCCCAGCGGCTTGGCGACCGTGTGGTGTCGATCACGACGCATAACGAACCCTTTGTGCAGTCCATCCTCGGGCATGAATCGGGCATCTTCGCCCCTGGGGTGCGTGACAGGGGCGTGGCCATGCAAGCGGCGCACCACCTCTTGCTCAGCCATGGCATGGCCGTGCAAGCGTTGCGCACGCTGGGCATCCGGAGTGATCTGGGCATCGTGCTCAACCTCGCTCCCATCCAGGCCGCATCTGGTGCTGCAGAAGATCTGGCGCGCGCCCATCTGGAAGACGGCCGCTTGGTGCGCTGGTACATGGACCCCCTCTTCAAGGCAGCCTATCCCGAGGACGTGCTTGCGTTCCTGGGCCAGGATGTCCCCCGCATTGAACACGGCGACATGGCCATCGTCGCCACCCCGATCGATTTCCTTGGCGTCAATTACTACTCGCGTGCCGTCTTCAGCGCATCCGGCCCCCAAGATCCGCACGACACCGGTGCCGAGATCACCGACATGGGCTGGGAAGTCTACCCCGAGGGACTCACCGAGTTGCTGGTGCGTTTGCACCGCGATTACGCCATTCCGGCCCTGTACGTGACGGAAAACGGGGCCGCCTTCAAGGATCAACTCGTCAATGGACGGGTCCACGATACCGCGCGCATGCGCTATATCGCCAACCACATCGCCGCCGTGGGCAAGGCCCTGCACCAAGGCGTGCCCCTGCGCGGCTTCATGGTGTGGAGCCTGCTTGACAACTTCGAGTGGGCAAGCGGCTATGCCAAGCGCTTTGGCATCGTGCATGTCGACTACCAAACCCAGCGCCGAACCCTCAAAGACAGCGCCCTGTGGTACCAAAACTTCCTCAGCTCACAACCCGACAAGTCCGTCGCGCCGGACCGGCTACGCGCAGCGGCTTGATCTGTCCCTCGCCAATCTCCTCCCTCCCCCTCTGGCGACGAGCGCAAAAACCTACCCGTCCTGCTCATTGCGTCTGCACTCACCGTCGTGAAAGCACGCCGCCTACCGCTTGTTTGGTCACTCTGTGGCAATGCGCAGCAGCAGTGCACAGCGGCAGTGCCGCAGTCATTCGGTCTTGCCCCAGCACCTAAAGCAGAAATGGCTAGCGTTAGGGCTTCGATGTCTGCCCCTGGCCAGGGCCCCCAATTGGCGCGCGCAGCATGAGCAAAAGCATCACATCGTGTGATTTGAAACCCACGGACGAATCCGAATGGACTCTGGTCTGGAGCGATGAGTTCGACGGTGATCAGCTGAATCCCCAAAAATGG
>JAGWOZ010000115.1 GCA_028870715.1 Betaproteobacteria bacterium | reverse complement strand
TTCTCGCGTTAAACGGGCATTTGCTGCTTCTCGCTGTACTCGCGCGTAGTTTTTTCCTGATTCCTGTGGGGGCATCGTTGGGGGTGGGGGCGGCGACCTGGCATGGTTTGGTGCTTGAGGGCTCCGCGCTCTTTAGCCTGGGCCTTGCGCTGGCGGCCCCGGTGCTCGGTGTGCTCATCATCGCCAATTTGGGATTGGCGACGCTCAGCAAATTGGCGCCTCAGCTTAATCTGTTCGCTATTGGCTTTCCGCTGTTCTTTGCGCTGGGTTTCGTCGGTTTGTACCTCTTGATGCCAGCGATGCAGACCGTGGTACGCCATTTGGTGGAAGTCGGCCTCGATCTTTCCACCCGCCTGCTGCAGCAGGCCTCAGTACGTTGACTATCGGCCATGGCAGACGAAGGCGCCCAGGACAAGGAATTACCCGCTTCACAGAAGCGAAAGCAACAGGCTCGCGATAAAGGGCAGGTGGCGCGCTCCCGCGATCTCACGTCCACCTTATTGCTGCTTGGCGTAGGAGCAAGCGTGTTCTATGGGGGGGCCTGGGTTTTTCAGCAAGGAGGCGCAATGCTGCGCAGCGGTCTTTCGATCCCGTCTTCGGCTGCGCGCGACCCTGTGCAAATGTTGCTGTTTGCCAGTCATGTTGGCCTGTATGGCGTATTCGTGCTCGTACCCATTCTCCTGCTGACGGTTGCCACTAGCCTCGCCGGAGGCTTGGCGATTGGCGGATGGGTGTTCAGCATCCAGGCGCTGACGCCCGACTGGACGCGCCTGGATCCGATCACTGGGGTGCAGCGCATGTTCTCGCGTACGGGCCTCGGCGAATTGGGCAAGGCCGTGCTCAAGGCGCTGGTCATCGGGGTCATCGCATTTCTGGTGTTGTGGAACGACCGAGGGCCTCTGTTGCAATTGCTGCGGGTCGAGCCTGGTCTAGCGCCCATGCAACTGGCCATGCTGTGCGGGCAGGCCTTCTTCTGGCTGGCTGCAGCCACAATGCTCGTCGCGGCAGTCGACGTACCGTGGCAGATCTTTCAGCTCAACAGCAAGCTGAAAATGTCGCGTCAAGATGTACAGGATGAGATGCGCGAAAGCGAGGGAAACCCGCAAATGAAACAGCGCATTCGCAGCATGCAGCGAGAGCGAGCTCGCAAGCGCATGATGGACGCTGTACCAAAGGCCGACGTGGTTGTCACCAACCCGCAACATTTTGCCGTGGCGCTTGCCTACGAGCAGGGCCTGCAGCGGGCACCTGTGGTGCTGGCAATGGGCGTGGGCCACGTGGCGTTGCGCATCCGCGAGTTAGCCGCGCAGGCCCGCGTCCCCGTGGTCGAGGCACCGCCACTCGCGCGTGCGCTGTACCGCTACGGCGAGCTCGAACGCGAGATACCTGCCGCGTTGTACAGCGCTGTGGCGCTCCTTCTGGCCTACGTTTACCAATTGCGTGTAATGCCGCAAAACGCTGCGTTGCCGGACGACTGGACGATTCCCGCGGAAATTGACACGTCCTCCGAAGCCATGCCCGTGCACTGACCATGGCAACGCCGTTCTCCCCATCGTTGAGCACCACCACGGTACTGCGGTCCCTGCGCCGCATGGATTGGCGTGTTCTGGCGGCTCCCGTCCTGGTGGTGATGATCCTCACCATGTTGGTCGTGCCACTGCCGACCTTTTTGCTGGACGTGCTATTCACCTTCAACATTGCGTTGTCGATGGTGATCCTGCTCGTGACCCTCTACCTCACAAGGCCGCTTGACTTCGCTGCTTTTCCCACCGCCATTCTGCTCACCACTCTGCTCCGCCTGTCGCTCAACGTGGCGGCAGCGCGTGTGATCCTTCTTCACGGGCAAAACGGCACAGACGCCGCAGGGCAGGTCATCGAATCGTTCGGCAACTTCGTTGTCGGCGGCAACTACGCGGTGGGCATCATCATTTTTGCCATCCTCGTGGTGATCAACTTCGTGGTGATTACAAAGGGTGCGGGGCGAATCGCCGAGGTCAGTGCGCGATTTACCCTCGATGCCATGCCGGGCAAGCAGATGGCCATCGATGCGGACCTGAACGCCGGGCAGATCGATCAGGACGAGGCGCGCAGGCGCCGCGCCGAGATCGCCCAGGAGGCGGATTTTTTCGGCGCGATGGACGGCGCCAGCAAGTTTGTGCGTGGCGACGCGATTGCCGCCATCCTGATTTTGGTGATTGATCTGATTGGCGGCCTCGTGATCGGTGTGTTCATGCACAGCTTGAGTCTGTCGCAGGCGGCCGAGAATTACACCCTGTTGTCGATCGGCGACGCTCTAGTCGCGCAGATTCCATCGCTGGTTATTTCCATTGCTGCTGGCATCGTCATCAGCAATGTCTCCACGGGTCAGGATGTCGGAGGCCAGCTCGTCAACCAATTGTTTAGCCATAAGCACGTCCTGGCTATTGCCGCCGGGATTCTCGGCTTTGTCGGACTGGTTCCCGGGATGCCGCATCTATCGTTCCTGTTCGCCGCAGGTGTTCTCGCTGGCATCCTTTGGCTTCGCATCAGGCGCGAGCGCACGAATGCCACCATAGCGACGGCGGCGCCGCCGCCAGCTTCGCACGCGGAGTCTGAGGACGTTAGTTGGGAGCAGATTGAGCCGGTCGACACTCTGTCACTGGACGTTGGCTATCGCCTTATCGCGCTGGTCGATCGTAACCAAGGCGGCGAGCTCCTCATGCGGATTCGTGGCGTGCGCAAGAAATTTGCTCAGGAGCTCGGTTTTCTCGTTTCGCCGGTGCACATCCGGGACAACCTCGAATTACGACCAGGAGGCTATCGCATCGCCCTCAAGGGTGTGGAGGTGGGCGCAGGCGAGGTGATTCCGGACATGCTGATGGCGATTAACCCAGGCCAGGTGCTGGGGCAGATCGCAGGTCAGCCCACGACGGATCCTTCCTTCGGCTTGCCGGCGGTGTGGACCCAGCCTGCGCAACGCGAGCAGGCGATGCAGCTGGGTTATACCGTGGTTGATCCCAGTACTGTGATTGCCACGCACCTGCACCATATCCTGCAAACCCACGCAGCAGAATTGCTCGGCCGCGAGGAGGTGGAAGGACTGCTCGCGCATCTGTCCACACGATCGCCCAAGCTGGTTGAAGACCTGGTTCCCAAGCTCATCAGCGCCGACCGCCTGCGCAAGGTGCTGCAGAACCTGTTGATTGAGGGCGTCCCGATCCGCGACATGCGCACCATCGCAGAGGTGCTTGCCGAGAACGCGGCGCAGGTGCAGGACGCCGACGAACTCACCGCTCGGGTGCGCCTCGCACTCGGGCCGTTCATCGTGCAGATGCTGTCAGGCTCCAATCGGGAGCTGTCAGCCTCGGTCCTAGATGGGCAACTGGAGCAGATTCTGCTATCTGGCCTTCGCGCGGACCCGGCGCAGAGCTCTGTTGAGCCCGGTCTTGCACAGCGCACGATGGAGCGTGCACGTGAGCTCATGCAGCGTATGGAGGCACAGGGTGCAAGCCCCGTGTTGCTAACAGTCGCACCTCTGCGTACCTTTCTCGCCCGGCTTCTGGCCCGCACGGCACCACGCTTGCGGGTGCTGTCCTATGCCGAGATTCCCGATCAGAAACAGGTCAAGATCATCTCCACTCTCGGAGCGTAATTCGTGAAAATCAAACGCTACACCGGAACCAACACGCGCGAAGTGCTCGCACGCATTCGCAACGACCTGGGGCCAGATGCCGTGATTCTGTCGAACCGCGAAATCGTCGGGGGTGTGGAGCTCATGGCTGCGGTGGATTTTGACGCGAGCCACATCCAGGCAGAGCCAGCTGTTGGAGAGGCGCGCGAGCAGGCCCAGTCTGTCGGCGCGCAATCCGAGCCGAAGGCGGCGCCCCAAGTCTTGGCGAAGCACCGCATCGATCCTGCTCCTGCTCTTGCTCTTGCTCCACGAAGCATTGCGCAGCCGCCGGCGCCCGCCGTGCCAAGGCCCGCGCCCGTACCGATGAGGCCTGCCGGCAGCGTTGCAGCACCCATCCGGCCGCCAGCGTCCGGCGCGCAGAGCTCGGCGGCACTCGAAGCCGGCCGGATCCAACCCGTATGGTCGAGCGAGATCGGCGTTCTGCGTCAAGAGGTTCAACAGCTTCGGCAGTGGGTGCAGACCACGGTCGCCAGCAGTGCACCCAGCCACGGCGCGCCAGCGTCGCCTTTGTCCTTAAGGCTTCAAAGCCTGGGGTTCGCCCCAGCGTATGCGGAGCAGGCTGCTGCTGGGGGGGGCGAGCTCAACTCGGCCCTGTCGGATATCGTCGAGTGCTTGGCCATGCCAGACGAACCGGTGGCTGCGCGAGGCATTTACGCTTTGGTGGGTGCCACCGGGGTAGGTAAAACCACAACCATCGCCAAGCTCGCTGCGCGCCTGGTGCTTCACCATGGCACCCAGACCGTTGCGCTCGTTACCACGGATACCTACCGTATTGGAGGCGTGGAGCAACTCAAGATCTACGGACGCATTCTCGGGGTTCCGGTGGCGGTGGCACGCGATGCGAAGGAGCTCGAGCATCACCTCGAAGCGTTTGCTGATCGTGCGTTCGTGCTCATTGACACCATCGGCCTGTCTCCGCGTGACGCCCGCCTGGCCGAGCAGATGCAATGGCTTCAGGCATTCGGCGACCGCGTGACGCGGCTGATGCTCATCAACGGCGGTATGGGGCTTGGCTTCTACGACGCACTTTGGGCGATCTACCGCCATCTACCGGTTGCTGCGTGCATTCTCACCAAACTCGACGAGACGCCAGTCTTTGGCGCGGCGCTGCAATGGCTCGTGGAACGTGGACTACCCCTATGGTTCTACACCGACGGCCAGCGTGTTCCCGAGGATCTGCACGTGCCATCGCTCGCTAAGATGGTGGCTTTGCTGCAAAGTGACAGAGCCCCGGATCGGGACCCTATTGGCGCAGGCATCGAGCTTGCTAGCGCCTCGAGCCGTTGAGGATGAGACCCATGGACCAAGCCGAAGGACTGCGTCGCCTGCAACGGCCTGCCACGAAGGTCATTACCGTCGCCAGTGGCAAAGGTGGGGTTGGCAAGACGAATGTTGTTGCTAACCTGGCGGTGCAGCTCGGCATGGCGGGCCGCCGCGTACTGGTGTTCGACGCCGACCTGGGTTTGGGCAACATCGATATCCTTCTTGGTCTGGCGCCTCGCTACAACATTTCGCACGTGCTGTCGGGCGAGAAGACGCTTGAGCAGGTGCTGGTGCAGGGACCTCATGGCATTTGGGTATTGCCGGCATCCAGCGGCGTTGCGCACATGGCTGCACTCGATACGCAGAGCCAGTCGCGTTTGATCGACGCGGTAAGTGGGTTGGACATTCAGCTCGATTATCTACTCGTCGATTGCGCGGCCGGCATCTCGGGCGACGTACTGACCTTCAGTCGGGCCGCGCAGCATCTCATCGTCGTGCTCTCCAACGAACCCGCATCAGTGGCCGACGCCTATGCACTGATCAAAGTGTTGTCAAAACAGCATGGGCTCAAGCGCTTTCACCTGCTGCCCAACATGGTGCGTGACACGCGCGAGGGCCGGGCCCTGTTTGCCAAGATTTGCGGCGTGGCTGACCGCTATCTGGACGTCTCGCTGGACCTCGTCGGAGCAATTCCGCTGGACGCCGCGCTGCGCGCCGCGGTGCGCGCGCAGCGCGCTGTCGTCGAAAGCGCACCTCAAAGCCCGGCCTCAGCGGCTTTTGCGGCGTTGAGCGCGCGTGTGCAGGGGTGGCCGCTGCCCGAGGGGTCTGGCGGCCAAATCGAGTTTTTCATGGCGCAGTGGTTGCAGGCCGAACAGTCCGCCGCGTCAGTATGATCGCCAGCTCACATCGCGGATGAAACCTGTCGTGTACAACCCAATCGAATCGCGGGAGGAGCGCCTGGCACGCTACCTGCCGATGGTGCGTCGAATCGCGGGGCAGATGGCCGCGCAACTCCCCGCCTCGGTGGACATTGCCGATCTAGAGCAGGCAGGCATGATCGGGCTCTGGGATGCGCTGGAGCGCGGTCAGGAGCAATCGCCTTCGCAATTCGGTGCCTATGCGGCGATCCGTATCCGTGGCGCAATCTACGACGAGCTACGGCGCCAGGACTGGTTGCCGCGCCGTAGCCGCACGCAAGAACGGGCAATCCAAAAGGCCATTCAGAGTCTTACCCAACGCCTGCGCCGGCCGCCCGAAGACTCGGAGATTGCTGAGCATCTCGGATGGTCGATCGAGGTCTACTACGGGGCGCTGGCGCAAAGCAGCCTGCAGATCGTCTATCTGGAAGACCTCACGTCGGGCGAGGGCGCCGATTACACCGAGCGCCATGCCGACACCTCAATCGCACAGCCCGACGCGGCGTTGCAGGATGAACAGCTCGAGCGGGACCTTCAGCTTGCCATCCTCGAACTGCCCGAGCGCGAGCGCCTCATCCTTTCCCTGTATTACCAGGAGGACCTGCAGCTCAAGGAAATCGGCCAAGTGCTCGAAGTGAGTGAGTCGCGCGTGAGCCAGTTGATGAAGCAGGCGGTCATGCGCCTGCGCGCCAGTCTTCAGCTGCATGGCGCTGGGCGCGCAGGCTGAGCCCCTGACGCCAACCACGAGATTGTCTCCGTCTTATGGATATCCTTAGCATCGCAGGCCTTGTTATCGCGCTGGGCTCCATCCTTCTCGGGCAACTCCTTGAAGGCGGGCATATTGCTTCAATCGTCCAGCCCACGGCCTTCCTCATCGTTATTGGGGGCACCACTGGCGCGGCCATGCTGCAATACCCGCTTCCCGTATTCCTGCGCTCGCTCAAGATGCTGCCGTGGGTGGTGAGGCCACCAGCTATGGATCCACACGCCGCCATCAGTATGATCCTGCACTGGAGCGACGCGGCGCGCAAAAACGGGTTGCTTTCCCTTGAATCACTGGTCGATGACGTGGCCGATCCGTTCACGCACAAGGGGCTACAGATGCTGGTGGATGGGACCGACCCCATGAAGATACGCTCAACGCTTGAGCAAGAAATCGGGGCAATCGAGCACCATGACGGTCAGGCCGCCAAAGTCTTGGAATCGGCTGGCGGTTACGCGCCGACGGTGGGTATTTTGGGGGCCGTGCTCGGTCTCATCCACGTAATGGAAAATCTTGCAGATCCGAGCAAACTGGGCGAGGGCATCGCGGTGGCGTTTGTGGCAACCATATACGGTGTGGGCTCGGCCAACTTGTTTTTTCTTCCTGTTGCGAACAAGATGAAGAACATTGTCCACGAGAGGGCCAAATTACAGGAGCTCGTTGTCGAAGGGATTGTCGCCATCGCAGAAGGCGAAAACCCGCGCATCATCGAGAGTCGCCTGCAGAGCTTTTTTGCGCATTGAAATTGGCGTGTATGCAAGTTCGGGGGATTGGCCCCTGATCGAGGTTAAACCCGGGGGCGGTCCGGTAGGAAGGACGAACATGAGCCAGAGCGATGATGTCAATCCGGTTGGGCCTGTTGAGCCGTGGGCACCGATCAAGCCGGTGAGCAACCAGTCACGAACCCACCAAGAGCCGCAACGCAAGCCGCGAAAGAGCGGATCACCTGCAGCCAAGGCGGCAGCTGGTGGCGAGACGTCGCTCTTGGGAGAACCTGAGAGTCCGCGCAGCGGCCAGATTGACGAGCGGGCATAACAGGACAGGATGATTGGCAACTGTGCAGATGCCATTTACGGAGCCACTGTCATTCATCATGATCATCTTTTTGCTAGTCCTAGCGGCTCTCATTATCTTGCTGCAATTTGGCCTCATGGCCATGATGCGCAAGATTGTCACGCAACTTGACCATGAGCGCGCGCGCATCACGGTGTTGGAGAATCATCAGGCCGAGGAACGGTCTGGCGCTGACAGCGGGATGGCCGATCCGACGCGAGCCGGTGCGGGAGCCAGCCTTCGTCCTCGCCCTGACACGTCGCGGCCCGATGCGCAAGCGGTCGTAAGCAGCCCGCCGTCCCGGGTGGAGGCATACCCTTCCCCCGATTCGGTGGCGCAGCCGGGCGCACGGCAGACTCCGAGACAAACCGAGATCAAACCTCCAACAGACACGATGCAGGCGGCTGCATCCGGGTCCCTTGCAGGCGTGGCACCGACACAAGCGGAGTTGCGAAAGCAAATGCTTGGGTTGATGCAGCAACTTGTCGCCCAAGGGATGACGGTACGTGGTATAGCGGCTCGTTGCGGGTTGAGCGAGGCTGAGGCCGAGCTGATGCTCAGGCTGGTGGACAGCAAGGCGTGAGCGGTATTCAGAATTCCGCATCGACCTTGCCGATTTCCCCGGCTGGCGGCGCCCCGCTCGATGGTCGGGCGGCAACCCCGTCCGGCAGCCAAGCCACATCGCTCGCGATGCCGCCCGGCACACACGTCGTGGCTGAAGTTGTACAGACCCAGGCAGACGGCCAGGTTTTGCTGCGACTGGGTCAGACTGTGGTTGCGGCCACCCTGCCCGGCAGCTACGTCAAGGGGCAAATGCTGCCGCTGATCGTGCTTGCCGCGGTTGACAGCCCAAACTCGCAGGCGACGGTGCAGGGCCCGCTTGCCCCGCAACCCGAGCCCGGCACGCCGTTGACTCTTCTGCTTGCGCCCGCACGCGCACCTGTGGCAGACGCGATCCAGCTCTCGCCGACCGCGCAATTGCTCGGGCGGTTACAACAGTTGGCGCCACAGCCCCAGGCGCTGCAGTCATCTCGCCCCGTCTGGGCGCCATCCGGAGCCGGAAATGCTGGGCAGTTGGCGTCGCAACTGGCGCAATCAATCCACGCCAGCGGGCTTTTCTACGAAAGTCACCTTGTCGCGTGGGCGCAGGGACGGTTGCCGTTGGCTGCACTGCTAGCCGAACCGCAAGGCCAGTATTCGCCATCGCCCGGCGCGCAGTCGCTTGAGCCTCGGACACAGACTGGCGCACCTGCCTCCGGCAACCCCGCTGCGGCGCAAGCGGGGGCCAATTCCGCGTACACCGCCACCTCACAAATGGGTCAGGCAGCAAGGGGTGTGCAGATAGATCAGACACCTCCTCAGCTGTCCGCGCCGCCGGCACCGGCTGCCCATGTGCAGCAAGCACTCATTGCGTACGCGAGTCTGCTCACGCTCCCATCCCCGCATCAAACCAACGGTGGCGACATTCCGGCGCCATTACAAGGCATCGTGCAGCAACAACTTGCCACCCTGGCGCAGGGATCCGTCCAATGGACGGGGCAAATTTGGGCAGGCCAGCACATGAAATGGCGCATCGAGCCCGACGATGCGAGGCACGGTTCCCTGGCACCGCCTCCGGAGGCATGCGGCTGGACTTCAGTGCTCGAGCTTGATCTGCCGAACTTGGGGCCGCTCGTGGCCAGCGTGCATCTGGGTGCGAGTGGGCACGTGCGGGTGCAATTGCAGCTGAGCCAGCGGGAAGCGTCAATCCAACATCTGCGGGCACGAGGCGAGGAGTTGGGCCAGGCACTGCGAGCCGCAGGCCTGCAGATGGACGAGTTCGCGCTGCAGTCCGAGCCTGCAGCCTCTGCGCCATGAACCAGAAAGCTGGCGCCGGGTCAGGGCGCAGTGAGCGCGAGGCTGTTGCCTTGCGATATGACAGCGAGCGGGGTGGCGCGCCGGAGGTCGTGGCGAAGGGCAGAGGTTTCGTGGCCGAGGCCATTGTGGCGCGCGCGCGCGAAGCTGGTGTTTACGTCCATAATTCTCCGCAACTCGTGCAGCTTCTCATGCATGTCGACCTTGACGAGAAGATTCCGCCAGCGCTGTATCTCGCGGTGGCTGAACTGCTGGCTTGGTTGTGGCGCATCGAACACGAGGCTAGCCCAGGGAACTCGCCGCCAGATATTCCATTGGCTTGACCCGGAGCATGATGGGTGCCAGTCAGATCACAATAACAACATGCTGAAAATGACGAATACAACGCCCGCCACCGAACTCGCACGCACCACGCTCAGGCGTCTGGCCGAGGCGCGCCTGCCGCCAACACCTCAAAACTACAGCCGAATCTACGCAGAACTCGAACAGAGCTCCCGTGCGGCCCCTCCAAAGTCTGAGCCGGGCAGGACTTCGGCAGATGCCGCTCCGCAGCCCGCGCCCGCGCAGGCCGAGGACGTGCCTTGGGGCACCTTGTTGCTCGGTCTTGTGGCCGAGTGGGAGCGTTCGCAATCGGGGCTCACCCAACTGCAGAAACGCCAGGCAATACACGCCTTGGCGCCAGTGCCGCAAGCGCCACCCGATCCAAGCACGTTGCGTCGACGCTTGGCAGGACTTGTGGACCAGTGGGCGGCACTGCCCAGCCGGAATGCGCCGACCACGCCGGAGTCAACGCCGGGCCCTGAGAGTGCTGACGGATTGTGGCGTGGATTGTGGCTGCAAAGCTTGAGATATGCGGTATTGTCCTACTG
>JAGWOZ010000114.1 GCA_028870715.1 Betaproteobacteria bacterium | reverse complement strand
AAACGCCTGATGCAAACCGACCCCGACGGATTGAGGCGGTTTTGGCAGGACCCTTGGTCCTTCACGCCGCCCCGGGCCGAGTCCCTGCATGCATTCGAGCAGCGCGTGTGCGAAGCATGGAAGGCGTTGTCGGATCGCCTGGCTGGCCAGCGCGTGCTCGTCATCACCCATGGCGGCGTCATTCGTCTCCTGCTAATCCTGGCGCATGGCAAACCAAGAAGCGAGCTTTTGCAGCTTGACGTTCCCCATGCAAGCCTGCACCGTATCGGCGCGTATGGGGGCGTCGTGAGATGAAGGCGCTACGCCCCTTTGGGATCGCCGTCCAGTTCCTGACGAGATTACCGGTGAGTCTTGCATCGCCGCCGACGGATGCGGAGATGGGGCGGGCCGTGTTGTTTTATCCCGCAGTGGGAATCGTCGTGGGCGTTCCGCTCGTGTTGATCGGATATGCGGTCGCCGCCGGCCTCATCCGGCCCCTGCTAGGCGCGGCGATGATTCTCACCGCTTGGGTCATGCTCACTGGAGGTTTGCATCTCGATGGCTTGGCGGACAGCGCCGATGCCTGGGCGGGCGGGAGGGGCCATCGTGAGCGTGCTCTCGCCATCATGAAAGATCCAAATTGTGGGCCCATCGGCGTGGTCACGCTGCTCCTCGTCTTGCTGCTCAAGTTCTCCGCGATTGCGGACTTGCTCGACGCCGGACGGTTCTGGGTGCTCCTGTTGCCGCCGATTCTCGGGCGGGTCGCTCTGCCGCTGCTGTTTTACTCCACACCCTATGTTCGCAGGGGTGGTTTGGGCGAGCGCATGTCCGTCCGTCTGCATCGCAAGGCAGCAGTGATGGTTTCGATTGCGAATTCTGTCGTGATTCTGGCCGGTTGGGGCTTCATCGGCCTTGTCGCTTTGCTGGCCGCAGGCGTGATGTTTATCGCTGTCCGCCGATTGATGATGGCCTTGATTAATGGGATGACTGGCGACACCGCAGGCGCCACGGTTGAATTGGTTGAGGCGGCGTCGCTTGTGGCGCTGACGATTGCCGGCCGCTGAGCGATTGCGACGTTTCGTGCCGTGCCAGTTGATCCGCTGGGCGGCGCTCAAGGCGCTGGGTCAAACCGCTGGATGCGCCTCAGCCTACCGGGGCCGGTACAGGTAGTAGGAGGACGGGCGGTTGGGGGCGAAGAAGATATAGCCTGTCCGCGAGCCGTGTTCTTCCGCGACGAACGTGGCCTAGCCTATCCGCGAAAGCATAGCTTGGGCAGTCGTCGCGGCGGCGGACTGCTCCCATGCAGGCGCGACTGAGAGAGCGACGGCGATGCGCATCAGCCGGTTGTTCATGAGCGATGTCCTTGGGCGCGAGGCAATCGGCCCGGGCCGTCGGTTCCTGACAGTCCCTGCGGTAGGCCGACCCTTACCCCGCACAACAGGACAGTTGCTTCACGTCCTTGCGGAAGGTCTGCGCCGCGAGCTTTAGCCCCTCGACCCTGGTCAGGTAGGGGAACAGCTGGTCGGCCAGTTGGTCCACGGTCATGCCAGCGCGGATCGCCAGCGCTGCGGGCTGGATCAGCTCGCCGCCATCCGCTGTGACCGCCTGCGCGCCGATCAATCGGCGCGCACCTGTGGCCATGACCAGTTTGATGAAGCCGCGGGTGCCGAAATTGGCGAGTGCCCGCGGCACGTTATCGAGGCTGAGGGTGCGGCTTTCGGTTTCGATGCCCTCGAGATGTGCCTCCTGCTCGCTCACCCGGACCGTGGCGACCTGCGGGTCGGTGAACACGACGGCTGGCATCGCGCTCAGATCAAGGGCGGCATCGCCCCCCTCTTATTGATCGCTGCGCGGGTTCCGGCCGCGGCCGCGACGTAGACGAACTGCGGCTGATCCGTGCAGTCGCCGGCGGCGAAGATGTTCGGGCTCGTGGTTCGCATGCCTTGGTCGATGACGATGGCCCCTTGCGCATTGACGGCCACGCCCGCCGGTTCCAATGAGAGCCTGCGTGTATTCGGCGTGCGGCCGGTGGCGACAAGCAGTTTGCAGGCACGGATTTCGCCATGCCCGGTGTTCAGCACGAACTCGGCGCTCGCATAGGCGATATTGGTGGCTTGCGCGTGTTCCAGTACATCGATGTCCTCGGCACGGAACGCAGCCGTTACCGCTTAGCCGATGGCTTGCTCTTCGCGGAAGAACAAGGTGCTGCGCGCCAGGACGGTCACGCGGCTGCCCAGCCGCGCGAAGGCCTGCGCCAGTTCGGCCGCAACGATCGACGAGCCGATGACCGCCAGGCGGGGCGGAATCGTGTCGCTGGCCAGTGCCTCGGTCGAGGTCCAGAAGGGAGTCTCTTCCAGCCCGGGGATTGGCGGGATAGCCGGGCTCGCGCCCCTGGCGATCAGGCAGCGATCGAAGGCCAGATCGCGCTCGCCGCCGTCATGCAGGCGCACGACCAGGGTGCATCCGTCCTTGAGGCGCGCTTCGCCGCGCAGCACCGTGATGGACGGGCTGCCGTCCAGGATGTTCTCGTACTTGGCGCGGCGCAATTCGTCGACGCGCGCATGCTGTTGGGCCAGCAGCCGCTCGCGCGCAATGGCCGGCGCGACGGCGGTGATGCCATCGTCGAACGGTCTCTTGGTCCGCAGATGAGAAATGTGCGCCGCCCGGATCATAACCTTGGATGGCACGCAGCCAACGTTCACGCACGTGCAGCCGATGGTGCTGCGTTCGATCAGGGTCACGCGCGCGCCGCGCTCGGCGGCCCTCAGCGCCGCCGCTGCCGAACATGGTCACATGCAGTGCGTGGGCAGGGGGTGCTGGAAATGAAGCGGCGAGGCGACTCGTGAGGTGGAACGTAGCGTGGACGGGGTCAGGATGTTCAAACGACCGGCACTGGATCTCGTAGAAGTCACGGCGAAGCAGCCCTGCATGGCGGGGTTCCGGGGGACCTTCAACGAGAGCACGACAGCACGCGCCGCGCACTGCCGAGGAGGCTCCAGACCATCAACGCGATGGCCACCGCATAGATCGTCCCCTCGTGGGTGGCGATCCAGCCCTGTACCGGCAAGCCGACCTGCCCGGCCGCAGGCAGCAACGAAGCGATCGCGGCAATCGCCAGCGGCAGCGCGGGCGTGCAGCAAAGCAGCGATGGCGCGATGGCCAGGATCGCGCCGAGCAGGGTGCCGGTGGGATTGACCCGGCGCCCCTGACGCAGGCCATGCACACCCAACGCGACAGTTAAGGCCAGCAGTGCTGCCATGAGCATCGCGAGGAGGAATTCGGAAGGGGTCAGGAAGTGCAACGAGACGAACCCTGGCGCGCCACCCGTGCTTGTGGCAGGCAGAAGGAACAGGTAGAAGGCAAAGGCGACCAAGTACAGCGCCGCCGTCCAGACTCTGGCCCGACGCGAACCCAATGCCGTCCCCAAAGCGCGCGGCACCATCTCCACGCGCTGATAGCAGGCCGCGATCATGGCTTGGGCCGGACGAATTCTTCGATCTTGTCGAAGGTGGCCGAGGGCGACGAGGACGCCAGTGCAATGCTGCCATCCGGCGCAATCACCTGGTAGACGTCGACGAACTTGCGCGGGTTGTAGCGTTCGAACAGCGTCTGGGTGTCTTGCCCGAAGACGAAATGCGTGTCGTGTAACAGATTCGGCGCGACCGAATTGGCGAAGTCCCGCATGCTGGGGCCTGGATATCCGCCATTCTTGTAGGCGCGCAGCACGATCACGGTCATGTCCGATCGGTCGATCTGCGCTTGATGGTGCGCGAACGTCCGCAGCCCGGCGGCGCAGCTTGGGCACCAGGTGGTGACCTGCCACACGATGACAGGATGGCCTCTGTAGCTCTTCAGCTCGACGGCCTTGCCGCTCACGGTGGTGAAGGCCGCATCGGGCGCGGTTTGCCCCAGGGTTGCAGTCGCAGGGGTGGGTTGCGCGTCGCATGCGGTGGCGGCGATGGCGAAAGCGCAGCCATTTACGAGCAGAATCAATGCCGTATGGCAGGCACGGCCAAGCGTATGAAGGATGCGGGAATGGATCATGGGGACAGCTCCTCGTCGACAGGACGCGCGATGAAAGGCGCGCCACAGGTGGTACCTTATCCCCGTAGTCGACTACGGAGTCAAGCCCAATGGAACAAAGACCGACAAGCCTGAGCATTGGCGCACTCGCCAAAGCGGCGGGGGTCCATGTGGAGACGATCCGCTTCTATCAGCTCAAGGGATTGCTGCCCACGCCCGAGCGCCCGTACGGGGGAATTCGGCGATATACCGGAGTCGACGTGGCGCGGGTCCGGTTCATCAAGACAGCGCAGCGCCTGGGGTTCAGCCTGGAAGAGGTAGGGCAACTGCTCAGGCTCGACGACGGCGCGCATTGCCGCGAGGCGGCCAAGCTCGCTGCGGCGCGGTTGGCCGACGTGCGCGAGCGTCTGCGGGACCTGCGGCGGATGGAATCGGCTTTGACCGATCTGGTGGCCAAGTGCCACGCACATCGCGGCATGGTGTCGTGTCCGCTGATTGCAGCGCTACATACAGCGCGCCCGTGAGGGGCGAGACTTCAGCGCACCGACTCTCCTTCCGGCCAAAGCTGGGGCCTCAATCCACGTGTTGGCAATAGCGAAGAGGATCCGACTCGCTTTCACCGCGCAGCCTTGATCGTCGGTCAGGGCTGCGCTGGTCCAGTTCATATTGGAAGCCCTGGATCGCTCATGCCGAAACCGACGGCCACACCGCACCCTTCGGTTTCGTAGAGTTCTACCGAACTCAATTGCGGCAGATCCGGCAGGACACGTCGATAAATCCACTTGGCAATCGTGGCCGCGTCGCCGTCGTCAATTTCAGCCTGCTCGTGCAGCGGGTGATGGTCAAGCGACTTGAGCACAGGCTCGAAGATCTCTTTGACGTCCCCGAAGTCGACCGTCCATCCCATCACGGCATCCAGCGGCGCAGTCAGTTTCAGGCGCAGCATTTAGCTGTGACCGTGAACTCCGTAACGGGGGTCCCTCGCGGGCGCTTTTCCCAGGCGAACAGCGCTGTCGAACGTGAAGTCCTTCCAGATTCGAAACCGCGCGCCGTCATAGGTGGCGCCACAGGAGCCCGTCTCAAACACCGTGATCGCCGACAACGACGGGAGTAACGATTTGAGCCGTTCCCAGACCCACGACGAGACCATCTCGCTGGTCGGATTCTCCAGCCCGCAGATGTCGTTCAGACACCGGTAGTTCAGCGCAGCGTGCAGCGGTGCCCATAGCGCATCCAACTCGTCATAGCCAAAATGTGCGTGGTCTTGCGTCGCGTGCATGACGAGTGCAAAACCATGTCCGTGAAGGCGCCCACACTTATGCCCGGCCGACACGTGCGGGAGTCGGTGGGCGGCCTGGAATGAGTATCGCCGCCAGATGTGAGCCATCTGTTCACCGGGCGCGATGTGCGCGCCTTGGTTTGGCGTGCTTTGCACGGCCAAGCGCGCGATACCAGGCACGTCCACCCGCTCGGCGATCCAGGCTGCGATATTCTCGTCTGTTGGTATGGCCAACTGGGTGTTAAGCAGACTGTAGTCCAGCGGGCCGACACAACGCTCTAAGCGTCCCTGAAGCTCGCCACATTCGCTACCCTGGAACGCCGCCCATCCGCGAGGAACCTTTGCCTGAACACTGGCGATGAAACCATGCCCATGAAGCGCACTGCGACGATCAGCGATAGGCAAACCGGCTATCTTGCGCGCCGCTTCAAAGCGGCAACTCGCGATGACAAGCTCAGCAGGGTGCGTCGCCATGGCCTTCACTTCCTTCGCGTGCGATAGGCTTCAACGCCTCGCCGTCGCAAGTCGCATGCCGGGCATTGCCCGCGATCGTAACCGCATGGATGCGGTGCACCTCGTGCGCCGACGTGGCACGTATCCGTGTGCTGCGCCATCTGCTCGACACGGCCCCGTAAAGCCTCCTTGTCGAGCCACGTCAGAGGGGGGCTCTAGCGTCATGCGGCGCCCAAGTCTTCGTGCAAACGTCACTTGCTGCGACTTGATCGCGTCGTCGCGGCAGTCTGCATGGCTGGAAAAATCCGTTTCCCGCATTCCACCAACCAGAATATCGCCCGCGCGTCGATATGCCAGACTGGATGCCAGAGAAAGAAGCAGCAAATTTCGCCAAAGCACGAGCGTATTCGGCAGACCGCTGTACAAGCGAGATAACGTTGGCTCGTGCCCATGCAATGGCTCCAGGGACACTTCCTGCACTGATGCGAAGAAGCTACTTGGCAAGACGAATGACTCGTCCCGTCCATCCCCGCAGGACAACATCGTTCCGACGGCACTCGCAGACTCCGAATTAAGAATAGAGCCTCCGAAGCGACGCGTCCCTAATCGCGTTGGGTCAGTTTCCATCCTGACCAGCTTAACAGCACGTTGAAATACTGGCGTGCCAAGTGTGCATGTAGCAGCCCATAGCCGATGTAAGCGCCGCGTGCGACCCAAAGATCAAGCCACCAGGGAGTGCCGCATTGGGCCGCGCGCAATTGCAGAAAACGCCGATCGTTATTGTTTTGCCGACACGCTGAAGCTTGAGAGGGGGCAGATATTCGCCTCCCGGCTGGACTTGAATGTCGCGCATCATCGGGATGATCAAACGGGAAAACCGGACCATCGCGGACCCAGGTCAGAGCGTCCAGCACCCGTGTGGAAACGATCCGCTTCTATCAGCTCAAGGGTCTGCTGCCCACGCCCGAACACCCCTGCGGGGGCATCCGCCGCAGGGGCAGCCCCGATGTGGCCAGGGCGCAATGCATCAAGACGGCTCAGCGCTTGGGCTTGAGCCTGGAGGAGGCCGGGCGACTCCTCAATCCCGATGACGGCTGGCCCTGCCGCGAAGCGGCGGAGCTTGCGGGCGCTACTCGAGGCGACGCGGTCGCCTGCTTTCAGGCTCGAACCTGTTGAGATGGGAGGTGGGCGCCGGAAGGGCGGTGCGCCCTGACGCGTGCCAACGCCACGTCATTCCCCAGCTGGCGTGCTCGGTATCGCGCGCTCGCTTTTCCCGATCACGCCGGCCCTCCAGGCGCTGCGACCGGCTTGCACCGCGGCAGCAAACGCGCCAGCCATCTCCACCGGATCACGCGCCCGCGACACGGCCGAACACAGCAGGACCGCATCGAAGCCGAGCTCCATGGCCTGCGCGGCGTGCGACGGCGCACCAATGCCGGCATCCACGATCAGGGTCGCCTGCGGCATGCTCTTGCGCAGGGCCTGCAGCGCGAACGGGTTCAACAGTCCTTGCCCGGAGCCGATCGGCGCCCCCCACGGCATGAGCACGGCGCAACCGGCGTCGAGAAGGCGCTTGCAGCTCACCACATCGTCCGTGCAATAGGGCCAGACGACGAATCCGTCGCGGACCAGCACACGCGCCGCGTCCACGAGCTCGACCGGGTCGGGTTGCAGCGAGTCGCGGTCGCCAATGACCTCGAGCTTGACCCAGTTGGTCTGGAAGAGCTCCCGCGCCATCATGGCGGTCTCGATCGCGCTGCGCGCGTCATAACACCCCGCGGTGTTCGGCAGCAGCCGCCCGCCCCTTTCGCGCACCGTATCGAGCAGGGTCGGCACGAAACTTTGGGCCTCGCCGCCACTGGCGATGCGCTTGAGGCCGACGGTGACGACCTCGGCCCCGCTGGCCACGATGGCGTCGCGCATGCTCTGCGCCGAGGGGTAGCTGGCGCTGCCGAGCAGCAGTCGGCTTTGCAGCGCGACGCCATCGACCGACCATCCGCCGTCGCGCGCTGATTCCTGTTGATTGATCATCTTGAGCGTTCCTATCGATGCATGACCCGCTGCTGGCGGGCGCTAAGTTCCCGAGAAGGCGAAGGCCACGTCGGGCCGGCGGCCACCAACGATGCTTGCCAAGCCGGCCGCCGAGCCGCAGGCCAGCGTCCAGCCGAGGCTGCCATGGCCCGTGTTGAGATAGAGATTGCGCAGTCGGCTGCGACCGATCACAGGCACGTTGCCCGGCGTCATCGGTCGCAATCCGGCCCAGTAACGGGCGCGGGAGACATCCGCTGCGCCCGGGAACATCGTGCTGACCTGCGCCACAATTGCCGCGCAACGCTGGGCGTCCAACTCGCGCGTCCACCCGCCGACCTCGGCCGTCCCCGCCACGCGCAGCCTGTCACCCAGGCGCGAGAAGACGAGCTTGTGCTGCTCATCGGTCAGCGAGACCTGCCAGGCAGCGCCGGCGTCGGCAACCGGCAGCGTGACCGAATAGCCTTTCACCGGGTAGAGTGGGAGGTGGATACCCAGAGTCTTGGCCAGGGGCGCGCTCCAGCATCCGCTGGTCAGCACATAGGCGTCGGCCGTCATGCGCTCAAAGCCTCCGTCGGGGTTCGTGAGCTCGACATGATCCACGCTGTCTGCGGACCGGCGCAGCGCCGTCACGGTGCGCTGGAATAGAAATTGCACGCCGTCGAGCTCGCAGCTTGCCGCCAGCTGGCGCGTGAAGGCATTGGCGTCGCCCGATTCGTCATCGGCGGTATAGGTCGCTCCAACCAGGCGCGCGCGCATCGGCGCCAGCGCCGGCTCGATGCGCACGGCCTCGGCAACATCAATCACGCGTCTCTCGCAACCGAGCTCATGCATTTCATGCGTGCAGCGCGCTGCCTGGTTGAGTGCGCGCGAATCCATGTAGAGATGCAAGATGCCCCGGCACTGTTTGTCGTAGTGCAGCTCGCGACGTTTGCGCAGCGCGCGCAGGACCTCCCGGCTGTACAGCCCCAGCTGAACGAGCTCACGCATATTGCGTGCGGTGCGCCAAGGCAGGCATTCATGCAGGAAGCGAAGGCACCAGGCCCACTGCCGCGGGTCGGCGCGCAGGCGCAGGCGCAAGGGCGCATTGGTGCGCCCCAACCAGGCGAGCAATTGCCGCGGCACACCCGGATTCGCCCAGGGCTCAGCGCCGCTCACCGAGATCTGGCCTCCATTGGCAAAGCTTGTGCGAGCCCCGACCTGGGCCTGGCGCTCGATCACGGTGACCTCATGCCCCTGCTCGCGCAGAAAGTACGCGGATGCGACGCCAACAACACCGGCGCCGAGCACGATGATCTTCATGGATACCCCTCAATGCGGCATGAATCCGCACCAAGGCGGCTGCATTGGCTATTAGAAGGCGCAGTTGAAGCTTGAAATTTGACGTAGCTCAAATGAACGGCAATCGAAGGCGCGCCGCGCGCCGGGCAACCGCCGGACTGATGCGATTCATCGAAGCTTGATCAGGCCAATTTGCCGACGAGGGCAGCGATGGCTCATACGGCGTCGTCATCGATGATTTCTGCTCTTGCCAAGGCCGAAGTCCGCGAGCCGGTCATGCGGCGTCGATGTTGAGGCTGTGCAAAAACTCCCACCGACCGGGAACAAGCTGCACGACAAAGAGTCCATGTCGAAACGCGCAATGCAGGAGAGCCGGATAGGGCAAGATACAAAAAGATCGACCACAATCCCCGGCTTCTGCCGGTGGTGCGGAGCGAGCAGATCCAGCCCGGCAGCTTTGAATTCGCGCTCGATCACCTGATCGACCACGAACTCGACCTCAGCGCTCTCGATGCGCGCTTTCGCAACGACGAGACCGGCGCCAGCGACTACGACCCCCGTGTCATGCTCAAGCTCGTGCTGCTGGCCTACAGCCGCGGTTCGATCAGCAGCCGGCGCATCGAAGCGGTCTGGCTGCACCACGTGCAATTCATCGCCGTCAGCGGCGACAGCCAACCAAGTTACACTCACATCGCCAAGTTGGTGCGCGAGCTCGGCGACGACATTCAGGCCTTGGTCACGCGGGTGCTGCTCACCTGCGAACGGCTGGGCCTGATCGGGAGGCAGATGTTCGTCATCAACGGCGTCAAGCTGCCAGCCAACGCCAGCAAAGAACGCAGCGGCACCCACACCGAACTAGTGTCCTGTCGCAGAAATACGTTTCGCAATTCGTTCGATCTTTTGCAGGATGGAGTCGGCGGTGGCAATCCACTGGAACGGCGTAGCGTCGGCGTTATAGCGCTGCACGAACAGCTCGATCTGCTGCTTGAGTTCACGCACGCTGGTGAACGAGTTGCGCCGGATGGCGCGCTCGGTGATCAACGCGAACCAACGCTCGACCTGATTGAGCCAGGAACTGTAGGTCGGCGTGAAGTGCAGGTGGAATCGTGGGTTGCGCGCCAGCCATGTCTTGACCTTGCCGTGCTTGTGGGTCACGTAGTTGTCCACGATCAAGTGCAGGTCCAGCCCTGGCGGCGTCTGCTTGTCGATCTGGCGCAGGAAGTCCAGGAACTCCTGGTGCCGATGCTGCGCTCGAACTCGCGAGATGACCTGCCCGTTGGCCACATCGAGCGCGGCGAACAAGGTGGTGGTGCCGTGACGAATGTAGTCGTGGGTGATGCCTTCGACA